>JAFSSK010000116.1 GCA_017451045.1 Clostridia bacterium
CTCATAAGGCATTAAAACGGATGAATCGTCTGTCCCGCCCTTCCTGAAAAGGAAGACAGGAAGAAGAAAAGACAGAATAGAAACGCCGAAAAGGACATACGCGACAAAGGATGGAACTGCATCCTTCAAGACAGTCAGGAACAGGACTGCCGTCGCGAAAGCCGCAATTGCGGCACTTTTGGTGATGATTCCGGTCCTATCTTTCTTTTTTTGATCCTCTGCAGCTTTTTCTCGGAACTGTTTTTTTGCGGTTTCTCTTTCTTCGCACAGCTCGATCAGCCTGCCGTAACGTTCGGCTGACCGGGTTTCTTCCGGGCCGGAAACAGGTTCGGAAAGGTTGATCGATTCGATCTTCGCATCGATCCGGATGATCTCCTTACGCAGTTCACTTATCTTTTCAAGATCCTTCGAAACAGCGTCTTCATCGGCGAGAACCGTCTCAAGTTCGTGAAGACGTACTACTTTTTCAGCTGTATCGCAGGCAGATTTCTGCTGCGAAGCGGCTTCATACCGTCTTATCTCCTCCCTAATCGTATCAGCCTTGTCTGGTCCGAGTGCGATTCCCGCAGACCTTAAATCGGTATTCAATTTGCTTTCCTGCTCGAAAAGCAGATCCCGGCTGCTTAACAGCTGCTGCAGTTTCTGCCGGCGGGCCGATTCCTCTTTTGCCTTTTCAAGTTCCGAGGCGGCTGCGGCTTTTTCTTTCTCCTTGCCCGCGATCTGCTGGTCCAGATGAATGATATTGATTTCAATATTCCGCTGTTCATAAAGACTGCTTTCAAGTGTTGCGATCTTAGCGTCGAGCCCGTCTATCTCAGCCTGAAGATTTTTCAGAAGGCCGCTGCCTCGCTTATTCTCAAGTTCAGTCTTTGCTCCTTCGAGCAGTTTCTTAGCCTGCCCGAAAGAAGACAGGTCATAGACAGTTTTCTCCAGTTCGTTCAGCTTTGCTGAGATCGTATCGAACGAATTGTCGCTTACGTCTTTCTTCGTATAGCAGAAACTTCGTTCGAATCCGTCCGCGTCAAGACCGAACAGGATCACGCCGGGCGCTTTTCCGAACCTGTCTGTTTCAAGCCCGGTATTCACGTCTTTCACGACTGTTCTGTCCAGGGATTCCCTTGCTCCGAAAGACTTTTCGATCCTGTAAGTACCCTCATCACAGGCAAAGGTAAGGCTTCCCGAGCAGACGCCGCCGTTCCAGGGCGTGAATCTCTTCCGTTCGTTTTTAACGAGAGACTGATTGTTATAGGAGCTGAATCCGTAAAACATCGCTTTGATGAAATGGATCAGCGTGGTTTTTCCCCATCCGTTCTCTTCAAGGATGACCTGCAGGCCTTCGGACGGTTTCAGGTTGTAATGGCTGAGCTTGCCGAAATTGATGATATCTATTTCGAGTATTTTCATAATTCGGGCCGCTCTCCTCTCAGGGCCTTGAGCCCTACCTGGATGACCTTTCCCTTCATATCGTCAGAAATGTCCGAAGACATGACGAGCCTTGCGAATACGCCTTTTAAAGACTGCTGCGACTGTAGTTCCGAAAGCGGGATCTCGGGGACGGTATCGTCTTTTACTTCGGCATAATAGAATTCGGGCTCCAGGATCCTTTCGAGGTCGGCCGTATCCAGCTGGCAGCTCTGCGAAAGACTGCCGCAGAAAACGACGCGAAGGATCGTACCGCGGTCAAGAGTACTGATTATATCCTTCATCCTGCTCTCGAGTTCAGTCTGCGCGGCACATCCGTCGACCGGCACTTTTACAACCGCAATCCTTCTGCCGTTGGCAGGGACGAAACAGTAGGACGGGACATTCGTATCGAGCACGACGAATCCTTTTTCGCCGGTCTCGTCGAAACCTCGTCCTTCAAGGCATCCGCTGTATGCATAAACGCCGCGTTTGTCCAGTTTTCCGTCTTTGAATGAATGGATATGACCGAGCGCCAGATAATCGACGTTGCGGCCGGCCAGTTTTTTCAGCGGGATATCAGGCTTTCCGCCCTCGACCGTCCCGTGCAGCATAACGATATTATACGTGTCCGGATCGAGTCGCAGTTCATCCCATGAAGGCGTGCCTGAACTGATGTCACAGCCTGTGATCGTGACGTCTTCTTCACGGAAACTAGTCCAGCCTGTGCCAGAGATGACATGAAGGTTTTCCGGTGTCGGATACAGATCGAGCCAGCTCGTTCCCTCATGATTCCCGCACAGATAGTAAAAGCGCAAGGAAGATGCGTTTTCGATCATTTTCAGGATGTTCGCGACAGTAGCTGGCTGCGGGACCTTCTCCTCATCGAAAAGATCGCCGCAGATGAGTACGGCGTCAAAACCGTCAGCCAGCGCGTAATCGATCAGATTGGAGAACGTTCTTCTCAGCTCCGCTCTTCTCTCCCTTGCCTTAACAGATGGAAGGCGGGAGTCCATTGCAGAATCAAGATGCAGGTCTGCGCAGTGTATGATCTTCATGGAATCCCTCCTTCCTCAAACGTATTAGGATTATTTGTTTTTCAGCGCAAGTTCCTTGAACTGCTTGACAGTCTGTCTGAACGTGTCGATCGCGTCTTCGATGACTTTCGGATCGGACAGATCGATATCAGCCACTTTCAGGCTGTCCAGCGGGCTCATGGAAGAGCCGCATTTCAGGAACTGGATGTATTTTTCGATGTAAGGCTTGCCCTGCTCCTTCATCTTGCGTACGATGGAAGCAGCCGCAGAAATGCAGGTGGCATACTTGTAAACGTAGAAGAAGTAGTAGAAATG
Source organism: Clostridia bacterium (assembly GCA_017451045.1). GTDB lineage: Bacteria > Bacillota > Clostridia > Oscillospirales > CAG-272 > UBA1770. The sequence goes on from JAFSSK010000116.1 coordinate 2,754, forward strand.
CGGGATGCGCATCCATTCGCAGGCGATCTGCTTGTCGCAGACGACACGCGGGCCGAAGTACTTCTTAACGATCTTGTAGTAATGCTTGTTGAGGATCTCAGCCGTGAGGATCTCACCCTTTTCGACCATCGCGTAAATGTCTTTTTCGAATTCAGCGAACATCGTCTGACGGAAAAGCGTTCCTTTGAATCTTTCCATCGATTCATTGAGCAGGAACATCTTCTCGGTGTCGCTTGAGGCTTTTTCCATCAGTTTTTCTGAAAGCAGCAGTTCGTTGACGGTCGATGCGACTTCTGCGACGAACAGCGTATAGTCGGACTGATGAGGCATGTTGTATGTCCTGGAGAAATAGGAATGCATGGAGTGGCCTGCCTCATGCGCAAGCGTAGATACGTCGTCAAAGGTACCCTTGAAATTGAGGAGGATGTAAGGCTCCGTGTCATAGGAACCTGCACTGTAAGCACCTGTACGTTTGCCCCTGTTGGGATAAACGTCGACCCAGCCTTTTTCCTTGAGTCCCTTCGACAGCGTATCGTAGTACTCGCCTCCGTATATCTTTGCCATGGAGAGCGTCAGTTCGACTGCTTCCTCGTAGGTATACGGCCTGTCGAATTCCTTGACGATAGTCGGATAGACGTCATACATATGAAGCTTATCGACGCCAAGGAGTTCCCGCTTCAGATCGTAGTACTCATACAGGCTGTCCAGGTTGTTCCGGACTGTTTTAATGAGCGTATTGTAGATGACGGGCGTGATCTCGTCCTGGTAGACGGATGCGGTCAGACTGTCCTTGAAATTGCGGACCTTCGTCGTGACGGTCGTTTCCTTGACGGCACCGTTCATCATCGTCGCGTACGTGTTCGCGAATTGCGCATATGTCTTATAGAGAGTTGTGAATGCCGCCTTACGAACGCGTCGGTCCTGGCTCATCATGAAAGGAATATAGTTAGCGTCGCGGATCTCCACCTTCTTGCCGTTTTCGTCGCGTATCGACCCGAATCTGATATCGGAATTGGAAAAGATGGAACGGATATTGCTTGCGGCGCCGGAAGCAGCCTGCAGCTGCGCCATCAGTTTCTCGCCCTCATCAGAAAGCATATAGGGCTTGAAGCGACGCATCATATAGATGTTCCGCTTGTATTTCCTGGCCAGTTCAGGCATGGCATCAAACCACTGAGAAATCGTCTCATCGGGCAGTTTAGTAACTGAGGGCTCAACGAAATAGGCAGATGCCATGAACTGGTTGAAAAGGTCTCCTACCTTTCCTTCCATTGCCTGGTATTTGTTCACTGAAGTATCAACGTCATAGTTTCTCGATGCGTACTCGTAGAGTTTCATCATTCTTCTCTGGGCACCGAAATAGTCATCGAGAGCGCCATACAGTTCCTGCGGACCCTGCATGATCGTTTTCTCATGTTTGGAGAAATCCCTTATCAGGTTCTGGACTTCGCCGAAGTCCTTCCAGAAATCTTCTTCTGTAGCATAGATGGCACTGAGGTCCCATTTGTACTGTTGATCAATTTCGTTTCTGTTGTCAGTCATTTGATTTTACCCTTTCTATGATTTTGATTTAATTATAATTTTTTTACAGATAAAAGTCAATGGAATAAACGAAATCGTCGATATGTTTTTAAACGTTTCTCCAGCATAAAAAGAACCTGGATCAATCAGCATTCTTTCGTGTTGCTTTTTAAAGCACGCATATCAATCGACATAGCTGATCCAATCGTTTTTTGACACTTTTACTTGCTATTAGTGCAATAATTACGCTTTTTTGAAAAACAAGATGAGGCCTCCAACCCGGATGACCTCATCAATACTATTAGCATTACAGTTACTGTGCAGGACATGAACCAATGATTCGTATTTCAAGGATTTACGTTTCTCGCGCTACATCTTCAGATCGAATGATTCTTCCGCTTCCTGAAGCATATGCGTATCGTAGCTCCGTATAATTTCGCTGACGATCCTCTGCCCGTTCAGAATAAAACTATCAAGATATTCCTCATCACATTCAAGCGGAATATCACTTATGCATTCGTGGATAATCTCGGCAGTAATCACTGGAAAAAACATTTCTTTGAACATAAGAGCAGCATCCGGATTATTCTCCAGGAACTCTTTGAAGAAACGGATCAGTCCGTCGTGTTTTCTGCTGACGTCTGAAGGATACCCTCTTGAGATCAGCGCGATATTGTTATCATAGTTGGGCGCCATGGAAACGATCTCTCCTGTGTGGACATCTCGCAGAAAGCCGAAGTTTTCCGTGTGGCGATCCATGTTGTAACAAATAGTGTCCATCCAGACGATCTGCAAATTCTGCATTGAAAGTTCAGAAGAGATATCCGCGATTGCTCTGAAGCAGTCGCCGAAGTCGTCGTTATCGCCCATGATGGAGGAAATAGGTTCAAAGTTCACTCCTCTTCCGCTGACGAAGTTCTTTGCACGAATATATCCGTCATCCATCTCATAGTGAACCATGTCGAGTCCTAGTTTTTCACCTAGACGGCTGATAAAGAGTTCAGAAAAATACTCGTTTTGGTTCCCGCTCTTGTAAATCCACCATTCCCCGTCGATCAGCCGCCAGCACTTTTCAAAGCTGCCGGTATTCGTCAGTTCAGGCGTGCGCGAAGGCTTATGGGAAAAACCGTCAGGATCTCCGCGAAGGGCCAGCATATCAAAGTAGTTTTAACGAAATACGACATCTTCGTACTTCGCAGTCGACCCATCAGGTTTGAACCAGTATCTGTCTGTCAGATTGGCTGCGTTGACCGCAAGCGCTGTCTGCGCATTGTCAGCGGTATGTAAACGAAGCGCCTTTTTCAGGAGACGCGAATTAGTCCTGGATTCGTCAATAGCGCGGGATGCGAGCCATCCTTCAACATCCCTTGTCCTTTTCAGGTACAGCGGTAACAACCGCCCGTCGCTGCTGCTGATATCACCGTTTTTGACAGTTGCGACCACTTTATCTTCCGACATAACAGTTCCGGTAATACCAGACAGGCTTCTTTGTATTTTTCTCTTCAGTTTCTCTTCTCGTACGATTTCAGTATCGACTTTAAGCTCTTTGAGTTCTGCCAGCAGAAGCCGGCGTTTTTTCACTTGACCTGACACCATCTCATATTCCGAAGCCTTGATATACTTGCTTTTCAGTTTTCCGTTTTCAATCCATTGAAGATAATAGCGGTCTTTTCCGTTGATGGACTTTTTCGAAAATATCCGGCCGGCAACGCGGCAAGTGCTCTTTCTATCTCCTTCATTCGTTCTGTAGCGGTCTGCTTCATGATGCTCCTCCAGCTCTAGGTTTCAAACTATTGTAACCTATATTTTTGCAAATATCAACAGATTATAAGCCGATAATCCTCAAAAAATGTTGCCTTTAAAATCAATTGCTTGCTATATGATGGCATACTGTCAAGAATCAAAAAAACAGATATTTATACAAAAAAGCCCGAAATAATCGAGCTTTTTACGGAATACGCTTTCTTAGTATCCACGCTATGGTGGGCAATCAGGGACTCGAACCCCGGACCAACCGGTTATGAGCCGGTAGCTCTGACCAACTGAGCTAATTGCCCTTTTTGCAAGCTTTTTCATTATATAACACGGACATGGGGATGTCAAGGATTTTTTCGCTCATCGGCGGTTCGTGCAGCATTGATTGTTAGATATATAACTTGACGGAATGACTGTAAAATGATATAATTCATATATCTATTTTTATTTGAGTGAAAGGAGGCAGACGCCATGAAAAAAGATAGAATCCCGGCCTGGAAGGTCATCGTCATCGTGATCTGCCTGATCCTTCCCTCACTTATCTTCCTCGTAGGCTGGTATTACAACACATATCTGATCGACGACAGTCTTCATGTGGACAATGCAAGGTTCACGGGATCCAAGGCGGTTTCAGATGTTTCTGAAAAAGACAAAGCCATGCTCGATCTGATCACGTCCGTTGTCACGACATCGGAACACGTGAACGCGGCGTCCGAAGACCTGAACGGTTCAATTCAAATGGTCCTCAGGATCTCTGCCAAGTCGAGTTATATGTATTACCGGCTCTACTGGATCTCCAAAAACGATTCGTATATCTGCTACTATTCGGATGAGACCGGAAGACTGTTCCGCGTTTCCGATACGAACGTAAGTGCCTTGCTGAACTCTGGGTATCTGGCCGAGCTCTATCCGGGATCAGTCCCTCCTGTTCTCTTAACTGCAGACGGCAGCGTTATCCTGCCTTCGAACGGTACATGGGCATACAGGAATCAGGCAGGTTCCTATGAATTCGTTACGCTTTCCTTCAAGGAAAAGAATTCGCAGATCTTCGAGCAGGCCGGTATGATATCCTTCAACTTCTCGATCGAGCCTGTCGCGACAAGTGTCAATATCTATGATGAGGAAGAAGAGCTGATCTACTACGGAACAGTAGCCGGACTCAATGAAGAAACGCTCCTTGAAACGGAGCGCCTGCGCGTCGAGCTCAGCGCGCAATGGGGATCCACGGGAGACGCCAGCGTCGGTCAGATCGAATACTCGTTCTACTTGAACTATCTGGCTCCCGCTCAGTTTGAGATCAGTTCCCTCAGCGTTGAGGCAGGCGGTCTTCTGGCCGTTCGCGGCACCAATATCATGACGCCTTCCAGAGTATCGTTCACCAGCAGTCCGGACATCACCACGACCCCTGTGTTTTATGAAGACACATCCGGAACGATCTGCCTTGTTCCTTTCAGCCGCAAACTTGAACCGGGCAATTACAGTCTGACTTTCACATACGGCGGATCAAGCGCCACATATGATGTTCAGGTCACTGAATCTAGTTCCGCTGACCGTATCATGAACTATACGCAGGCGCAGACAGAAGCCCTTTCCGGTGACAGTATCCTCTCAGAACTGAACACGCTTCTTGGCCAGACAACGCTGGTCCAGAGTTCAGGAAGAACATTCCTGGCTTCTATGGCAGATCCGGCGGAATCCTCTGCTTTCAGCCTGGTCTATGAGTTCGGTGACCGTCTTACAAGCGGAGACTTCTCATTCACTTCCCTCGGCTCGTTCTATTCATCCAGTTCAGGAACGCCCGTAAAGGCAGTTGGCGGCGGAGCCGTTCAGGCTATCGGATACAATTCGTATCTTGGCAACTACATCGTCATCGATCACGGCTGCGGCCTCAGGACGTGGTATGCCCATATGAACTCTGCCGGCGTCACAATCGGGCAAACGGTCTTAGAGGGTCAGATCATCGGAAGCGCCGGCGCTTCCGGCATTACCGACCGGTACGGATTCCTTCTCCTGGCATCCGTCGGAACGCAGTGGGTCAATCCTGCCGCTCTTCAGCATTTACCGGAGCAGTTCCTTTCTTCCGTGAAACGCAAGTAGGCATCAATCCACGCGGTTTCTTCGGATCCCGTTCTGGAACGAACGGATATTGGCAACGATCTCGGTAAGGCAGCGGACTCTAGCCTCGTAAGCTGCCCAGGCGATATGCGGCGTGAGACAAACGTTTTCTAACTTCTCTATGGACGAATACGGATGATCCGTTCCGTAAGGCTCAACGCTGTATACATCGCATCCGAATCCGCCGATACGGCCGTCCAGGACGGCTTTCGCGACTGCCGATTCGTCTATGACGGCACCGCGCGCAAGATTCAGAAGGATCACATCTTTTTTCATCAACTTTATCATTGATTCGTCGATCATAGATCTCGTTTCGCTGTTCAGCGGGACGTGCAGGGATATGACGTCCGATTCGCGGCACAGCGTTTCAAGATCCGTTTCCCCTTCACTCCCGTCCGGATGCTTTTTAAGCGACAGTATCCTGCAGCCGAACGCGCGGGCGATCTGGGCTACTTTTCGGCCTATGTTGCCGTATCCGATGATGCCCCAAGTTTTTCCTGCCAGTTCTCTGTAAGGAACCGCAAGATAATTCGGTTTGCCGGATGCAGAATAGCCACCGCTTGTGACAAAACGGTTGTAAATACCAATCTTTGACATCAGGTACAAGGCTATCGATACAGTGATCTGCGCAACGCTGTCTGTCGAGTAGCCGGCCACGTTGCACACGCCGATCCCTCTCTCCCGGCAGCAGCCGACGTCTACGTTGTCATAGCCTGTCGCAGCAACGCAGATCAGTTTCAGATGCCCGGCCGCAGACAGGACTGCCCTTGTCATTTTGATCTTGTTCAGGATCGCTATCTCAGTATCTTTGAGACGCTCTGCCAGTTCTGGCGGCTCTGTCGCGTCATAAACAGTGAGTTCACCGGCTTTCGCCAGTTCGGAATAGTCCAGATCCTCTCCGATGGAGGAACGGTCCAGCAGTGTGATGATACTCATAAAAACTCCTTATCATCAGATTTCAACTATAGTTTAGCAGTTTTCAGATAAAAATCAATCGGTTATTCGATTTTTCGGGTAACATATTTTTTAGAAAAACGGAGGTGGAACCGTGTTTCAGATACTTGTCGTAGACGACGACCAGAACACACGCCGGCTGATGGACGCAATACTCCGCAATAACGGTTTTCAGCCGCTTCTCTGCTCAAACGGCGAAGAAGCGATGAACATGATGGAGATCAAGCAGGTAGATCTGATCATTCTTGATATCATGATGCCGAAAATGGACGGCTACGAATTCGCAGAGATCCTTCGCGTCAGCGGGAGCACGATCCCGATCCTCATGGTCACGGCTAAGGAATCGATCGACAGCAAGAAACGCGGGTTCTCCGCCGGTGCCGACGATTATCTTGTCAAGCCTTTCAACGATGAAGAACTGATCCTTCGCGTCACGGCACTGTTAAGACGCGCCAAGATCAATACAGAGCATAAGCTGACCGTCGGTTCGACGACCCTTTACTATGACTCCATGACGGTCACATGCGGCACCACGACGATGGAACTACCGCAAAAAGAGTTCCTTGTTGCGTTCAAACTTCTCTCCTATCCCAACAAGATCTTTACCAGGCGCCAACTGATGGACGAGATATGGGATATGGATTCAGAAAGCGACGAGAGGACCGTGGACGTCCATATCGGCCGTATCCGCGAAAGATTCGCCGACAATCCCGATTTTTCGATCGTCACCATACGGGGACTTGGGTATAAAGCCGTCCTCAAAGAAAGCACTGAGAAAAAAGCATGAAAAGCAGAGGTTTCTCCCTACGAGCCAAAACGACGATCGCAGTGTTGCTGATCTGGTTTTTCTCAGGCACGATCTCAACGCTGCTGATCGGATTCCTTTACTGGCTCCATTTCTATCCCATATTTGTCCTTCGACCCGTTCTTTTGGGCGTCGTCATCCTTGTGACAGCCATGCTGGTCGGTACGTTCGCTTCCTATTTCATCAGCAAACACTTCCTGTCTCCCCTTGAAAAGCTCACACAGGCGACCAAAGAGATCGCCAAGGGCAATTTCAATGTAGACCTTCCCGACGTCGATTCGGAAAGCGAGGTCACGGAACTGACGGAAAGTTTCAGGAAGATGTCAAGCGACCTTGCCAACATGGAGATGTTCCGCAGCAATTTCATCAACAACTTCTCTCACGAGTTCAAAACGCCCATCGTCTCCATCAGCGGTTTCGCCAAACAGCTGCAGGCCGGCGTCAGCGACCCCGAGAAAGCCAAGGAATACATAGACATCATCGCGCAGGAGTCGGAAAGACTTGTGAGCATGTCCACGAACGTACTGCTGCTGACGAGTCTTGAGAACGCCCAGGTCCCTTATGAGGAAAAAGAATACGACCTGACCGAACAGATACGTTCCTGTATTTTGCTTCTTGAAAAGAAATGGACCGAAAAGAATCTCGAATTGTATCTTGATCTGGACGAAGTCAGCCTTCTGTCGTGCGAAGAACTGCTCCACCACGTCTGGATCAATCTGTTGTCTAACGCGATCAAATTCAGCAAGGACGGCGGAACGTTATCCGTTTCCTGCCACCGCCTGGCAGACTCGGTTGAGGTCAGGATCGGCGACTGCGGATGCGGCATGAGCGAAGAGGTCCTCGGGCACATCTATGATCGCTTTTACCAGGGCGATTCCGCGCATTCGAAAGAAGGAAACGGTTTGGGCCTGTCCATCGCGCAGAAAGCTGTCAGCCTGTGCCATGGCACGATCAGCGTATCGAGCCAGATCGACGTCGGCACCGTCTTCACCATCACGATCCCGCAGCCTCTTCATGCCGAGATATTTGAAAGTACAAACGCTTAATATCCAACACAATCGCAATTTTATCAGGAGTCTTTTTTATGATCCGTCTTACCGCTAAACCAGTCGTATTGAAAAACAACTCTCCCGTTCAGGCTGTTCCCGGCTCATTGCAGGACAGAAGCGGAACGATCGCATATTCCATCCTTCAAAAGCACAATACTGCCGCCGGATCTGACGGTATGCGGATCAGGTTTGACGCCCTTGTTTCACACGACATCACCTACGTCGGGATCATCCAGTCCGCAAGAGCCAGCGGGATGAAACGATTCCCGCTTCCCTACGCCATGACGAACTGTCACAACAGCCTTTGCGCTGTAGGCGGCACCATCAACGAGGACGACCATGTATTCGGCCTGTCTGCGGCTAAAAAATACGGCGGCATTTTCGTTCCGCCGAACGTGAGCGTGATCCATTCCTATGCGCGCGAACAACTTGCAGGCTGCGGTAAAATGATCCTTGGATCAGATTCTCATACCCGGTACGGCGCTCTCGGTACGCTGGGAGTCGGCGAAGGCGGTCCGGAACTGGTGAGACAGTTGCTGAAAAGCACTTGGGATATCCGTCCGCCGCAGGTCATTCTCGTCTGGCTCACAGGCACCGTCAAGAAAGGCATCGGTCCGCACGATGTGGCCCTGGCGCTGGTCGGCGCAACGTTTAAAAACGGATTTGTCAACAACAAGATCCTTGAATTCGCAGGTCCCGGCGTTGCAGGTCTTTCGATGGATTTCAGGAACGGCATAGACGTCATGACGACGGAAACGACATGCCTTTCTTCCATATGGACCACGGACGAAAAGACAAAACAATTCTACGAAAACCACGGCAGAGCGCAGGAATACAGCCAACTGAGCCCCAAAGAAGGCGCATATTACGACGGGATGATCGAGATCGATCTGGCAAAGGTCGAATCCATGATTGCGCTTCCCTTCCACCCCTCAAACACATATACCATCCACTATTTCAACGAACATGCAAAGGAGCTGCTGGAGCAGGTCGAGGCAGAGGCGCGTGAGATGTTCAAAAACGTATCACCCGATCTGGTTTCAAAATGCAAGGACGGAAAAGTGATCGCTGATCAGGGGATCATCGCAGGCTGCTCAGGCGGCATGTTTGAAAGCATCGCGGAAGCAGCCTCCATCATGCGCAATAGAAAAGACGGCGGCTCGTTCTCCTTCTCCGTGTATCCGACAAGCCTTCCAGTAGCACTAGATCTTACCCGTAAAGGGATTAGCGCCAGCCTTCTGGAGGACGGCGCGTTGATTAAACCGTGCTTCTGCGGCCCTTGTTTCGGTGCCGGGGACGTGCCAGCCAATAACGGTCTTTCACTTCGCCACACGACAAGGAACTTTCCCAACCGCGAAGGGTCAAAACCGGGCGAGGGACAGATCTCCTTCGTCGCGCTCATGGACGCGAGATCCATCGCAGCGACTGCCGCGAACAACGGCGTCATCACGGCGGCAACGGACGTCGATTACGAGGATGTGACGCAGTCATACCGTTTCGACGGATCAGCCTATGAAAAACTCGTTTATAACGGCTATGGAAACCCGGTCCCTGAAGAGGAACTGATCCTGGGTCCCAATATCACTGACTGGCCGAAGCAGTATCCTCTTGAGGAAAATCTTCTGCTGCGTCTTTGCGCCGTTATCCACGACCCCGTGACTACGACAGACGAACTGATCCCTTCGGGCGAAACGTCATCCTACCGTTCCAATCCCATAAGGCTCTCGAGATTTGCTTTGTCACGGCGTGTTCCGGACTATGTTTCAAGGTGTGAGGCAGTCGCGGCGCTCGAGGGCGAACGAAGATCTGGCAAATGTCCCGAAGAATTAGCAAAAGTCCTGAAGATCGCAGGAATATCTCCTGACGAGCTTTCGCATACGCAGTTCGGCTCCTGCCTGTTCGCCCACCGGCCAGGAGACGGTTCGGCCCGTGAGCAGGCCGCGTCCTGTCAGCGGGTTCTCGGCGGCTGCGCAAATATCTGCTATTAATACGCGACAAAACGCTACCGTTCCAACTGCATCAACTGGGGGATCCTTCCTTTCGTCATCGACAAAAACGTCCAGTTCGACTGCGAGGCGGGCGATCATCTCTTCATCCCTAATATCCGCTCGATTGTTGAGAGATCAGCCGAATCAGTCATAGCGACGATCATACGGAAGGACGGCCGTAAAGATGAGATCGTTCTTCACCTCGGCACGTTGACGGATGAGGAAAGGACCGTTCTGCTTGACGGGTGCCTTATGAATTTCTATGCGAACCATCAGCCGTCAGACTGATCAATCTCTCTGTTTTTATACACTTTTTGCTTTTTATCTAGCTCTTTTTGTCTTTTTTAACGGAGGAAACCCATGGCAAAAATCAAAATGAAGACACCGCTTGTCGAAATGGACGGCGACGAAATGACCAGGATCATCTGGAAAATGATAAAGGATGAACTGCTCTTCCCGTTCTTGGAACTCAAGACCGAATACTACGATCTGGGTCTTATGGAACGCGAAAGAACGAAAGACCAGGTCACGATGGACGCGGCGCTCGCCAACAAAAAATACGGCGTAGGCGTCAAATGCGCAACCATCACGCCGAACATGCAGCGTGTCGAGGAATATAATCTTTCTCAGATGTGGAAGAGCCCGAACGGAACGATCCGTGCCGTGCTTGACGGAACAGTTTTCAGGACTCCGATCATCATCGACTCCATCCGTCCTGCCGTCAGGAACTGGAAGAAACCGATCACCATCGCCCGTCACGCGTACGGCGACGTATATAAAGACACAGAATTCCGTGTTCCCGGTCCCGGACGCGCCGAGCTTCTGTTCACGGACAGCCAGGGACAGGAATCGTTCCGACAGACTGTTTTCGACTTTGAAGGGCCTGGCGTTCTGCAGACGCTGTACAACAAAGACGATTCGATCCTTTCCTTTGCGCGTTCTTGCTTCGAATTTGCCCTGAATACCAGGCAGGATCTGTGGTTTTCCACGAAAGACACGATCTCCAAGCAGTATGACCAGACATTCAAACTGCTTTTCCAGGATATTTATGAGAAGGAATACAAGGAAAAGTTCGACAGCCTGGGCCTTACCTATTTCTATACTCTGATCGACGACGCCGTCGCGCGCATCATACGCTCTGAAGGCGGTTTCATCTGGGCACTGAAGAACTATGACGGAGACGTCATGTCCGATATGATCTCGACCGCGTTCGGTTCTCTTGCGATGATGACTTCTGTCCTCGTTTCCCCGTACGGACAGTACGAGTACGAGGCGGCGCACGGGACTGTTACGCGCCATTACTACAGGTATTTACAGGGAGAAGAAACGTCCACCAATCCGATCGCGACCATTTTCGCATGGAGCGGAGCATTGCGTAAGCGCGGTGAAATGGACGGGCTGTCTGATCTTGTGATGTTCGCTGACGCATTGGAAAGCAGCAGTCTTGAAACGCTCAATGATCACATCATGACGAAAGACCTTGTGAGTCTTGTAACGCCCGGAACCGAAGTGAAGACCGTCAATACGCTTCCCTTCATCCGCGAGATTGCAAAGCGTTTGTCTTCGAAACTCTGATACTGTTTACAAAGAAACCGGCCGCCAGTCGAATGACTGACGGCCACTTCTGTTTCCTATCCGCGAAGGATCAGGACTTTTCTTTCTTTTTGACGGGCGCAGAACCGTTCTGGAGCGTTTTAAGACTGTAGGATCTCGTGTGAACGATCGGCTTCCAGCTGACTTTTTTGAAAATCGCCACGAATGAAATCGGAATATATGTCAGCATATAGACCGGGAAAGTGAAACACGACCAGATCTTTTTGCCTTTTGACGCCTGGATGTTTTTCCATTCGAATGCGACGCAGAGCGTGCCGAAAACGAATGCGAACCAGTAAAGGCTGAAGAGGAACTGCGCGATACTGCGAAGGATGAGAAGCGTTCCCATCTGGTCGACTATCAGCGCCAGGATGATGCCGACGACGTTACAGACGATCGAAACGGTCGTCAAAAGGTAGGCGGGCGCCAGATTCATCAAGATGTCGAAGGACGAAAAACCGCCTTTGCCGAAAATGCTTTTGATGATCTGCGGCAGATAATACTGCTGGATCTGCAGAAATCCTTTTGACCAGCGCAGACGCTGCCTGAAAGACTGCTTGAATTTCACAGGCTGCTCGTCAAAGAGCATGGCACTGTGGCAGTAAGCGATCTTCTCGCCTCTCATGATGCAGTCTATGGAGAATTCAACGTCTTCGGTCAGAAGATAATGCTTCCAGCCGTCATTCCGTTTCAAGATCTCTTTTGCCACCATGAAACCGGTGCCGGAAACAGCGCAGCTGAGCCCCAGCCTGCTTCTGACGATATTGAGCTGTCTCGCCTCATGCAAAAACCAAAGGCCAGAACCAGCCGCGACCCAGTTGTCCCCGTAGTTTTTCGTATTCCTGTAGCCTGTCACAAGAGGATTCCCCGCGCTGAAACACTTGTTCATTTCGGTCACATAATTGGGCATCAGCAGATTGTCCGCGTCAATGACGATATACGCATCGAACGCGTCCTGACCGAATTCCTCCCAAATCATGTGTGTCATGTAATTGAGCGCGTATCCCTTTCCAACATATGTCTGATTGAACCGCTCATACACATGGGCGCCGTGCTCCTTTGCGACTTTTGCAGTCTTGTCCGTGCAGTTGTCCGCACAGACAAAGGCGGTGATCTGTTCTTTAGGATAATCCTGCTCGTTGATGCTGTCCAGAAGATATCCGATGACGTCTTCCTCGTTCCTTGCGGAGATCAGGATCGCATATTTCTTGTCCTTCGGCGCGTCAGGATACTGAATGGGTTTTTTGAATAATGACAGGATAAGATAGACGATCTGATAGGAATAGCACAGAAAAAAGATGATTGCGATCCCCAGATTCACATAATCTAACCAGCTCATGACAAAGACTTCCTCATTTCCTGTTTAATATCCGCCGTACGGCATCAGTTCAGTTAGCAGATCCCGCGACATTGTAAAGTAGACTGTAACGCTTTCATAGTAATCTCCGTCCATATAGATGAAGACCATTTCCGTCAGGTTTTCCGCCGTCCCGTCAGTAGGTTTTTCGGCTTTGATTTCGCCGATCAGTCTGTCCTGCGTACTCTGCGGCAGGACGCTGAGGTCCAGCGATTCCCAGACGGTACCGAATTCCGATGAGATGCAGGTGAATCGAATGCTTGTAACTTGCTCGCTGTCTTCGATTGCGAGGATCTCTGCTATCTCTTTCTCATTGGAATAGTTGAAATACAGATCCCTTATCGCTTTCTGGGTCTTCGGCATACAGTCAGGGACCGTATAAAGACTGGAAAAGTAATCTCCGTTATAAACGCCGGAGACGGATAAATAGATATAGGCTTCGCTGCCAGATCCCGCATAGGCGCGCGGGACTTTCATTGGAGTCGTCTTCACGAGCATCTTTTGCTCCAGCGTAAGCGTCTTGTACTCTTCTGTGAATACAAGCCAAACCGTGCGTTTATCGTCCGGGAAAGAGTTTTCGAAAGACTGGACGTTCACAATGATATCGTTTATCTCCGACATATCCGGGAGGACGCTGTAATAGGAAGAATCCGTCACAGCCGCTTCGCAGAGCTGATACAGTCTTCCGGCATCCTCACGCTTCAGCAGGACCTTTCTGCCTAGCACGCGTCCGCCAGCGGTCTTGAAAGCTACGTCGATCGTCTGATAGTCGTCGTATATGTTCCAGTAGCGCTTCCCGTCCTTGACGCTTTCCATGGCTTTTTTCAGACCATTGGCAGCGATCGTGATTGCTTCGTCGTTCGAGATCCAGGAGTATCTCGTCGTAAGATCCTCATACGTGTTGTCCGACGCGTCGTTATAGATTCTGATGCTCTTGATATCCTCGGGATCAGGCGTGTCGTTGACGATCATCTGGTAGGAGATATTGATGCCGGCCGTAAAGATGAGACATCCCGCCACGACAGTCAGAAGCAGCGGTGTACTTCTCAGCATCTTGCGCCAACTTTTTGTACTGACAAGCTCGTAAATGAAATAAACGAGCAGCGTAAGGACTGTCAGAAGGATAAATACCGTCGAATCGATATTAGACCGTGAATAAGCGGAACTGATCAGGTAGGATGTCAGGATCAGCGCGAAAGGCAGCGTGATAAGGCATCTGATAACGTGATGCATCACAGGGCTCGTAGCCGTCATCCCCGCGATCTCGGAACGCCTTCGCCAGTAAAGAAATCCGCTTATACCAAGCATCACGACGGTGATGCAAGCCGTCCAGATATAAAGGGCTTGCTGAGACAGAAGATTTGAAACATCTCCCATGAAAAGCATCTTCAGGATCGCATAAGGCAGGAAGAAATCGATTGAGAAGAACGCGCCTGTCGAATAGTTGATGTCGAATGCCCAAACGGCCGTGGACATGCAGCTTGTCACCATCATGCCGACAGCTCTTGTCAAAAACATCGAAAGCGCCGCCGTGCACAGGTTCGTGAACGTCGTTCCCGTCAACATCATGGAGAATGTCATGATGGATACGATGAACGTCGTGACAAGTATGTAGGATACCGGGATAATCCACAGAGCCGAGAATCCGAGCTGGACGTTCGGGAATACCTGCCAGAGCAACGTCGTCACGGCGCATGAAACAAGGATGATACCCCAGATCCATGTGAGGATCGCTGCCATGAAACTCACATAAACGCATATCCGCGTGTACGGGATTGCATGGTAGAAATCGGATTCGTTCCGCTTATTCAAAAACGAGAACATATTCAACACGAACAAAGGGGCCAGGAACATAATCAAAGCCATCGGATAGGCGAACTTGTCTGCGGAAATAATCGATATCGTATTCCTGAAGTTCGCGATACCGTAAATGATCGGGACGATCGCGTTGAGAACGATGATGATGATCGAACAGGCGATCCCGGTGACTTTTATCTTTTTGATTCCTTCCAGGTATATCTTTGGATTGAAGAATTTATTCATGATGTCGTCCTCCTCATTCTACGATATCCTTGAAGGCATATCCGAGGGCTTCCATTTCATAAACGAATACTTCCTCGAGACTGAGCGGGAGGACATCCAGAAGAAGCGGATTCAGTTCGCGCAGCGTACTGACTGTGTTCTCTTTATCGCTTTTGGTGATGAACGTACAGACAGAACCCAACTGCGAGTAGGAGACGAGTTCAATTCCCCTGTCCTCGAATACATGCCTGTCAAAAGGATTGGCGAACGCGATCTGCACTGTGTACATGGATGTCTTGAGATTCTGAATATCGCTTTCGAATACGACGCCGCCTTTGTGGAGGAGAGCCAGCTGATCACAGGTGTCCTCAAGCTCACGCAGCGAGTGGGACGTGATAATCGTCGTTGTCTGACGTTCCAGGACGTCGTTGTAGATGACCTGCTTGACAACGTTCCGCATCACGGGATCAAGGCCGTCGAACGTTTCGTCGAAATACAGGTATTTCGGAAGAGTGGCTAACGCCAGGATCGTGGCCGCCTGCCGTTTCATGCCCTTCGAGAAAGTATTCAGGTTTGCTTCCGGATTCAGTTTGAAGACTGCTACCAGTTCTCGGAAACGGTCCATACTGAAATTCGGATAGATGGCATGGTAGAAGTCCGCCATTTTCTTCATGTTTGCCTGCGGAAGAAAATACAGATCATCCGGAACGAATGCCATTTTCGATTTGGCTGCAGGGTTCTCATACAGCGGATCGTCGTCGAGTGTAATCGTTCCGCTACTCGGGCGGAAGACACCGCTGATCAGACGCAAGAATGTTGATTTTCCGGCGCCGTTGCTTCCGACAAGTCCGTAAATACATCCTTCCGGGATCTTGCAGCTCATATGATTCAATGCGATGAACTTGTCGAATTTCATCGTAACATTATCAGCAATTATCATATCAGTTTCCTCTTATGTCATGATCTGCAAACGCTTCCTTGACCGTTTTCAGGATCATTTCCAGTGAGATGCCGGCGCTGGCTAGTTCCTGTGTCAGTTTCGCGATATCCGCAAGGCGTTTGCTTCTGGCTTCACGCAGATTCTCCAAAGCATCTTCTGAAACATAGTATCCACTTCCTTGCGCTGACTGAAGCACACCGCGCCTGGCAAGTTCCAGATAGGATTTCTGGATCGTGTTGGGGTTGATGCCCAAC
>JAFSSK010000117.1 GCA_017451045.1 Clostridia bacterium
CGTGGGACGTGGTCAACACCTATTCCGAGGAGGAACACAAAAGGATCCTGTGGGAATACGGCGAGGAAAGATACGCCGGAAGGATCGCACACAGGATCGTGCAGCAACGGCAGAAGCAACCGATCGATACGACGGGGCAGCTGAGCGGGCTGATCAGGGAAGTCATGCCGGCTCAGAGCAGAGAGACCGGGCATCATCCGGCCAAACGATCGTTTCAGGCGATCAGGATCGAGGTCAACAGGGAACTGGACGTCATCGAGCCTGCCCTGCGGTCGGCCGTGAAGCTCTTGCGTCCGGGCGGACGCATCTGCGTACTGACGTTCCATTCACTGGAGGAGAAAAAAGTCAAACAGGTCTTTGACGACCTGGCGACAGGTTGCACCTGTCCGAAAAGCCTGCCGGTCTGCGTATGCGGTCGAAAACCGGTCGTCCGCTGGATCAGCCGTAAGCCGGTACTGCCCGGCGCGGAGGAACTGCAGATCAACGCGCGGGCAAGAAGCGCGAAGCTTCGCATCGTCGAAAAAATATAAATGGGGGAAAAGAACATGACAGCAGCTGAGATGAACAACGGCGTACTGACGCTGGATGAAGTGTCGACTGAACAGAACAGCGCAGCCGATGAGAACGCGAACGGCACCGGGAAAACCAGGCTGAACCGCGTCAAGAACTGGATACTGTCATGGTTCCCGTCTCCCAAGGAATACAAGTCAGACGGAAAGAAAGTGCGCATGCCCGCAGCGATCACGACGTGCCTTGTCACCATCGCAGTGTCGCTTTTGCTGATCGTTACCTCGTCCGCCATGACGGCGACGGCCAGAAGGGACGTCAACTACCTGAACACGCAGGTGAACGCGCTCTCCGCGAAGGCAACTGAGATGGAGCAGGATCTGGAGAATTCCGTCAACCTGCTGCACATCCGCGAGACCGCGATCAACGAGTACGGCATGATCAACGAAGAATATATCACCAAGAAGTATCTGAGCATCAGTGCGAATATGGAGATCGGTTCCTACTCCGATCAGTCCGCAGCCTCCGGGATAGGCGATTATCTGAGTTCGCTGAGCCGTAAGAGCAACTGAGCGGCAAAAAGCTGATGAGAACGAAAATGTACCGGCGCGCCGTGATCTGTGGCGCTGTCCTGCTCGCTGCGCTGACGGGACTTCTCATCCGTATCCTGTTCATTCAGACAGTAGATTATGAAAAATACCGCGCCAAAGTGGCGGGGCAGACGACTTACGAGACGTCTGTCGACGCGCAGCGCGGCGACATATTTGATGCGAATGGCGTCACATTGGCTACGAATGTGACGACTTATCGCGTTTTTATCTCTCCACGGGACATAAAGGCGGCGCAGGACGAACTGATCGATCAGTCCATGAACTACGCGGAACTCATCGCGCAGAAGCTGTCCGAAGTGCTGGATGTCAGCTACGATTTCGTGATCGAACAAGCATCCCTTGAGCGGTATCTGGACCGCACCATAGCCCGTTCTGTCTCCAAGGAGGATGCGGAAAATGTGCGGGCGCTGATCTCGGAATACGGTCTCTCCCGCATGATTTATCTTGAAGCGACGACGACGAGGTACTATCCGTACGGATCGCTTGCCTGCCACGTTTTAGGCTTCACGAACGGGACCGGGCAGGGCCTTTACGGCCTCGAAGCCTACTACCAGGAACAGCTGACCGGAACGGAAGGGAAATATATCACGGCGACGGACGCGAAAGGCAGGAGCCTGCAGTCCGGATACTCGCAGTACGTGGAGCCGCAGGACGGTTACAACCTCTGCACGTCGCTCGACGTATACATCCAGTCCGTGCTGGAGGAGCAGCTGAAGGCCGCCTATGAGAACTCCGAAGCGCAGAACAGAGCCGCCGGCATCGTCATGGATGTCCGGGACGGCTCGATCAAAGCCATTGCGGTCTATCCGCCGTACGATCTGAACGATCCGCGCACGCTAGACGAACAGAGCCAGGAAAAACTGGATCTGAGCGGACTTTCACAGGAAAGCGAAGAATATGCGGACCTTTACGGGCAGATCCTGACCGAAATGTGGTCCGACAAGGCCATCACGGAGCCCTATATCCCGGGATCGACCTTCAAGATCATCACGGCCTCGATGGGGCTGGAGGAAAAGCAGGTCACCGTCGACGAAAACTTCTGGTGCCCCGGGTACTATACGGTGAAGGGGATCACCATCCACTGCCACGAGACGCACGGACACGGACACCTTACGTTCGCGCAAGGCATCCAGCAGTCCTGCAACCCGGTGCTGATGCAGGTGGGGCTTCGCGTGGGCACGGACACTTTTTACGACTATTTCTCATCATTCGGCTACCTCGAAAAGACGGGCATCGACCTGCCTGGCGAGGCCGAAGGGATATTCTATCAGAAAGACAACTTTACGGAGCTGAATCTCGCGACCTCTTCGTTCGGGCAGAACTTCAAGGTCACGCCGATCGAGCAGATCACGGCAGTGGCCGCTGTCGCCAACGGCGGATATCTCGTCACGCCGCACCTGGTCAGTTCCATGACGGACGGGGCAGGCAACACGGTATGGTCCTTCGACGGCCGCGTCAAGCGCCAGGTCGTGTCTCAAGAGACCTGCAAGACGATCGCGAATATCCTTGAGGAGGGAGTTTCCGGAAACGGCGGCGCCAAAAACGCCTACGTGCTCGGCTACCGCGTGGCGGCCAAGACGGGTACGTCCGAAAAGATCGGAGACAAGGAAGACGCCTACATCTGCTCCTGTGTGGCTTTCGCGCCCGCGGACGATCCGCAGTACGCGATCCTGATCCTTGTGGACGAGCCCACGAAAGGGAACCTCTACGGCAGCACCGTCGCGGCACCATACGTTTCGCACGTCCTGGAAGCCATCCTTCCGTATCTCGGCGTCGAGGCCGAATACACGGACAGCGAACTTGAAAAACTGACAACATCCGTTCCTTCCTGCATCTACTGGTCTGTGGGGCAGGTCGGAGCCTATCTTGATACATACGGCCTTTCGTACGAGATCATCGGCGACGGTTCCTACGTAACCTCGCAGGTCCCGGAAGCCGGCAGCTCGCTGGAGCGTTCCTCCGGCACC
>JAFSSK010000118.1 GCA_017451045.1 Clostridia bacterium
CGGGAACTTCTCATCCCTCAATCCGGCTTCCTTCAGATTCCGCCTCGCGACGGACACCCTTGCCTTCGGCTAACGCTTCCTGCTACCGAGCGCGTAGTGGACTTTCACCACCAAGTTATTGCCCATGGCGGGCACACATGCGAAAGCACCCCGCAGAACCGTTCTGCGGGGTGCTTCAGTAGCAAAGATGAATTTACTTGGTATGCTTCATTCGAAGTTCAGTGAGGGCGGCTTTCCCCTCAACCAGATCGCCGCTGTCAGCCTGGGCTTTCCCTTCCATGACCTTGGCGTTCATATCGGCACGGGCTAATTTCTGCTCATACACTGAAATGCTCATGATGACCAGATTGCCGTAGCCGTTTTTCGTCACAAAGATCGGTTCGTCGGAAGCGTTGCACATTTCAGATATCTTTGTTGTGTCACGCAAATCTTGAATGGGAATGATTTTCGGCATCAGGACCACCTCCTTGCACGTGCCATTATTGTGGCACAATTATGCCATGCTGTCAAGGCTCTGCGCAGCAGATAACGTTCAGCGCGGATTCAGCGCCATCAGCCTTCCGCCGTTTTCCCTCAGCCATTTCCTGCATTCCTTGTAATCGTCGCAGTACTGCTGCACGACGCTCCAGAACGCCTTCGAATGATTCATCTGCAGTCTGTGGGCCAGTTCGTGGACGATCACGTAGTCCAGCACGCGCGGGGGCGCTTCGACCAGCAGCGCGTTCAGACTGATGTTCCCGTTCTGCGAACAGCTCCCCCATCGGCTCAGCTGGCTGCGGACGGTGACCTTTCCTATCGCGATCCCGCCCATCATGAGGCGCCAGTATTCCACCCGTTCCGGGAACACCTTCCTTGCCTTCTTCACAAGCGCGTCCATCTCCTCTTTCGAAAGGCGCAAACTTTTCCCTTCCCGAGCAGTCGAGACCATTTCATTGACTTTTTCTCTGTGTCTGGAGAGGAAGTTTTCGATCACGGATATATCCATACCGCGGGGCGCGCGCACGGTGACGTTCCCGTCCCGGTCTACCTTGAGGGAAAGTCTGGACGTGCCGGTCCGCACCAGTTCATATTCGATTTCACCGAATGCTTTTTTCATGCTCTGTCAGTCGTTTGCCTTCATGGATTCCACCATGTCCGTCTTGCGGATCTTCCGCCGCATGAGGAAGTTCACTGCCAGCGTGAACAGCATCGTCACGCCGATCGCGTATAAGTAGCTGGGGAAATAGATATCGCGGCCGAACATCACGGCGTCGATCTCCACCGTACGCACCACGTACCGGTGCAAAAACACCCCTGCCACGAGCCCGACCAGGCCCCCGATAACGGACAGGAAGTTCGTCTCGCGGAAGATATACCATTCCGTTTCCCGCACGTAGAACCCGAGGACGCGAAGCGTGGCCAGTTCCCGCCTGCGCTCCTCGATGTTTACCGAGATCAGGTTGTACAGAACGACGACGCAGAGCAGTCCCGCGGACAGGATCAGTACCCAAATGACCCCGTTGATGCTCGCCAGGTTGTCGTTGAACGTCTTGCCGACGGATGAGGTGGACGAAGCGAACAGGATGCTGTCATACGCCATGGCGGTACTGACCTCGTCCGAGCCGTTCACGCCTTCGGCGCATATGCAGTAAACGGACGTATAGCCGGGATCCTCTCCGAATACGGACCGGTACCCATCCGGGGTCAGGAACGCGCAGTTGTAAAGGTAGCTTTCGGCAATGCCCGTCACGACGGCATCCCCCGTCAGCCCGTCCGCGTTTTCAAGCGTCACGGTGTCGCCGGGACTAAGCCCCAGTGTCTCGCTCAGTTTCTTTGTCAGGATCATGCCGCCGTCAGTCAATGTGAGCGGCTCGTTCTTTTTATAGGTGCGCAGCGTTACGAAATCACCGAACTTTTCCACGTCCTTCGGCACAAGGATATTCACGCTTCCGGAGGCCTTCTTAACGCTTGCGCTGCCGGAACTTTGGGACAGAACAGTGAATTCTTCGAAGCGGGCGGTATCCGAAAGATAGGCCGTAAGGCTTTCGTCCGTTGCTATCCTCTCGCCGTCCCGCAGCGTGATGGTCAGGTCGAAATGGAACAGTTCGTCGAACTGCTTGTGCACGATGTCATGGATGGAATCACGCAGGCCGAATCCTGTCAGAAGGAGCGCCGTGCATCCTGCCACGCCGATCACGGTCATAAGGAAGCGCTTGCGGTAGCGGAAAAGATTTCTGAACGTCACTTTCAGAAGGAAGGAAAGCCTGCGCCACACGGGCGTCACCTTTTCCAGGAGTACCCGCTTGCCCGGCGCGGGCGCCTTCGGGATCATGAGCGCTGCCGGACAGGATTTGAAGGTCCCCCAGCAGGCAAGGACCGTTGCCAGAAGGATGCTTGTAACGGTGAGCGGCGCCACGACCGCCACGATGTTCCAGCGGACCGGCGTTACAACCCGCGGCATGCTGTAAAGCATCCCGTAGGCGGAGGCGATGGATGACGGGAAGAGTCTGAATCCTATGGCAAAGCCCAGCACGCATCCGAGGACGGACGCGGACAGGCTGAAGAAGATATATTCTGCAAGGATGTTGCCGTGGCTCATACCGAGCGCCTTGAGTATGCCGGCTTCCCCGCGTTTCTCCTCCACGAGCCTTGTCATGCTCGTCAGCGCCACCAGAAGCGCCACCGCGAAGAAGAACACCGGGAAGATCACGGCGAGCGCAGAGACTTTCTTTACGTTTTCCCGGTAGGACGAGAATCCCACGCTGTCGCTCCGGCTCATGACGAGCCAGGAGACTTTTTTTACCGCCTGCGCGTCAGTACGCATCTTTTGTGCTTCCGCGTCCATGGCGGCGGCTGCCGCGTCTGCCTCTTCGAGCATCTTCTCTGCCGTCATGCTCTCAAGAGCGGTCTTTTCCTTCGCAAGCAGTTCTGCCGCGCGGCGACCCTTTTCAGACCCGTCGTCAAGCGCGGAGGCTGCCAAGGCAAGCTGTTCTGCGCGCAGGTCGATATCGCCCTGTGCGGACGCGAACAGGCTGCTTACGCTCCGAACGGCCTGTCCGAGCATCTGAAGCCCTTCAGCGCCTTTGTCTGCCTTCTGCAGATACGCTTGTGCCTGCAGGACGACCCGTTCCGATCCTACGTCCTTGAGTTCCTGTTCGGCCTCAAGGCTCATATCGTCGTATGCCTGTGAAAACGTATTGATTACCCGGGCGCCGGACAGCGACAGGTAAAGATCCGTCGGCTCGTCGTTCGGGATCCAGGCAGACGTCGTATAGATGTGCAGGTTGACGGTCCCGTCGCCGCTCGTCGTCCTGTCCCCCTGGACGCCGAGACACATGGGTGAGGATACATACCCGACCACCACGAGCTTATCCGTGGCGACCGTGCTCAGGATCGTTTCATACCCCTGATTGTCTTTTGAAACCGTCAGCTCCTCCCCGATGGCGGGCGCGTTGTCCATATACTGCGCAAGGACGGACTGCAATACGCACTCGCCGCTGTTTTCCGGAAGCCTGCCCTGTGTCAGTTCGAAACGGTTCAACCCGTCCGAACCGGTTAGATCCATGCTGTATATGCGCCCAGTCTGGGTCGTCCCGTCCGGCCGCTGGAGAACAAGGTCGAGCACGTTTGCCTGCTGCACATTCTCCACGAAGTCCAGCGACGAAACGGCCGCGATATCCTCCCGGGAAAAGCCGATCGGGCATTTCACATGCAGATCGTACCATCCGTATTCGTCCATATACCCGTCCGCCGTGTCATACATGTCCTCGGATGTGGCGGCAAGTCCCGCCATGAATCCTGCGCCCAGCGCGACGATGAACAGGATGGAAAGGAAACGACCGATCTGATGTCCAATGTTCCTGCCTATGTTTTTCAGTCTGTTCTTTCTGATCATGAAATTACCGACGGACACCCGTGACTTCAGTCATGGGAGGAGACG
>JAFSSK010000119.1 GCA_017451045.1 Clostridia bacterium
GATCTGACTTGTTTTTTATAACATGTGCACAGTTTGGAAAAGGAAAATTTGTGCAACATTTTTTTTGGGGCTTCAAGGGCTAACTCCGGAAAAATATAGTGCTCACTCCGGAAGACGGGTCGTCTGCTTCTCCGTCTGCGAGGGGGACGAGGTGGAGGCGGTCTACGCCTACTGCAATCTCCACAGTCTGTGGAAGGCATAACCTGTTCATACTCATGGCATCCGCCGCGCGGCGGATGCCATTTTTTTGAAAAAACCTACGCGCGCGGGTGTTGAAAAAATAAAATATAAATGTTATAATCAAAATAGAAAAACATTAGATTTCGGGAGGACTCCGACATGGCATACATACGGGACAGGAAAGAAGAATTGACCGGCTTCCAGGAATCCGGCGTTTTCCAGGGCGAGATCGACATCCAGAGCGATTTCGTGATGGTCTACCGGATGAACGACTCCACCGCGGACCGCATCAGACAGTTTCGGGAGGCGGGTTACGTCATCCACCTGATGGTCGGTATCTCCTGGGGAGCGTACGGAGACTACCTGGACGGCCAATGGGACGGCAAGAACCACCGGGACGAGTCGCAGGAAGACCGCTTCGGCAACCGCATCATGCACGGCTCGGGTCCCTGGGCCTGCCCTTATATGGTCCCGACGATCTCTTTCGCGGATTATCTGTCCGAGAAACTGCGCAAGGCGGTCGACATGGGCGTTGAGGCTATCCACGTGGAGGAGCCCGAGTTCTGGGACCGCGGCGGATACTCGCCGGCTTTCAAGAGAGAATACCTGATGTATTACAAAACCCCCTGGGTCGCACCGCATACGTCCGCAGACGCCAGATACAAATGCGCGAAACTCAAAGCGTATCTGTACCGCAGGACCATCGACCGCGTGGCTTCGTCCGTCAAATCGTACGGACTGGAGGCCCATGACCGCCTGATCCGTTTCTACGTTCCCACTCACTCCCTGCTCAACTATACGCAGTGGAAGATCGTCAGCCCCGAGGCATCCCTGACGGAAGTTCCGGCCGTCGACGGATACATCGCGCAGATCTGGACGGGAACGTCCCGGGAGAAAAACGCATTCGAAGGCAAGATCGACGAACGGACGTTCGAGACCGCCTACCTGGAGTACGGCGTCATGCAGGAGCTCGTCAAGGGGACAGGCAGGCAGATGTGGTTCCTGCACGACCCGATCGAGGACCAGCCGTGCTACGACTGGGACGACTATCAGACCAACTACCTGAAGACCGTCACGGCGTCTCTTCTCCATCCGTACATCAACACATTCGAGATCTGCCCCTGGCCCCGCCGGGTCTTCGAAGATGAAAAATATCCGCGCAACAGCCCGGACGCCAGGACCATCGGAGACGAGTACAGGACGCTGCTGATGAGCAATTTCCAGCTGCTCGGAGACATCCCGAAAGCGGCTTCCAGCTCTTCTTTGAAAGTGGGCCTTTTGCTGAGCGACACGTCCCTTTACCAGAGAGACTACCCGGACGGCGTCCTAAGGGGCGGTCCGAACAACGAGGTCGGAACGGTCCTGCGCACCAGCGACGAGGAACTGAAAGAGGTCGAAACCGTCCTGTTCGCAGGGAAGGGCGACATGGATCTGCGGCTCAGATATGAAAAGTCCAACATGCTTCCCGGCTTTTATGGCCTGGGTCTGCCCCTGCTGAAATACGGACTGCCGATCCGGCCCGTCCTTCTGGATAACGCAAGACGCTTCGTAGGCTACCTGAACGATTACCAGGTCATCGTCATGAGCTATGAGTACTGCAAGCCGGACTACCCGGACGAGAACGCCGCTCTTGCCACATGGGTCAGAGAAGGCGGCACGCTTCTGTACGTCGGGAACGGGCAGGATCCCTACCACCGGATCAACAGTTTCTGGACAGGGAAGTACCCGACGGCTGCCGAACACCTGTTCGACCTTCTCGGTATCACCGCGCCGGAAAAGGACAGCCAGGGCGTGTATAACGTCGGGAAGGGTCTTGTTGCCGTCTGGAACACGCATCCGTCCGATTTCACTTGGTCCTATGAAAAAGCCCAGGCATGGCGCGACTTCTTCGGCAGCGTCATCCGGAAAAAAGGCTATGAATGGACCCCGCGCAACTATATCACGGAGCAGAGAGGCCCGTACCTCGTGGCAGCCGTGTTCAGCGAGAACAAGGATACCGCCCCGCTCAAGCTGAAGGGATTCTTCACAGACATGTACTCAACCGACTATATGGTCTGGGCCGATCCGGAGCTGAACCCGGGCGAGAACAGGGTCTACTTCGACTTTTCCAAGATAGAGGGCGAGTCCCTGCGCATCATCGGAACGTCCGCCCGCGTCTTCAGACTCGAAGCCAAAGACGACTGCGTGGAACTGGAGGAAAAGGCGGCTGCACTGGTCAAGGTGTTCACACGCATCCGCGTCCCGTTCCAGGTCAGCTGCGACGACCCCGACATCCGCTGCATCTGCGATCCGCAGACCCGCACGGTCCTTATCAGTTACGACAGCAGGAACGAACGCCGCATGATCCGTCTGCAGAAAACAGGCGAATGGAACTGATCCACATCACAGCATAAAAATTACAGATTATAGAAAGGAGTCCCGGATCCCGGCGCTCAGCCGCAAGGGTCCGGTCAAAACCACCATGAAAGAACTGACAATCAAACTGTCCACCATCGCCGACGTCCGCGATTTCATTTCAGCCGTCACCGCGTTCTGCGGGTCCGTCGACCTCATTTCCGGCCGTTATACCGTTGACGGCAAATCCGTCATGGGCATTTTCAGCCTGGATCTGCTCTCCCCCATCACCGTCAGGATCACTGAAAACAAGGCGGAAGGCGGAGACGAAGCCGCTCTGGCGGCAGAACTTGCCAAACGCTTCGGCGTCTGATCTAGAGGCAGATTCCAAAGCCTTCCCGAACCGGGCCGGCTAACATCGGAGGAAAATATGGAAAAAAGCAAACTCTCTCAGTTGAAAAAAACAGCCACCAACGTGCGGATTGGCATCATCGAGTCCGTTCACAGCGCGAAATCCGGCCATCCGGGCGGATCTCTGTCGATCGCGGACATCCTGACCTACCTGTATTTCGAGGAAATGCACATAGACCCGGCTGATCCGAAAGCGCCCGGACGGGACCGCCTGGTGCTGTCCAAGGGCCACGCGGCGCCGGCTCTGTATTCCGTTCTGGCGGAACGGGGCTACCTGCCAAAATCCGATCTTCTGACGCTGCGGAAGATCGATTCCTACCTGCAGGGACATCCGGACATGAAGCATACGCCGGGCGTCGACATGACGACAGGCTCACTGGGCCTCGGCATTTCCGCCGCCTGCGGCATGGCGCTTTCCGCAAAGATTGGGAACGAACCGTACAGGACCTATGCCATCCTCGGCGATGGGGAAAGCGAAGAGGGACAGGTTTGGGAGGCGCTGATGTTCGCGTCCCACTACCACCTGGACAATCTTTGCGTGATCCTGGACTGGAACGGACTTCAGATCGACGGACCCGTTGAACAGGTCATGAACAACACGCCGTACGCCGAGAAGTTCGCATCGTTCGGTTATGAGGTGGTCTCTGTCGACGCCCACGATTTCGAACAGCTGGAAAAAGCCTTTGCGAAAGCCAGACAGACAAAAGGCAGACCGACTGCGATCATCGCGAAGTCCGTCAAGGGAAAAGGCGTCTCCTTCATGGAGAATCAGGTGGGCTGGCACGGCGCCGCGCCGAACGACGAGCAGTACGAACAGGCGATGGCCGAGCTGACAGCGGCCCTCAAGGCTTAACGGGAGGACACAGATATGGCAAAAATGGCAACAAGAGAAGCCTATGGAAACGCGCTTGCGCAACTGGGCGAAAAATATGATTTCGTCGTGCTGGACGCCGATCTGGCTGCCGCCACGAAAACCGGCATTTTCAAGAAGAAATATCCCGAAAGATTCTTTGACTGCGGCATCCAGGAAGCCAACATGATGGGCGTCGCGGCCGGGATCGCCACCACGGGCAGGATCCCTGTGGTCTCAACATTCGCGATGTTCGCCGCCGGCCGGGCCTATGAGCCTATCCGCAACGCCATCGGATACCCCCATCTCAACGTGAAGATATGCGCCACGCACGCCGGCATAACCGTCGGCGAGGACGGCGCGACACACCAGTGCAACGAGGATATCGCGCTGATGCGCACCATCCCCGGCATGACAGTCATCTGTCCCGCGGACCAGGCGGAGACCGCCGCGGCGCTGGAAACGGCGCTCACAACAGACGGCCCGTTCTACATCCGTCTGGGAAGATTCGCCGTCCCGGACGTGCACGGCGAGGACTACCGGTTCACGCTCGGCAAGAGCGACCTGCTCCGGGCCGGAACGGACGTGACGGTCGTAGCGACCGGCTTTATGGTCCATCTGGCGCTTGAAGCGGCGGAAAAGCTCCAGGAGAGCGGTGTTTCCGCCCGCGTCATCGATATGCACACCGTCAAGCCCCTAGACCGCGACGCGCTTCTTGCCGCCGCAAAGGAGACCGGCGCGATCGTCACGGCAGAAGAGCATTCCGTTATCGGCGGGCTCGGCGGAGCCGTGAGCGAAGCGGTAGCCGAACTGTGCCCCGTCCCCGTCCTGAAGGTCGGTCTGAACGACACCTTCGGCCGCTCCGGGAACGTGCCTGCGCTGCTGGAACGATACGGCCTGACGTCCGATCAGATCGTCCAGAAGGCGCTGGCGGCGATCGCGATGAAACGCTCATGACGCTGGAGACCAAACGGTTTACAAAAAATGACTCCGGGTTCGTCTGCGAACACTGCGGCAGGGAAGTCCCGCCGCTCGGCTACACCTCCAGGAACCATTGCCCGTTCTGCCTGTGGTCGAAACATGTCGACGTCCTTCCCGGAGACAGAGCCTGCGCCTGCGGGGGGCTTATGGAACCGGTTTCCTGCATCCCGGACAGCAGACGCGGCTATATTCTGACGCACCGCTGCGTCAAATGCGGATTCACGGGCCGGAACAAGGCAGCCGTCGGATCCGAGACCCCGGACGATCTTTCCCTGTTGATTCAACTGACCGCAAATAACAAGTAAGGAACGGTGACACGTTATGCCTGCTACTTTCGAACAGCCCGTTTTAAAGAACTGCACCCTGCAGTGCTTCTCATTCATCTCCTCGGACGGAAAGACGGCCGTAGCCGCCTACCGTTTCGATCCTCTAGGCCCCGTCAAGGCCGTTTTGCAGATCTCGCACGGCATGTGCGAGTATATCATGCGGTACGCCGCGTTCGCGGACAGTCTAGCCGCTGAAGGCATCGCCGTCTGGGGCCACGACCATCTCGGTCACGGCGCAACGGCGCAGACGGCAGACGATCTGGGATTCATCGCCGAAAGCGACGGCGCGCGTCTTCTGGTCGAAGACGTCCATAAAATGACGCAGGAGATCCGGAAGGAATACCCCGGCACGCCGCTCGTCCTGTTCGGACACAGCATGGGGTCCTTCGTCGCCAGGCAGTATCTGGCCGTCTACGGAGAGGAGCTGAATGCCGCCATCATCTGCGGCACCGCGGGCCCGCAAAGCCCCGCAGGGGCCGGAAAGATCATGGCCTCCGTCATCAGAGCGTTCAAAGGGAAACGCCACCGCAGCAATTTCTTGAAAAACGTGTCTTTCGCTGGATATACGAAGACATATGAAAAAGGATGCTCGCCGCTGGCGTGGCTGACAAGGGACGAAGCCGTCGTTGAAAAATACAGCAAGGATCCCCTTTGCATGTACGTCTTCACCGTCGAAGCATACTACGATCTGTTCGATCTGCTGGCTGGCGTTTCGTCAAAGAAATGGGCGGCGCAGGTCCCCGCAAAGCTGCCGGTCCTTGTGATCAGCGGCGAGGATGATCCCGTCGGCTCCTGGGGGAAAGGCCCGAGAACCGTTTACGAACGCCTGCAGAATGCAGGGCTGTCTGACGTGAAACTGATCCTGTACCCGGGCGCGAGACACGAGATCCACAACGAAACGAACAAAGAAGAAGTGATCCGGGACATCCTGAACTGGATCCGGGACAGAATCTGATGGCCATTCAAACCATTGAAGAGATCGCCGCCACCGCCGGCCGCGTGATGGGCGTGGATTTCGGAGACAGAAGGACAGGTCTTGCCGTTTCGGACGAATCCCGTTTCCTGGCCTCCGGCATCGGCTGCATCTCGCCGGGCGGTCTTGTCAAAACGGCGGAACAGGTCGCGCAGATCGTAAAGGAAAAGAACATACGCGCCGTTGTCGTGGGACTTCCCGTCAACATGGACGGATCCCTCGGGGCACGGGCGGACCGGTGCCGGGAATTCGCCGAAACGCTTTCGGCTCTTCTTGGCGGAGATATGCCTGTCTGCCTTTTCGACGAGCGGCTGACGACCGTCGCGGCGACAAGGTTTCTGAACGAGACGAACACGAGAGGCGCCAAGCGCAAAGAGGTCGTCGATACGCTTTCCGCCCAGATCATTCTGCAGAACAGTCTGGACAGAATCAAAAACATGCGCTAGGAGAGAAGCATCCATGTCTAAAACAAGAACGGAACACGATTCCATGGGCGATATCGCCGTCCCGGCGGAAAGATACTGGGGCGCGCAGACGCAGCGCAGCCTGGAGAATTTCCCCGTCGGCACGGAAAAAATGCCGGCCGAGATCATCGAGGCGTTCGCCCTTCTGAAAAAAGCGGCCGCTGCCGTGAACGCGGAGCTGCTGCCGCAGAAAATGACTGCAGAAAAAAAAGAGATGATCTTCCTCGCCTGCGACGAGATCCTGGCCGGCAACCTTGCGCAGGAATTCCCGCTTTCCGTCTGGCAGACGGGCAGCGGGACGCAGAGCAACATGAACGTCAACGAAGTGATCGCGAACTACGGCAACCGCCGCTGCGGCGAAAAGCTTCTGCACCCGAACGACGACGTCAATATGTCTCAGAGTTCCAACGACACTTTCCCGACAGCTATGCACGTGGCGGCCGCGAAAGCTGTCTCTTCCCGTCTCATACCGGCAGTGGACCGCATGATCGGGACGATGAAGGAACTGGAAAAGAAAAACCCGTATATCAAATCCGGCAGGACGCACCTGCAGGACGCGACGCCTATCCGCTTCTCGCAGGAGATAGCAGGCTGGAGAGGCATGCTGGAAGTGTCCCGCGAACAGCTGGCCCTTTCTCTCAAAGGCCTGTGCTCGCTCGCGATCGGAGGGACCGCTGTCGGGACAGGTCTCAACGCGCCTGTCGGCTTCGGCGAAAAGACCGCCGCTTACCTGGCAGAGGCGACGGGGCTCCCCTTCAGGGATGACCCCAACAAATTCCACGCGCTGACGGCAAAAGACGAAATGGTCTTCGCCCACGGCGCGCTGAAGGCGCTCGCGGCTGATCTCTGGAAGATCGCAAACGATATCCGCTGGCTGGCCAGCGGCCCGCGGTGCGGTCTGGGCGAGATCCGCATCCCGGAAAACGAACCGGGATCATCCATCATGCCGGGGAAGGTCAATCCCACGCAGTGCGAATCCGTGACGATGGTCGCCCTTCAGGTGATCGCCAACGACACGGCCGTCGGCATGGCGGCTTCCCAGGGCAATTTCGAACTGAACGTATTCATGCCCGTTCTGGCATACAATTTCCTCCAGTCCGCAAGACTCCTGGCGGACAGCCTGGATTCCTTCAGGGAAAGATGCGTGAGCGGCATCGTCGCCGTTCCGGAAAAGATGGCTGAAAACCTGAACAGATCTTTGATGCTCGTCACAGCGCTGAGCCCGCATATCGGCTATGAGAACGCCGCGAAATGCGCGCATAAAGCGTATGAAGAAAACATATCTCTGAAAGAGGCCTGCGTCCGGCTCGGGTATTTGGACGCAACCGCGTTTGATCAGATTTTCCATCCCGAGCAGATGGTCTGACGGGAAAGGCAGTTATGGATATCAGACAGGAATCATTAAAAAAGCATTACGACTGGCGCGGGAAGATCGAAGTCGTCTCCCGCGTGAAGATCAATGACAGACACGATCTGTCCCTGGCGTATACGCCGGGTGTGGCGGAGCCGTGCCTGGTGATACAGAAAAACCCCGAAAAATCGTTCGAACTGACGCGCAGGTCCAACCTCGTCGCCGTCATCACCGACGGAACGGCAGTCCTTGGACTCGGAAACATCGGCCCTGAGGCCGGCATGCCCGTCATGGAGGGGAAGTGCGCGCTGTTCAAGGAATTCGCGGACGTGGACGCTTTCCCGATCTGCATCCGGACAGACGACGTTGATGAACTGGTGCGGACCATTTACCTCATTTCCGGTTCCTTCGGAGGTATCAATCTTGAGGACATCAGCGCGCCGAGATGCTTCGAGGTGGAAAAACGGCTCAACGAGATCTGCGACATCCCCGTTTTTCACGACGACCAGCACGGTACGGCCATCGTCGTCGGGGCAGCCGTCATCAACGCGCTGAAGGTCGTGGGGAAAAAGCTGGAAGACGTTCGCGTGGTCATCAACGGGGCCGGATCCGCCGGAACGGCGATCGGATACCATCTTTTGCGCCTCGGCGTCAGGAACCTGATGATGGTGGACAGATTCGGCATCCTTTGCGAAGATGACACATCGCTCAATCCGGCTCACGCCGCGATCGCCGCAGTCACGAACAGGGAACGCCGGACCGGCTTCCTGGCCGACGCCATGGCGGGCGCAGACGTATTCGTAGGCGTATCCGCACCCGGGATCGTCAGCCGCGAGATGGTCGCTTCCATGAACCGCGACGCCATCGTTTTTCCGATGGCCAATCCAACGCCCGAGATCATGCCTGACGCCGCATCCGAGGCGGGTGCGAGGATCGTCGGGACCGGCCGCTCGGATTACCCCAACCAGGTCAACAACGTGCTGGCCTTCCCGGGGATCTTCCGTGGCGCGCTGGACTGCCGGGCGAAATGCATCAACGACGAAATGAAAATGGCCGCCTCTTTCGCCCTGGCTTCCTTCATTCCGGACAGTGACCTTAGCGAGTGCAACATCATTCCTCAGGCGCTGAACAGAGAAGTCGCGGCAGTCGTGGCCAAAGCCGTGACCGAGGCCGCCCGGAGAACCGGCGTGGCCAGAATCTAATACACCTGGAGGACCTGATATGATTGAAAAACTGAACCAGGCCTGGACGGACTTTTATTCCAACGCCGGACTGACAATCACATACTGCATCCTGTTCTTCATTCTGGGCCTGATCTTCATCAAACTGCTGCAGTCGGGCATCCGGAAGGCTACCATCAAATCCAAAAGGCTGGACAACGCTGCGTCGACTTTTGTGACCTCGATCATTTCGATCCTGCTTTACATCGCCCTGCTGATCGCGCTGCTGGCCATCATGGGAGTCTCTACCGCCGGTATCATCGCCGCCTTCTCCGCATCCGCGCTGGCGATCGCCCTCGGCCTTCAGACGATGCTGTCCAGTATCGCGAACGGGATCCTGATCATTTTCACGAAACCGTTCAAGCAGGGAGACTTCATTGAGATCGGCGGCATCTCAGGAACCGTCAAAAACATCCGGCTTGTCAACATCACCCTGAACACTCCGGACAACAGGATCGTCATCGTTCCGAACAACACGGTGCTCACGGCCAACCTGATCAACTACTCCACAATGCCGCTCCGCCGTCTCGATCTGATCGTGCCGATCCCCTACGACAGCGATATCGACCGTGTCAAGGACATCCTTTTGCAATCCGTTCAAAGAGAGACAAGGATCGTCAACACCCCGGCTCCTTTCTGCCGACTGACCAACTACGGGGCAAGTTCCCTGGATTTCACCATCAGGGTGTGGGTGGAAAACGCGGATTACTGGCCTGTCAAATTCGATTTGCTGGAAGCGATTTTCAAAGATCTCCGCGCAGCTGGGATCGAGATCCCGTTCAACCAGTTGGATGTTCATGTCATCAATCCGCAAACAGGCGCCGATTTTCCGGAGCAGGACGAGAAAGGAGAGTAACGCATGATTCGTTTTCTGACTGATGTTGCTGACGCTGTCGAAACGACGGAAACCGTTGCGGAACCAGCGGCCGAGACCGTCAAAACGTTTTTCGGCATCCCGCTGACGTCTCCTTTCGACTTTGCCGTAGCCTATATCGTTTCGGGCGTCATCATCCTGATCGGCATCATTATTCTGCTGATCCTTCGCAAAGACACCTCCCCGCCGACGTCCAATGCCGTCCGGGAAATGACGGAAAAACTGGACCGCAAGGTCAAGGCGATGACAGATATAGCCAACACCCGGACCGGGGCCAAACATTCTTCGCTCGTCAAGAAGTTCGTAAAAACACAGCTGGATCTCAACAAACTGGTGTATGCCGTCACGCTCATCATCGAAGACCAGCGGGACATCTCCTACGAAAACGTCCGTTCCTGCTACACCAATTCCATCGCCGTTCTGGACGCGCTTTCCTTCAATTCGGGTAAAGAAGGGCTTCTGAACGCACTGCACAGCGTGGACGGGCAGCTGCGTACCGCCGTCGGCCTGATCGACGATATCCAGAACCGCATCAGGAAATTCGGGAACTGAGGGACGGCCATGGCGTATACAAGAAGTTTTAAAAGCAGGATCTTTGGGAAAGTCCTGCGTCTGCTCCTGGTGCTGCTGATCCTTCTCGTAGTAGGGCTCCTGACGTGGCGCATGTGCCTGTCCGACGTTCTGCCTTCTTCTGTAAGGCATCTTTATCCTGACAGCGCGCTCAAGGCCGCTTACAGCGCGTCCGACGGGAATCTGGCTGTCTATTACCAGGATTATGCGAATATGACCTACAACGATGCGGCCTACGGCTATTTCACCGTGATGTCCGCCCTGTTCATCCCTGAAGCACAGCAGCTGCAGATCGTCATCCGCTATAACGTCAGCACCCTGAAGGCCATAGCAAAGGATTTCGATCTGGAGACCGTGCCGGACAGGAATCAGGACGTTATCGACGTCACCGTTGTCAAGACTGCCCGGGAAGGGGACAACGTCCGTTATCTTCCGGACAAGACCGTTTACGGCTCCAACACGCTTTACAATTACGAACGACTGGTCTTCAACGGGATCACGACAGACGACATGACCATCGGCGTCTTCGTTGATTTCTACTACACGGAAATGCTCGACTACGACGAATCTCCGCTCGGCGCCGTGCTGATTTACGACACTGACGCGGAAACACTGTCCTACCGGCTGACCGCTTCCGACAGACGGGCTCTCCAGCCCTGACCCCTCACATCCGGCGAAAATCGCTGACCGCTCCTGACCGGGCGGTCTTTTTTTCGTTTTTCACAGGCTAAATTGTTAATTTTTTGTAAACTTTTCTTTCAGTTACCTTTTATATTAATAAATATGATATAATAAATAAAATATTATTATTAGGAGAACAACATGTCAAGCGCAGAAGAAATGAATGGTATCTGGCAACTGGTCAAAGACGCATTCAAACCGCAGATGGAAAACACTACGTTTGATCTGTGGTTCAAAGACTTGAAAGTTGCCGACTACGATATGGACAACTCGATCGTCACGCTGTCGACGGATTCCGAATTCAAACACCGCGTGATCCAGGACCGCTTCCTGCCTCAGATCGAGGAAAGATTTTCTTCTATTCTGGGCTTCAAGGTCAAAGTCGTCGTCGTATACGTCCTGCCGGACAAAGATACCGAACAGACGCCGGACAGCCAGGTCCCCGGCAGCGTGGATACGCTTGCAACACCGTCCTCGCTTCAGGATTTCAATTTCAAATACACTTTCGAAAACTTTATCGTCGGTGAATCGAACAACTTTGCCCACGCCGCCTGCATGGCGGTCGCAAACACGCCGGCCGAGCGGTACAATCCGCTGTTCATATACGGCCCGTCGGGGCTTGGCAAGACGCATCTTCTCCGTTCTATCATCAATGAGGTCAAGAAGAAAAAACCGAAAACGAAAATCGTATACGTCAACGGCGAAGATTTCACCAACGAGCTGATCGAATCCATTTCCAAACAGTCCTCCAAGGAATTCAAAAACAAATACCGCAGCTGCGATATCCTGATGATCGACGATATCCAGTTCATTGCCGGAAAGCCGTCCACTCAGGAGGAGTTCTTCCATACGTTCAATACGCTTTTTGAAAACCATAAACAGATCGTTCTGACGTCAGACCGTCCGCCGAAAGACATTCAGCCGCTTGAAAACCGGCTGCTGACACGTTTCGAGTGGGGGCTGATTGCAGACATTCAGCCGCCGAATCTGGAACTAAGAATCGCCATCATCAAGAAAAAAGCGGAACAGGTCAACGTCAACGTTCCGAACGACGTTCTGATGTTTCTGGCCGAAAACCTTCGCTCAAATATCAGACAGATCGAAGGATCCATCATCAAACTTGCAGCGCTGAGTCTTGTCACGGGAACGCCGATCAATTTGCAGATGGCTGAAAAATGCATCAACGAACTGCTCGGCGGTCAGGAATCCGTTGAAACGACGATTTCAAAAATATTCAAGGCTACTGAAGCAAGGTACGGTTTTTCAAGAGAAGAACTGTGCGGGAAAGACCAGACGAGAAATATCGCCGCCGCGCGCCACGTTGTAATCTACCTGATCCGTAAAATCACGGATATGTCGTTCCCGAGCATCGGAAAGATCTTCTCAAAAGACCATACGACCATCATGTCCGCCATCAAAAACGTGGAGCGCAAGATCCTCAATGATCCGGCTTATGCAAAGCAACTGGAAGAGATCGAAGACGACGTAAAAAAATAAAAAATCACACCTGTGGAAAAAGCTGTGGATTTTTGTGTTCATTCCTGTTTCAATAAGCCCCAGTTTTTGCGCAGAAACAGTAATCTGCACATATAAAAACCATCTGCTTTTTTCAACCAAATCCTGTTGATTCTTTTTTGATTTTCGCATGCAAAATTTCATTTCACATCTTCAACATGTAGATCTTCTGTGAAAATGAGCATGCAAACGCATTGCTTAGAATCTCTTCCGGCTCACAGCCTTTCATTTCAGGTTTTTTGTTTCTTTTATCGGATGGCATATTCTTTAGTCCGTCTGACCGTCCACATCAAAAGGTTTTATTTTTAAAACTCCATCAGTGTTTATCCCGCTTGTTGTAAACTGATATTTCACAGTTTCCACAGCCCCTACTGCTACTGTTAAAAATTTAAGGTATATATTTATGTATGAAGGAGAGCGCCATGAAAATTATTTTCAACCGCCAACAGATGATTGCCGCCATTACCCCTTTGATGAACTGTGTATCCAGCAAATCAACCGTTGCTGCTACCGAAGGAATCCTGATTGATGCAAAAGAAGACGGTATTTGCAACCTGACGACATACGATCTTGAAAAAGGTATGAAGTCTGCTGTAAACGTCGAAGTTGCAGAAGCGGGAGCTGCCGTGATCAACGCCAACAAACTCAACCAGACGCTGCGTGTGATGGATGATGATGACGTTGAGCTGACCGTCGATGAAAAACTGAGCGTTACCATCCTTTGCGGATCTTCTCAGTACAAAATGAATGCGATCGACGCGGACGCTTTTCCGGCTATCCCGGATCTTGCAGAGGACAAAGGATTTGAGATCGGTCAGAGCGTTTTGAAGGATATGCTGAATCATGTATCTTTCGCAATGGCTGAAAACGCGCTGCGCCAGGAACTGAACGGATGCTTCTTCAAAATCGACAGCAACCGGATCACGCTCGTTGCTTGCGACAGTTTCAAACTGGCTAAATATGCGCTTGAAACGGAAGTGGAAAGAAAAGCGGAGAGCAATACGCCTCTTGAATTTTCTTTCATTATTCCGACAAGGACCGTCAACGATCTTTGCAGGATCCTTTCCGATGACGAAGAAGAAAAAGTGCTTATCACACTGAACAAGAAAAACATCCTGTTCCAGACGGAAACGCTTTTGTTCTTCTCCAGACTTGTCGAC
Organism: Clostridia bacterium; assembly: GCA_017451045.1. Classification (GTDB taxonomy): domain Bacteria; phylum Bacillota; class Clostridia; order Oscillospirales; family CAG-272; genus UBA1770. The sequence continues at coordinate 13,891 of JAFSSK010000119.1, forward strand.
GTTGACTTTATCAATTACGACAGGATCATCATCAAGGAACACAGGATCAAACTGACGCTGGAAAAGGAAAGATTTATCTCCGCCCTTGAAAGAGCCGCGCTTATCACCGATGAAAGGATTGCCGGCGCGGTCAAATCGTCCGTCAAGCTCGAGGCAGACAGCGGGCTTTTGAAAATCTCTGCAAACTCCGCACTCGGCAGCACCTATGAGGAGATGAACATCGAGCAGAGCGGTGAGGCCATCACGATTGCGTTCAACAACAGATATCTGATTGAAACAGTAAAGGCCTGCGACGGCGATCAGATCGTTCTTTCGATGTCTACGCCGCTCGTCAGCATCAATGTCGAGCCGACTGACGGCAGAGATGAGATCTTCATGCTGCTTCCCGTGCGCATGAAAGACTGATCTATGTTCTGCAAGAGTCTGACACTCATCAATTTCAGAAATATCAGCGAAGAAACAGTAACTTTTACGAACGGTACCAACGTTCTCCTGGGGATGAACGCGCAGGGAAAGACGAACCTGCTCGAGGCCATTTGCTTCTTTGCTTTAGGAAAATCGTTCAAACCGATCAAAGACAAGGATGCCATCATGTTTGACAAGGAAGAGGCAAATCTGTCGATGATATTTGAAGATTCCATCCGCGAGCAGAAACTGGACATGCGCATTTCGCGCATCCGGAAAAAGTGCATTTTTCAAAACGGTCTGCTCATTCCCAGAACGTCGGAACTGATCGGTATTTTCAGAGCCGTTCTGTTTTGCCCGGAACATCTGTCTCTTGTTCAGGATGGACCGTCGTGCAGACGGGATTTCCTGGATATGGCGATCTCTCAGATAAGGCCTGTCTACCTTTCCTCCCTGATCAGGTATCAGCATATTCTCAAAGAAAGAAACAGGCTGATCAAGGATGTCGAAGACAGGGAAGACGGAAAAAAGATTTTTGACGATACGGTAGGGCTCTGGTCCGCACAGCTGGCAAAAGAAGCAGCCAGGATTGCGAAGATGAGACTGAAATACACGAAGATCGTCAGCGAGAACGTCGCGTTATGCTTTCAGGATATGACTGGCAGCGCGGAAAAACCGGATCTTCACTACGTGGGATCCGCTCATCTGGAAGAAGACGAATACGAGGATGAGGAAAAAGTTGAAAAAGCGTATCTGAAGCTGTTCAACGAGAACCACGAAAAAGAGATAAGAGCCGGAGCGACGCTTTGGGGGATCCACAAGGACGATATCGAGATCCGCCTTAACGGAAAAGAAGCCCGTTTCTATGCGTCTCAGGGTCAGCAGCGGTCTTTGGCCCTGGCCATGAAAATGGCGGAGGGAGAGATCTGTAGGAAAGACTGCGGGGAATATCCCGTTTTCCTGTTCGACGACGTCCTTTCGGAACTTGACAGCAAAAGACGGGAGTATCTCATCCGGGAAATGAAGGAAAAACAGGTGATCATGACAACGTGCGAGGATCTGTCCGAGCAGGACGCGCATATCATCCACGTGAACCAGGGGCATTTTTTTGAGAATAACCCGGTTTGAAGAAAAGAAAATGTATTTACACGTCGGTAACGATAAACTGATCAAAAAGAAAAACATCATCGGCATATTCGACCTGGACACGGCGACCGTAAGCCCTGTCACCAGGGAGTTTCTGAAAAAGTCGCAGCACGACGGGTCCGTCGAAAGCGCGATAGACGAACTGCCGAAATCATTCATCCTGTACGTTGACACAGCTGCGGGAAACTGCAGGGTGTGCACATCGCAGATCTCATCTGGCATCCTTGCGGGGCGCGCCAGAAGCGGCTGGTGGCAGGACAGCGAAACAAAACGCCAGGAAAATGTATGAACTGGATTCAGCGTTATTTTCAAATCAATTCGGAGGGCAATTATGCTGCAGGAAAAAGAAAATGAAGAACTGACGGAAGCGGAAAAAAACGAAGTGGAGAAGAGCATCCTTTCCGTGGACGCAGGAGAAGGAGAGGAAGACGAGTCATTTGACATTGACGAATCGGTCAGGACATTTGACAGCTCCGATGCTCCCATGAACCTGACAGAACAGGTTGAATCCGAATATAACGACGACGAGATTCAGGTCCTGGAGGGGCTTGACGCTGTCAGAAAGCGTCCGGGCATGTATATCGGCACGACGTCCACAAGAGGCCTGCACCACCTGGTGTATGAGATCGTGGACAACTCCATCGACGAGGCGCTGGCGGGATTCTGCGACAAGATCCTTGTCGAGCTGAACCCGGACAACAGCGTGACCGTTACGGATAACGGACGCGGCATCCCCGCGGGCATCCACCCGGTCAAACAGATCCCGACGCTGGAAGTGGTCTATACCATCCTTCATGCCGGCGGAAAATTCGGCGGCGGCGGATACAAGATCGCAGGCGGTCTCCACGGCGTGGGCGCGTCTGTCGTCAACTCGCTCTCCGAATGGATGGAGGTCGAGGATTACGTCGACGGAGAGAAATACACGGAAAGATTCGAAAAAGGAAAGGTCGCAAGACCGTTCAAAGACGAAGGACCGAGCGCATCCTATCCGCACGGCGTGCGCGTCACGTTTAAGCCCGATCCGGAGATCTTCACGGAAACGACCGTATTCGATTATGATACGCTGCTGACGAGACTTCGCGAGCAGTCGTTCCTGAACGCAGGCGTAAGGATCGTTCTGGCGGACAGACGCCAGCTGGCAGAAGACGGTCAGTCCCCGATCAAGGAGGACGAGCTGCAGTACGAGGGCGGCATCAAGAATTTCGTGACGTACCTCAATGAGACCAGGCACTATGCGGTCGTTCACCCGGACGTCATCTATATGGTCGGCGAGAAAGGCACGAGCATAGCCGAGATCGCCATGCAGTACAACGACAGCTACAACGAGCTGCTCCTGACGTTCGCAAACAACATGCACACGATCGAGGGCGGTACCCACGAGATTGGATTCAAGGCCGCGCTGACGAAAGTCATGAACGATTACGCCCGCAAGAAGGGCATGCTGAAGGACAGCGACAAAAACCTTTCCGGCGAAGACGTGCGCGAGGGACTGATCGCCGTCATCAGCGTCAAGCTGGAAGACGCGCAGTTCGAGAGCCAGACCAAGGCGAAGCTCGGCAACTCCGAGATCAGGACCCTGGTGGAGAGCACCATCTCCATCAAACTGCGCGAATACCTGGAAGAACACCCTGTGGAAGGGAAAGCGATCCTTGATAAAGCGCTGGCCGCGTCCCGCGCACGGGAAGCAGCCAGAAAGGCAAGGGAACAGACAAGACGCAAATCCTTCGGCGACACGACGCTGCCCGGAAAACTGGCGGACTGCCAGGAAAAGAGAACGGATCTTACGGAACTGTATCTCGTGGAGGGAGATTCCGCAGGCGGTTCGGCAAAGAGCGGACGCAATTCGAAATTCCAGGCGATCCTTCCGCTGCGCGGCAAGGTGCTGAACGTTGAAAAGACGAGGCTGGACAAAGTTTATTCCAACCTTTCGCTGATCCCGATCATCCAGGCGCTCGGCTGCGGGATCGGAGAAGAGTTCGATATCACGAAGCTCCGCTACGGCAAGATCGTGATCATGAGCGATGCCGACGTCGACGGTTCGCATATTCAGATCCTGCTGCTTACATTCTTTTTCAGGCACATGCGGCCGCTGATCGAGGAAGGACACATTTTCCTCGCCATGCCGCCCCTTTATAAAGTTTACAAACGCGGCGGGAAGCAGGAATTGTACGCATATTCCGACGCGGAAAGAGACGAATTCATCGAACAGCTCGGCGGTACCAACGTCGAGGCGGACCGGTATAAAGGTCTTGGCGAGATGAACCCTGAGCAGCTGTGGGAGACCACGATGGATCCCGAGAAGCGAACGCTCAAGAAAGTTACGATCGAAGACGCAATCGCCTGCGACGAAACGTTTTCTCTCTTGATGGGAGACAAGGTCGAGCCGCGTAAAGTGTTTATCGAGCAGAACGCCAAATTCGCCGAGAACCTGGACATCTGACCGGGATACCGAGAAAGACAGCGGAAGGAGGGTGCTATGCAGTTCAAGGATTACAAATTTCATTTCATCCTCCTAGCGGTCGCCCTTGTTCTCTGCATCGTCGTTTCCGTCCTGTCCCTCAGCGGTAGAAGCTCGATGATCGGCAATGCCGTCGGGACCGTGATGACGCCGGTGAGATGGCTGGTTACGAAAGCGGGGGACGGTCTTTCCGGCATAACGGGTTATTTTGGCAGCAACAAGGCGCTGAACAGCGAGAACGAGCAGCTGAAGGAAGAAAACGAACGGCTACAGTTGGAACTGGAAAAGGCGCGGATCCTCCAGGAAGAGAACGAAAGGCTCCGGAACTATCTGGGGCTGCAGGACAGCCTCGGGGAGTACAGATTCTGCGAGGCGCAGATCATCGGGTATGAGGCCGGCAATTACAAGGCCGTCATCGTGCTGAACAAAGGGACGTCGGACGGGATCCGGAAAAACATGGCCGTGATCACGGAAACAGGTCTTGTCGGACGTGTCTCGGACGTTGGGCTGAAATGGGCAAAGATCTCGACGGTCCTGTCGACAGACGCGTCCGTCGGCATCTATGACGCCCGCTCAGGCGCCGTCGGCGTGATCGAAGGGGATCTGAACCTGAAATACGGCGGACAGTGCGTCGTCAGGTATCTGCGGGCAGATGATGATATAACGATCGGGGATCTGATCCTGACCAGCGGCGCCGGGTCCGTTTTCCCGGCGGATCTGGCCGTCGGGCATGTGACGGAGATCGGCTGGGACAATCTTACCAAAACAAGATATGCCGTCATAGAACCGGTAGTCGATCTGTCCGTCCCGGGCAGCGTTAATAAAGTGATGGTCCTGATCCCGCAGACCGGGGGTGACGGAACATGATCAGAAACAACCGACAGAACCCGTATGGATCGGTAGACAGGACAAGGACAGGGTGGAGAAGGATAGTCAACTACCTGATCGGCCTGCTGGTCACGGTCCTTGCGGCGGCAATCCAGACTTCGTTCAACCCGCGTTTCCCGTTTTTCGGCGTCACGACCGATTTCCTTCTGGCGCTTTGTCTGGCCGTGGCCTATTTCGGGAACGACCGGCAGGGGATGCTTTTAGGGATCATGGCTGGATTCCTTGCAGACGTCCTGAGCGGAGCAGGCATTTCGCTTTTGGCACTGTTCTATCCGCTCGTCGCAGCCTTTTTCGGAAGCGGAAAAGAGGACAAACAGGCGCAGAAACGGATCGTCCCGCTGATGAAATACGCAACGATCGCCTGCGGAGCCAGAGTGATCCTTACGATGTTTCTGCACATCGTACAGAAACAGTTTTCGTTCATGCACACAGTTGTCCGCACGATGATACCGGAAATGATCGGGACATGGCTTTTGTGCCTTGTCACGGCGCTGGTGTTCATAGGGTGCAGAGCAATTTATGACAGAGTAGTCTGACGCATCAGTCAGGTACAAATACACATCCGCGGAAAATACGCGGATGAAAGGCGATAACTATTTACGGAGAAGAAACTATGAGTGTTGATTTTGGCAAGAAAAAAGAAAAGGAAGAGGCCGTCGACCTTTCGTTTCCCAATCAGAAGATCACCGACGTGGATATGGAGAAAGAGGTAAAGAAATCTTTCATCGAGTACTCCATGTCTGTCATTACGTCGCGTGCGCTTCCTGACGTCAGAGACGGGTTGAAACCCGGTCAGCGCAGGGTGCTTTACGCCATGTACGAAGATCACCTTACGCACGACAAGCCTTTCCGGAAGTCAGCCACCACAGTCGGTAACGTTCTGGGTCGGTATCATCCCCATGGGGACTCTTCCGTTTACCTGACCATGGTAAGGATGGCGCAGGACTTCTCGCTGCGGTATCCGCTCGTGGAAGGACACGGTAACTTCGGCTCCGTCGACGGAGACGCGCCTGCCGCGTACCGTTATACGGAAGCGAGACTTGCCAGGATCGCAGACGAGATGATGCGGGACCTGGACAAGGAAGTCGTTCCGATGGTGCCGAACTTCGACAACCGTCTCCGTGAGCCGTCCGTGCTGCCTGCAAGGATCCCGAACCTTCTGGTCAACGGGTCGGTGGGCATTGCCGTCGGTATGGCGACCAACGTCCCCCCGCACAATATGGGCGAGGTGATCGACGCGGCCATATACCGGATGGAGAACCAGGACTGTTCCATCGAGGAACTGATGGAATTCATCAAGGGGCCTGATTTCCCGAGCGGCGCCTATATCTACGGGCTGAACGGCATCAAACACGCCTATATGACAGGAACGGGCAAGATCGTCGTGCGTTCCAAAGCAACCGTTGAGGAAGAGGAGCACCGGATCATCGTCACGGAGCTCCCGTACGGCGTCAACAAGAGCCTTCTGTGCAAAGCCATCGCGGATCTTGCCAAGGACAAGCGGATCGAAGGGATCACGGATCTTCGCGACGAATCCGGGCGCAACGGCATGCGGATCGTCATCGAATACAGACGGGACATAAACGGCCAGATCCTTCTGAACCAGCTGTACAAATTCACGCAGCTGCAGGACACCTTCTCGGTATACATGCTGGCGCTGGTCAACGGCGAGCCGAAGATCCTCAATCTTGCCCAGGTGCTCGACCATTTCATTACGCACCAGGAGAGCGTTATCAGGAACAGGGTCATCTTCGACCTGAACAAGGCAAAGGCGAGAGCGCATATCCTCGAAGGCTATTCGCTGATCCTGGATCACATCGACGAAGTGATCGCCCTTTTGAAAAAGTCCGCGTCCATTCCGGAAGCAAAGGACAAACTGAAAGAGCAGTACGACCTGTCCGACATCCAGGCGCAGGCGATCGTCGAGCTGCCTTTGGGACGTCTGACCGGTCTTGAAAGACAGAAGATAGAAGACGAACTGACCCGTCTGCACGAGATGATCGTTGAATTCGAAGGGATCCTGGCAGACGAGAACAAGATCAAGGGGATCATCAAGACGGAAATGCTTGAGATCAAGGAAAAATACGCGGATGCGCGGCGCACGGAGATCGTGCAGGCCGAGCACGAACTGATCCTCGCAGATCTGATCGAGAAACACGACTGCGTGATCACCATGTCGCACGCCGGGTATATCAAGCGGCAGCCCGCCGATACGTTCGCGGCGCAGCACAGAGGCGGCAAGGGCATCATCGGCATGGGTACGAAAGACGACGACTTCGTGGAGAAGGCGCTTGTCGTATTCAGCCATTCTATCCTGATGCTGTTTACCAACACGGGACGGGTGTATTCAAAGAACGCCTATGAGATCAGCGAGGCGTCCAGAACGTCTAAAGGGACCTTCATCGCCAATTTGCTGGAACTTCAGCCCGGTGAGAAGATATCGTCTTTCTTCAGCCTGAACGAATTCGAGGAAGACAAGTATCTTGTGATGGTCACCAAGCGCGGCATCGTCAAGAAGACGCCGGTCAAGGAGTATGAATACCAGCGCAAGGGCGGCAAGAAGGCGATCAGTCTGGAGGAAGGGGACGAGCTGTTGAACGTCATCCTGACAGACGGAAAAGACGAGCTGATCCTTGCGACGCATAACGCGAACGCCATCAGGATCGAGGAAACGCAGATCCGGCCGATGGGCCGTACGGCGCACGGGGTGCGCGGCATTAGACTCCGCGACAACGATTATGTCGTCGGCGTGGCGCAGATAGAAGAAGGAAAGAAACTCATCACCGTCACCGAAAACGGATTTGGCAAGCAGTCTGAATATGACGACTTCAGGCTGATGAAGAACCGCGGCGGATACGGTGTCCGCTGCCACAACCTCTCTGATAAGACGGGCGGTCTTGTCGGTATCCTTTCCGTCGACGAAAACGACGACCTAATGCTGGTGACCAGCGGAGGAACGATCATCCGTACCCCCGTATCGGATATATCCACCTATTCAAGGACCGCCGGCGGCGTCATCCTGATGCGGACGGAAGAAGAGAACAGGATCGTGAACTTTACGAAAGTCGCGCGCGTGTCCGACGAAGAGCTGGCGGATGTCGAGACAGAATCGGACGATGTCTGGAGCGGTATGCCTGCGGATGAGGAAGACGCGGACGAAGGTGCCCCTGAAGATGAGACGGACGACATTTAAAAAGGCCGCTGCGGCAGGTCTGCTTGTGCTGCTTGTCCTGGCACTGGCCTGCGGGTGCAGCAAAACGCCCCCGCCGGATCTGGCGGTCGTTTACGGACGGGCCGTCGATCTGATCGAGCAGTCCCATGAGGTCAACGTTCTTTTGTTTGGCGCCGGGCTCCCCGTGATCCCTTACGGAAGCCTGGAGGCGGAATGGGGAATGGTCTACGACGGGCAGGAGAACATCAGCTATCAGCGCGTCAGTCAGCAATCCTCCTACCAGTTCCTTGCGGATATACAGGAAGCGGTCGAGCGCGTGTATGCGAAAGCGTACCGGGATTCGGTGCTGTCGCTGATGCTGAACGGATATATGTATCCGTCCGGGGACGGCGAGAAGACGGTGGTGACGGCGGACTATATGGAAAAGACGACAGGTCTGTTCCTGTCCACAAGACACGGCATCCTGATACCGGAAACGCGTCTGTATATCTACACCACGATGCGGATCGTAAGCGGTGACAGCACGCATTTCACGGTACAGCTGGACAGCTACCTGCCTTCCAGCCCGGAAGAGATCGTTCAGGTGAAACTCAGTTTCCTTTTTGAGGAAGGGGACTGGTACCTGAACAGCCCAACCTACTGATAGAACAAGCAACGGGAACAGAAAAGCCCGCCCCAGACACGGGGCGGGTTTTGGTGTTCTGTGCACTTATTCGGCAGACGGGGTGTCGCCGTCATCCGGACCGGAGGAGTCCTCAGACGAATCATCAGACGAATCGTCGGACGGTTCGTTCGCATCCTCCCGGATGGTGTCTTCGGAAGCAGGATCGAACGGGTCAGCGGGTTGGGCTTCCTGCTCCTGCGCCGCTTTCCTTTCCTGCTCAGCCTCTTCGCGGGCCTTTTCCTGGTTGGCCTGCTGGCTCTGCTGTTTCTTTTCCTGCGCGATGGCGTCAAGCTGCTCGATGGTGATGTCTTCCTGCTCCATGGCAGCCTTGAACTGGTCTCCGTCCATCACTTCCGCGTGCATCAGATAGTTGGCTACCAGATGCAGTTTGGAGATGTTTTCCTCCAGCGTGCGGATGGCAATCGCGTATGATTCCTCAATGATATTGTGGACTTCCTTGTCGATGATGGCAGCGGTCGCGTCAGAATGGTCCGCGTTGCTGGAGAAATCGCGTCCCAGGAAGACCTCTCCGCCCTCTCCTGCGTAGTTGATCGGGCCGAGGACGTCGCTCATACCGAGTTTCGTGACCATTTGCTTCGCGATCTTCGTGGCGCGTTCGATATCGTTGGATGCGCCGCCGGAGACGTCTCCGAAGATCACCTTCTCAGCTGCGCGTCCGCCCAGAAGCATGGCGATGTTTTCCTTGAGCTCCTGTTTATAGACGCTGTATTTGTCTTCTGCCGGCGGGTTCAGCGTGTAGCCCAAGGCGTTCCCAGAAGGAATGATGGATATCTGCTGGACCGGGTCCTGCGTAGGCATGAAGTAGGCAAGCAGCGCATGCCCCGCCTCGTGGTAGGCGGTCTTTTTCTTTTCGGATTCTTTCATGGCGCGGGATTTCTTCTTGGGACCCGCGATGACCTTGATGAAGGAGTCTGCGATTTCCGCCATGCCGATCAGTTTCTTGTTCCGTCTGGCGGCAAGGAGGGCGGCCTCGTTCATAAGGTTGGCAAGATCTGCACCGGTGAATCCGGCCGTCGTCCTGGCGATCTCGCCCAGGTTGACCTGCGGCTCAAGCGGCTTGTTGCGCGCGTGGACTTTGAGGATCTCCTCGCGTCCCTTGATATCCGGATAGTTGACAGTGATCTGTCTGTCGAATCTGCCCGGACGCAGAAGCGCGGGGTCCAGGATGTCCGGCCGGTTCGTCGCGGCCATCACGATGATGCCGTCGTGGGAGCCGAAGCCGTCCATCTCGACCAGCATCTGATTCAGCGTCTGTTCTCTTTCGTCGTGTCCGCCGCCAAGGCCTGCGCCTCTGTGCCGGCCGACCGCATCGATCTCATCGATGAAAATGATGGACGCGGGATACTTGCGGGCGTTTTCGAACAGATCGCGTACGCGGGATGCGCCTACGCCGACATACATTTCCACGAAATCGGAACCGGAAATCGAGAAGAAGGGAACACCCGCTTCTCCGGCTACCGCTTTGGCCAGAAGCGTCTTACCGGTCCCTGGAGGGCCTACGAGAAGGACGCCGTGCGGGATGCGCGCGCCGAGTTTCGTGTATTTGGACGGATCTTTCAGGTAGTCGACGATCTCGACCAGTTCCTCCTTCTCCTCGTCCGCACCGGCCACATCTTTGAAGGTGACCCTGTTCGGATCGTTGGCGGAAGGCGTCTTGACGCGGGCCTTGCCGAAGCTGTTGAGACGCCCCATGGCGCCTTTCCCGGAGGCCTGTCCGGCGACGAAGATCCAGAACAGAACGACGACGACGATGATGACGATGAAGGTGGGCAGCATCTGCAGCCACCAGGGGTATGTCTTTGCCGGTTCAAAATCACACTTTTCCAGCGTGCCGGCGCGCATCTGCTCGTCGATCGCGTCACCGCAGAAGATCAGGAAGAGATTCAGGTCGCTGAGCTGGTAGGTAACCGTGGTCGAATCCTTTTTGACCAGCGTCAGGACGTTGCTGTCGTTGACGGTCAGCTCTTTTACCTCTCCGCTGTTGATCAGTTTCACTATATCGCTGAAAATCACTTTCTGCGTTTCGCCGGGCCGGAACAGCTGGGAAACGGCAAAGATGATGATGGCAATCAGGATCAGATAGAATATGACAATTTTAAATCCGTGTTTCGGTTTCATAAATCCTCCAGGGTTAATTACGGGGTCTGCTTTGGCGCGTAGATCTCGGGTTTCAGAACGCCGACGAAAGGAAGCGTGCGGTATTCCTCGTTGTAATCCAGGCCGTAGCCGACGACAAACTTGTCCGGGATCTGGAATCCGCAGAAGTCGGGAACGAACTGCACCTCTCTGCGGGAAGGCTTGTCCAGCATCGTTACGGTCTTTACGCTGTGCGCGCCGCGGTTGCGGAGCATCTGCGTCAGGCGGAACAAAGTCCTTCCGCTGTCTACGATATCTTCTATGACGAGAATGTCGAGATTGGGAAGGTCGTCGCGCAGCAGATCCAGATGGATCCTGATCTCGCCGGAAGTCTTTGTCCCGGCTCCGTAGGAGGAGACCTTCATGAATTCCAGTTCCGCCGGGATCGTGATCTTCTTGACCAGTTCCGCCGAAAACAGGACGGATCCTTTGAGGATGGTCAGCAAGACGAGTTTCCTGCCCTCTTCTATGGTGGACTGATACGCTTTTGAGATGTCCGCTGCCAGCCGGTCCGTCATTTCCCGGATCTGCTGCTCGGAGATCAAAACGCTTTCGATGTCTTTTTCGAGACTGTAGCTGTTGGTGGTTTGCATTATGTGTAAGCTTCTTTCCCGCAAATTGCGAAAGATTCTTCTGTCAGGATAACGGTCAGCGGATCTGCGTCGCCCTTATAATACCTGTCGTCCGTGCCGACGAACGGAATCCAGGCCGCTTCACCGCCGATGAACAGAACGGGAAGGCTGCGCCGGATGTCCGGGCGGATCCCGGCGGCGGAAATCAGTTTCCGTACCGTTTTGTGCATGCCGAGCATCAGGAGCTTGTCGCCCGGGCGAGGCTGGGAAAAGACGGCGCCGGACAGATCCGGCAGATTCCACAGCGTTTGTCTTGTCAGTACGCGGAAGCCGTCCGGAACGGGAACGTCCTGCCCCCGGCCTGCTAAAAGCCGCAGGGAAGAGTCGGGGATCTCGACCGGTCCTTTGGCATCCATCACCTGCTCCAGCGGCAGCGAAAACGGCTTTGCAGGAGCGGGGTCCGGCATGATCGTCAGGCAGTCGTCAACGACCGCCAGGTGCGTGTGCCCCGGAAGCGTGATCTCCAGCGGCCCGGTCCTGCCGGACATGATCAGGCGGTCCGCAGCAATCGTATGTGTATATTCGGCGTGGACGCCGGACTGAAGGAGGAACCTGCGGATCACCCGTGTCCGTAAAGACGGATCCAGCCGCCTTACAAAAGGCAGGCTCAGACGGTTGCCCGGAAGGGCGCAGTCCCGAAGGGTGTCTGAAACGACAGAGGAAAGGTATTGGCTGTCCTGCGAAAGCTCTTCGCAAAGCGCGACGGTGTGCTGCTGGGGAACGCCGTCCCCGGATATCTTTTCCAGCGCGGGGATGACAGTGTGCCGTAACAGGTTTCTGGCGCAGTCGGACGAGAGGTTTGTGCTGTCCGTGACAAATGTCACAGGCGGGGTGAACCGGCCGCAGGCGTCGAGTATTTCTTTTTTGGTAACGTTCAGAAGCGGTCTTATGACGATTCGTTCGGTGCCTGTCCCGATCGCACGGACCTCCGGAATGCCGGAAAGTCCGTCCGGACCCGTTCCTCTCGCGATCCTGAACAGCACGGTCTCCAGCTGATCGTCCGCGTGATGAGCCGTCAGCAGAACGGGGATGCCGTGCTTTTCCATCAGGGAAAGGAAGAAATCATACCGCGCATCCCGCGCGGTCTCCTCGACCCCGCGCCCCTGCCGGCGCGCCAGAGCGGGGATGTCCTGCCTTAAGACGAACAGCTCGACACCAAGACCGGCTGCGGTCTGCCGGCAAAACGCCTCATCCCTGTCGGCTTCATCACCGCGGATCATATGATTCATGTGCGCGGCGAAAACAGATACGCGGTTCAGCTTTCCCCAGTCGGCCGCAAGACGAAGCAGAACGGATGAATCCGCCCCGCCTGAATAGGCTATAAGGATCCGCCCGGCAGTTTTCGGGAGAAGGCGCTGCATATTCTGTTCAAAGAGGAATTGAACGGACATTTGTTGCTTCCTGTCGCAAGAATAACACGTTTTTGTAAAATGAATGTGAACTGGATCTGATCACGATCCGCCGCTCAGGCGGGACTCGTCCGCAATGGAACGGAATTTCGTGTGGGCAGGCAGCCAGCCGAGCGTGAATTCGCCCTGCGAACCGTGACGGTTCTTGGCGATGATCAGTTGCTTTGTCGAGAGAACGTTGCCCGAAGCCGGGTCGCTCTGCTGCTCATTCGGCTGGTAGATGAACATGATGACGTCGGCATCCTGCTCGATCGCGCCCGAATCACGGAGGCTGGACAGAACGGGTTTTGTCTCTTCCGCTTTGCCTTTCCCGGATTTGTCAACGCCGCGGTTCAGCTGTGCGGCGCAAAGGACGGGCACTTCCAGCGTCTTAGCCATCAGTTTCAGCGCGCGGGAGATGTCGGCCACCTCGTTCACGCGGTTTTCGGCCTTGCGGTCGTCCTGCAGAAGTCCCAGGTAGTCCACGACGACAAGCGCGATATCGCTCCCTTGCCGGCGAAGCCGGGCCTGAAGACTTAAAAGCTTGGCTTTGATGGCGCTGACGGTCTGCCCCGCCGTATCGTCTATGTAGATCTTCAGTTTCTGCAGCGTCGGGATGACTTCGGAGATGTTGTGCCATTCTTCGGTCGTAATGGTTCCGGCGCGGATGTGATTGCTGTCGATCAGCGCCTCGCTGGATATGATGCGGTTGGCCAGTTCCTCGGTGGACATCTCCAGTGAAAAGATGCAGACGGCTTTGCCAGTGCTCTTCGCGACGTTTGTCGCTATGTTCAGCGCAAGGCTTGTCTTGCCCTGGCCGGGTCTTGCGCCGAGGATGATCAGGTCGCCTTTTCCCATGCCGACAAGCGTCCGGTCGATGTCCGAATACCCGGTTTGGACGTGACGCTGCCTGTCCGGATTGGTGCGCAGATCCTTCTGGATCTCCAGAAAATCGGCAATGGCGTCATGGATGTTTGTGAACGACTTGTTCTCCAGGCCCTGTGCGATCTTGGAAAAATCGTTTTCGGCCGAGCCCAGAAGCAACTGGACGTCTTCCGGTTCCGAAAATGCGTTTTCGGAAATGCTGTCGCTGGTCTCGATAACTTTCCGCAGAATGCTCTTGTTCTTGACGATCTTTGCATAGTCTTTGATGTTCATGGAAGATGCGGCACAATTGGAAAGCTGGACCAGGTATTCGCTTCCGCCCGCCTTCTGGTAGAGTCCCATTTGCGTGAGCTGTTCGACCAGCTGAACATAATCTATATTTTTGCTGTCCCGGAACATGGTTTCCAGGGCGCGGTAGATCTCCTGATGCTCCTGCAGGTAAAAATCCTCGGGAGAGATTTTGTCCTCCACATCAGTTATTTTCTGCGGATCATTCAGGATGCATCCGAGGAGCGCCTGTTCCGCCGGCATTGAAAACGGCAATTGTCTAGTGAACGCGGAGTTCGATTCGTTTGTTGAGGCCATATGATCGGATAGTCCTTTCTAACGGTGGGAGGCTGGCGTCATTTCTGACAGACGAGCAGATGAATAGTGGCGGAAATGTCCTGGTACAGTTTGGCTTCCAGTTCGTAGCTGCCGAATGAACGGATCGAATCGGCGATAACGATTTTCCGCTTGTCCAGCTGGATGTTGAATTCGCTTTCAAGCGCGTCGGATACGTCCTTGGCCGTGACGGAGCCGTACAGTTTCCCGTCTGCTCCGGCGTTCGTCTGAATCTTCACCAGGATGCTTTCCAGTTTTTCGGCGAGGGCTTTGGCCTCGGCTTTTTCGGTCTCGATCCGGTGCTGCTTCGCCGCCTCTTTCTGTTTGATCTCATTCAGCGCTTTCGCGTCGGCGGGAACAGCCAGTTTCCTCGGAAACAGGAAGTTCGTGGCGTAACCGTCCGACACGTTGATGACCTGGTCCTTTTTCCCCTGGCTCTTTACGTCCTGCAACAGTATAACTTTCATGATGATAATAGTCCTTTCGTTACGAGTTGTCGCCGGTCTTGAGGTAGTCGTCGATGGCTTCCTTCAGCCGGTCTTTGGCCTCTTCAAGAGAAGCCCCTGTCAGTTGCGCGCCCGCCATATCGAAGTGTCCGCCTCCGCCCAGGCGTTCCAGGATGAGCTGCACGTTGACCGTGTCGGCGGAACGGCCGGAAATCGCGACGCCGTCAAGGCTTTTTATAATGGCGAACGAGGCGGCAACGCCTACGATAGTCAGCATGTTGTCCGCCACTTTGGCGACTGCGATCCTCTCCTTTGTGGACAGCTCGTGGTCGACCTCCTGCCATGCAAGAGCGAACTTGTCGCGGTAAAGCTGGGCGTGAGAGCTCATGTCGCTGGTCAGAAGACGTTCGTCAAGCTGCTCGCGGAAGAACCAGCGCGCCACGTTGGTGTGGGCGCCTCTGGAATACAGGTAATGGACGGCCGCGAAGGTCTGCGCGCCAGCGTTGTGCGTGAAGTTCTTGGTATCCAGCATGATGCCGGCCAGAATGGCGGTCGCCTCTTCTTTTTTCAGCATCTCGGAATAGGGAGACTGCTCCAGCATCTCCGCAGCCAGCTCGGACGCGGAGGAAGCGGTCGGGTGTATGTAGGACAGAACGGGGGTGAACCCGTAGACGTCCACCTGGCGGTGGTGGTCGATGATCGCGATGTTGACGACGCTGTTGGCGACGTCCGGCGCCTCGACGATCTTCAGAGAGTTCACGTCTGCCATGACCAGCAAGGTATCCGAACGGATCAGGTCAAGACCCGCCTCGCGGTCGATGAACATGGCCTCGTATTCGGGAAGACTCTGGAAGAGCGGCTGAAGCGTCTTGAAGTTGTCGTTCGTCAGGTCCATGATGATCCTGATGTCGCACGGGGTCTGCCGCGGAACGCTGAGAGCCAGTCTGGCAAGTCCTATGCAGGAGCCGATGGCATCGAAGTCAGGATTGTTGTGACCCATCAGCAGCACGTTGCCCGCCTGCTTGACAAGCGCGCAGAACTGCCCGGAATTGACGCGGGAAATGATGGATGTGTTACTCTGGATCGGCTTGACACGGCCGCCGAAATAGGAGAATCCTTCGGGTTTGCGGAGGACGACCTGATCGCCGCCGCGCTGCACGGCTACGTCGAGGGCGGCGCTGGCCGCCTGCTCGCGCTCCTGCATGGTCCCGGGCACCATGGCGATACCCATGGAGATCGTCACGGGGAAGGACTGGTCGCCCAGTTTGACGTCCCGGATGCTTTCAAGGATGTCCGCGAACTGGTTGTCGATGCATTTGTCGAGTTCCTCGCGGGAAAACGCCATCAGGAACTTGTCTCTGTCGTATTCACGGAGCATGCCGTGGACGTCCAGGGCCCACTGCTTGAGCAAGTTCTCGATTTCAGCCGTAGCGGAGCGGTAGCTGACGCGGATGTACTGCGCCAGTTCCTCAAGGTTGTCCAAAACGATGTATGCGATCGCCACATCCTCCCGGTATGTCTTGTCGGACAGCTGGATATAGGAGGTGACGTCATTGAAAAGAGCAAAGTAGAAATCCTGGCCCTGGAGCTTCAGCCGGTAGGGACTCAGCTCGTAGGATCTGCCGGAAATGGTTACGATCGGCAGCTGCTCGCCCGGCAGCGGGTGAAGGTCGTGAATGGAGTCGATCTTAGGCGCGATGGAGGCCAGTTCGCTCAGCGGCAGGGAATCGAACAGATCCGTGAACAGCACGTTGCAGATCGGAGAGGAGAAGCCGAGAAGGTCCTGGAGCTTCTTGTTGACGACCTTGACGACGCCGCGCCCGCTGATGAGCGCATAGGGGATGTCGACTTTGTACCGGAACATGGCTGCGATGTCCGCCGCGGAGGAGGAATAGGCCTCTTCCTGCTCTCTCACCCGTTTCTGACGGACGATATAAACGATGCAGAACCCGCCGCAGATCAGGAAATAAACGACTGCGAGCAGCGAGCCCCAGAAAGGGATGGACACTTCCGTCGTGGCAGACAGAAGGATCAGCGCGATGATGAAAAAGAACCCGAAAACACCGCAGGTCAGAAGGGGGATCAGCGGACTGATTCTCCCAGCTTCCTCCGGCTTGACGGAAGTCGAGCTATTATTGAGACCGGATTCGTTATGAACGTTCAAATCTATTCGCCTCCTTCAGTAGGTAGCGTACGTTACGGCTGGCCGTTGCTGTCGCTCCCGGACGGGAAGCGGCTGCGGATGGTATACCAGACAACGACAAAAGAACCGTAACAGGCCATGAACAGTATGCAGAAATATGTTGCGAAAAAGAAGAATCCCGCAAGCAGGATGACCGGGAACAGGCGGGGCGGGCGGCCGAAAAGCGAGCGTCCGACGAACGCGAAGAAACCGACGATGAAGAGCCCCGGAGCCAGGATCATATGCAGGTTGGTGACGACCGTGTAAAATGCCGAGTTGGAATTCCTTGAGATCAGCGCCGCGATGAGACACACGACGAAGAGGACAGCGCTCACGGCGCTCATGGTGAAAGTCCTCGTTTCCGGCGTGACGTATACGCCGGAAGGGCAGATGCCCCTGTCCTGCATGACGCGGCAGGAAGAAAGCAGAACGGACTGCGTGATGAACGCGATCACGTTGCAGACGATCAGGAACAGCGCCGGCAGGATATTGAACAGCTCGTTTATGGCGTTCTGGACGGTAGCCTCATCCAGAACGGCCGCTGTGGCAGGGAACTGTTCAGCCATCAGCGCACGGACGGACATCAGCGATTCCGCCAAAGACGCTCTGACTTCCTCTATGAAAGAGTTGATGATCTCGGCGGAAATGGCGCCGCGGGATTGAAAGATGAACACGCTTCCCAGGACGAGCAGCCACAGGACGAAACCGGATGCCGCCGCGCACACGGAGGCTGTCCTGCCTGAATTCGACATGGTGAAGAAAGCCAGAAGGATACCGGCCGGCAGCGGCAGAAGAGCCGCCAGCGCGGGGAGGACACTGCCCGTTACCAGGAAGGCGACAGCGAACGAAACGATGACGGGCGGCAGGATGAACAGCATCCTTTTGTGTGTGATAAGGAGCGACACGCAGACCGTGCCGCAGACCAAAGACAGATAGAAAGCCGGAATGATGAAGCTCATCGTGAAGACGGAAAGCAGTCCGGCGGGCAGCATGATCAGAAGGATGGAGCCGACTGCCCGGCTTCTGATGCACAGGAAAACGCCGGCGCATACCATCACGGGAAGGGCTATGAACGGGGCGGCCTGAGAAGTCGCGAACGGAGGGAAAGCCATGCAGGCGAACAGGACCAGGGCACTTAGAACGCTCAGCCCGACCGGCAACATGGGCCTGCGGGAGGCGTCCCGCAGGGGAGACTCGCCGCCGTTCTCCGTTTTTTCGCCGGCGGGGTCTGATCCAAAGGAGGCATCGTCCGGTCCGGCATTTGGCGTTTCAAAGACCGGATATCGAAATAATAATAACGACATATAACCTCCTTCTATAATGATATTCTAATACATTTTAGTATAACATAAAATAGAACTCTTGTAAACTAGTATTTTCTCGAAGGGAAGAAAAACACCGGCGCGGCAAGTCTGCCGCACCGGTGTCATATCACGGGGGTGTATTACTTTTTGGCGTCCAGATAGATAACGACTTTACGGTTGTTCTCCGACCCGATGGAGTTGGTGGACACGCCGGGGATGTTCTGGATCTCGGAATGGATGATGCGGCGTTCGTACGGGTTCATCGGTTCCAGCATAACGCTTTTTTTGAACTTGAGGACCTGCTCGGCCTTTCTGCGGGCCAGGGTACGCAGGGACTCTTCTCTTTTCGCGCGATAGCCTTCAACGTCGACGGAGATCTTCGCGTATTCGCGCTTGTCGTCGCTTTCCTCTTTCCGGTTCGTCGCCAGATTCGTCAGATACTGCAGGGCGTCCAGTGTTTCGCCGTGATGACCGATCAGCACGCTTGCACCTTCACCCTCGATGGTGATCAGCTTGTTGCCGTCATCCTTGTCCTTCATTTCGATCTTGGCGTCAAGATCCATGTTTTTGACGAGCTGGGTGATGAACGACAGGGCGATCTGCTCGCCGGCGGGAATATATGTGGCCGTGATCTTTGCGGGGGCCGAACCGATGCCGAAGAGACCGCGGCGCGGTTCCTCGTCGACAACGAAGTTGATGGCTTCGGCAGAAGGCGCGCCCAGCTGCTCTACGGCTTTGGCAACAGCCTCGTCAACTGTTTTTCCGGTAACTGTAACTTGTTCTTTCAAAACAAATACTCCTTATTGTAGTTAGACTTCGTTCGTAAGATTAATTGTCTTTTTTTTCTTCAGGCTCGGAAGCGTCGTCCTCAGACGGCTCTTCGGGCATGTCCTCCTCGGAGGGCTCTTCTGTAGCGGGTTCTTCAACGGCAGGTTCCTCGAGAACAGATTCTTCTGCAGCGGGTTCTTCGGCAGGCTTGGTGTCCTCGGCTGAGCCTTTCTTGGCTTTTTTGCTCTTGCGGGAACGGCGGTCGTCGTCCTTCAGCTGCGCGGATTCGATGATCCCGCCGGCGGGAGGTTCTGCTCCGGCTGTGCTTTCGGCAGGCGCATCGGGCTCTTCTTCTTTTGCGATCTCGGCCTTGTTCACGGGCGGCAGGTAATCGTCGTCGTCAATATGGTGCAGGGAACGCACGGCCGGTCTCGGGCCATCGGACTGATCCTGGGAGGAGCGCTTGGGCGCTTTTCCGGCCAGTTCGCGTTCGGCAGCCTTGTAGTCTTCCTCGGTGAATTTCGGAAGCGGCATCGCCTTGTACAAAATGAACTGCTTGCCCGTACCTAAAATGCTCTTGAAGATCCAGTAAACGCCGACAGCAGCCGGTACAACGAATGTGATGTACACGGAGAACAGCGGCATGGCGATATCCATTACCTTGTTGGAGCATCCCATGTCCTGCGTCTGCGTCGTCGGCTGGTAGGTGAGCCTTCTGGTGAGCTTCATACTGCCGAAATACGTGCCGAACGTAAGGACAGGAACGGCCCAGAGCCAGCTGGGCTGGGTGATAGTCGGGATCAGACCGAGGTTGATCGTGTTGAAAAGATAGAGATTTGGAAGACCTTCCGCCATAGCGGCTTCCAGTTCTCCAAGGTATGTAGCGCCGTTTTCACCGACAAAAGCGGCGAACCCGCTCTGGATGTTCGCCCAGGTCTCCGGATTGTTCAAATGGGTGATGATCTCGATGGTGCTCCTGGCGTTGCCGCCGATGGTAAGGCCCAGACCGCCTTCTGCCGTGGCAGTAGTCAGGAAAGTCCTGAGCGCATCGATCGCTGCGGTGGAGACGCGCATCTCATAATGCAGGGGGTTGATGACCACGTAGTACAGGATCATGATGATCGGGATCTGGAGCAAAAGCGGAAGGCAGCCCGCGAACTGGTTGAAGTGCTCCTTCTGGTACAGTTCCTGGATCTCCTGCGCGATCTTCTGCTTGGTAGCGTTGTCATCTCTGCCCGCGTATTTTTTTCTGATGGCCATTTCCTTTGGCCTGAGTCTGGCCTGCTTGATGGAATTCTTCTGCTGCATGATGCCGAACGGCAGCATGATGATCTCGATGACCAGCGCGAAGAGGAGCAGGGCCAGGATGTAGTGGTTGTTGGTCAGACGGCTTAACAGTTTTAGAAACTGGCCGATTCCGGTCAAAATAGCATCCATGGTGTGATGTGCCGTTGGCAGTTTTGATCAACTGCCGGCTTTCCTCTCATAAAAGATAAAGGGACATGCGGGATCTGTGTCCCGGCACGCGTTCATTGCTCGTAAGGTCTCCTGTATTTCAAAACACCCTTTTCCGATTTTTGCTCGTCTTCCGGTATCTGGTGATGCCGGAACCCCTTGTCCGGGACCGGGTCGTATCCGGGGGCGCAAAACGGGTTGCACCGGAGGATGCGGTAGACGGTCAGGATCAGGCCCGCAAAAAAGCCTCGTTTCTGAAACGCCTGGATGGCGTAGGCTGAACATGAAGGATAGAACCTGCATGAAGGATTTCGTTTTAAGGGGGACAGGAATTTCTGATAAAAGCGGATGAGTCCGATACAAATGTGTTTCATAGTCAGTCGGCCGGCCGGTCTTCCCGGCTTTCGGGTCTTATCAGGCCCAGGCTGCAAAACGCTGTTCGCAGCTCGGCGCACACCTGCGGGCTTTTAACAGTCTCTGCAGAGACGGCAGGATGCGCGCTGATGACGATCAGCCAGCCTGTTTCGACGGTTTCGGTGCGAACGATCTGCTGCAGCGCGGCGCGGATCAGGCGTTTGGCCCTGTTGCGGACAACGGCCCCGCCGATCTTCTTCGTGACGGAAATGCCGATCCGGTTGATGCGGCGTTTTAACGGGTTCGCTCTTTTCAGCCGTTCCGCCGCGTAATCGCGAAGCAGGAAAACGGAGATGAAGCGGCCGCTCCAGCGCCGACCTTTCGTGAAGGCCTTGGCGTATAAATGATTCTCTGTAATGGCATAGAATTTCATAAAATCCCCGCATCGGCTGAGTTAGGTGGATTCATCGGTTGTTCATACCCGGGATGTTTCGTTTTCGTGTAGATGATTGGGTTGATTAATACAAAACCTCCGATAACACCAGGCTTGAAACGGCGACTGGCGGCATCAGAGGTTTATCGGTTCACGCATGTGAACATGCAGGAATGCGGCTGAAATATTTATTAGTATGTCAGTCTTTTTCTGCCTTTAGCGCGTCTTCTCTTGAGCACATTTCTGCCGTCGGCGGTATGCATTCTTTTTCTGAAGCCGTGTTCTTTTTTTCTTTGGCGCTTTTTAGGCTGGTAGGTTCTAAGCATGACTGTCACCTCCTTCAATGGATTCGAAAACAATGAAACATCGTGATCAATGGGGTAAAAACGTTTCACTTTTACGCAATGACGAACCCCATTATAATATATAGATATTTGATTTGTCAAGAGATTTTTTCAATTTGAGGGAAAGAGGGCGGGAAAAACGGTAAAAAGGGAAAAGATGCCGTCCCTCACTTGAAATCTTCCCGGCGATATGAGAAAATGGAACCGGGAGATGTCAGAAAAGGTCTGACACGGCCCGGATGATGCTTTCGCTGACCTCTTCCACGGTGCCGCCGGCGTCGATGACGCAGATGCGGTCCCGGCTCTTGAGCTGCTCGAAAACGTTGAAAAACTGATCACGGACTTTTTTCAGCGTGTCGATATTCTCATAGATCTCCGTGACGGACCGGTTCCTGGCGATCCGGTCAAGGCTTACCTCGGGCTTAAGATCCAGGAAGACGCAAAGATCCGGTTTCAGGATGTCCGGGCACTGGAGATTGAGGGCGCTGACCCAGTCGTAGTCGGTCATCGAACCCTGATAGGCAAGTGTGGAATAGTAGTACCTGTCGCAGATCACGTCCTGACCGGACGCAAGGATATTGCGGATGCCGGAAACAGGGTTGGTGTTGTGGAAGATCCGGTCCGCGACGAAAAGCGCGGTCATTTCACAGGCGGTTTTTTCGGTAAGCCCTTCAAGCGCGTCGCGGATGATCCCGCCTATCGTTGAATTCGTCGGTTCGGCGGTCGTGTGGACGGCCCGGCCGCGGGATTTCAGCCAGGCGGTCAAAAGGGAGATCTGCGTCGTTTTGCCGGCGCCGTCAATGCCTTCGAAGACGATGAATTTACCTCTCGCTGGTTGGTTCTGCATGATATATAACTCCTTAAGATATTCTTTTGGGACGATGGCCCCGGAACGGGAGCCGGAAAGGAGAAAACAGGATGGGATGGACTGAAGCGCAAAGGGATCCGGCCCCTTCCGAAGCGCTGCATTTCAACGTGGTGCTGCGGAAGAATCTTTCCGCGGGATCCGAACAGGGGGACGGGATCGGTACGCTGGGCCAGAAGCGCATGCACGCGATCTGGAAGGACTACTACTGCTCGGACCGGTCCTGCCAGGAGATCCGCGTCGAGCCGAAAACGGGGAAGGGCAGATACATTGCGGACGTGCTGAGCGGAGACACCGTCACGGAGGTCCAGACCGGAAGTCTCAGTTCGCTGCGGAACAAGATCGACTGGTATCTGACGATGACGGATTATAAGATCAGGGTCGTGCACCCGATCGTTCCGATCAGGTGGGTCCACTGGATCGAGCCGGACACCGGGAAGATCGGGCCGAAGCGCCGGTCTCCCAAAAAAGAGGGGATCGACCAGATCGTCCGAGAGCTGTACTGGATGATACCCCACCTTGACGAGGCACGGATCAGCTTTGTGTTCCCAATGGTCGAGACGGAAGATTTCAAGCTGAGGAACGGATGGGGAAAAGACAAAAAACGCGGGGCAGAGCGCTACGAGCGCATCCCGGTGAAGCTTCTGTCTTTCGTAAACTATGAAAAGCCGGAAGACTACCTGACGCTTCTGCCGGACGGCGGGCTGCCCGAGGTGTTCACGGCCGCCGACCTGTCAAGGCAGATGAGGGGAACGGAGAGCATCACCGCCTATACGATTTTAAAAATCCTGAGCAGGCTCGGGTATCTTGAAAGTGCCGGAACGGTAGGTCACAGCGCGGCTTTCAGGCTCACGACACAATAACTGTCTATTTGCCGACGCAAAAGTGGGAAAAGATCGAAGAGACGATATCCTCGGACACTTTTCTCCCGTCCACTTCGCACAGGCACTCCATGATCTGCTCCACGGATTCGCCGACGATGTCCAGCGGCAGACCGTCTGCCAGCGCCTGCCTGGCCTCGGAAAAGGCCTGGAGCGAGCGGAGCATGGCCCCGTACTGGCGGGCATTGGCAACGATCGCGTCTTCCGACGTGTTCAGCTTGCTGTCTATGAACAGGGAGTCGACGGCGTCATTGAGCTGACTGAGTCCCTCCCCGGTAAGCGCGGACAGCCGGACTGGCTGCCCGAGGCTTTCAACGAGAGAAATATCGAACACCCCCGGCAGATCGGACTTGGTGATGACGGGGATAATCGCGACGGGTCTTGAAGCCTTTTCGGCAGAAAGATCCGCCGCCAGTTTTTTGTCTTCGGGACCAGCGGGTCTTGACCCGTCGAACAGGGCAAGGATCAGTTCCGCCGCAGACACCTGTTCGAGTGCCCTGGCTACGCCGATCTTTTCGACGGGGTCGTCCGTGCTCCTCAGCCCGGCGGTGTCCGTCAGCCGGAGCGTTACGCGCCCGGCAGTCACGGTTTCCGTCAGAAGGTCGCGGGTGGTCCCCGCGATATCCGTCACGATGGCCGCGTCCCGGCCGACAAGGCGGTTGTACAGAGAGCTTTTGCCGGCGTTGACTGCGCCGCAGATGACGGTCGGGATCCCTTCCGCGATCGCGTGGCCCGTCCCGTACGTTGAGACGAGATCCCGTATCTCGGATTCGGTCGAATCCAGGATCTCTCCTATCTCCCCGGGGCCGAGTTCCTTCAGGTCCTCGTCCGGATAGTCGATGGCGGCGTATACGCTCGAAAGGACCAGGCACAGCCGGTCATACTGCTTCTTAATCGCGCGGGACAGCGTTCCCGTCATCCCGGCGTGAGACAGCTTGATCTGCTCCCGGGAAGTCGCCTCGAGCAGATTGGCCAGCGCCTCCGCGGCGTCAAGACCCATCTTTCCGTTGACGAAACCGCGACGGGTGAACTCGCCTGCCTCAGCCTGTCTTGCCCCCAGCGCGAAAACGCCTGCAAGGACCGTTTCCGTCAGGAGGATGCCGCCGTGGCAGCAGATCTCAGCAACGGTCTCGCCTGTGAACGACGCGGGCGCTTTGTACAGCACGGCGATCCCGTCGTCGACGCGGTTCCACCCGTCAGGTGCCGAATGATCGGGCGCCAGGATCGTTCCGTAAACGGCAGTCCGCGGCGTGCGTTCCGCGAACGGGCGGCCGCTTGCGGGAATGAATATTCTGTTGGCAATGGCGGCGGCGTCCGGTCCGGAGATCCGGATCATGGCTACACCGCCTTTTCCGCGCGGCGTGCTGACGGCGGCGATCGTGTCACCGAGCATGATCAGATCACCCCTCTGCCGGTTCGGCTCTGTCTGCCGTCAGGACGGAAACGGATTCCTTTTTCCGGACATATCCGGCGATCACCCGGATCAGTTCTTCCGCCTCGGCGGAGATCTGTTCGCCGGTGTCCATGTTCTTCAGGGTATATTTGCCGGAAGCCAGTTCGTCTTCACCGATGAAAAGGACGAACGGGATGCCGGTCCTGTTAGCGTAATTCAGCTTTGATTTCAGCTTTCCTGATTCCAGATAGACCTGCGTTTTGATCCCGCCGGAGCGGAAAGCCGCGCCTGCGGCAAAAGCAGGCTCCGGATCGTCTGTCATCGGGACGACGAGCAGATCGGCGGGAGAGGTGAAAGCCGTGCTCACGCAAGACCTGTCGGACAGGATGAAGAAAAGCCTTGTAAGGCCTATGGAGATCCCCACGCCCGGCAGTTTCCGGTTGGTGTAGTATCCGGCCAGGTTGTCGTATCTGCCGCCGGAGCAGACGCTTCCGATTTCGGGGTAGCGGCACAGCGTCGTTTCGTAGACGGTGCCGGTGTAGTAATCGAGGCCACGGGCGATCGACAGATCGATCGAATAGTTCTTTTCCGGTACGCCGTAGGCGGCAATCCCGGCAATGACCTGCTCCAGTTCGTCCACGCCTTCGCAAAACTGCTCGTTTTCAGACGGGATCGCGCGGAGCGAGGCGAGCAGTTCGCTGTTCGTCCCCTTCAGGGACATAAGGTCGAGGATCTTGCCGATCTGTTCTTCGGAAACGCCGAGCTCACGCAGCTCGTCCGCCACTTTCTCGCGGCCGATCTTGTCCGTCTTGTCCACGATCCGCATGATCTCTGCGGCCCGGTCGGACAGACCGAGCATGGCGTAAAAGCCGGTCAGGATCTTCCGGTTGTTGATGCGGATCACAAAATCGTCAAGTCCCAGTTTCGTGAATATCGTGTAGATGATGCTGGGCATTTCCGCGTCGTTGCGGATGCTTAGGCTCCCGTCCCCGATGATATCGATGTCAGACTGATAGAATTCACGGAATCTTCCGCGCTGCGCCCGCTCCCCGCGGTAGACTTTGCCGATCTGGTAGCGGCGGAAAGGGAAGGCTAGCTCGCCTGCGTTCTTGGCGACATATTTTGCCAGCGGGACCGTCAGGTCGAACCGCATCGTCAGATCGTTGTCGCCTTTCTGGAACCGGTAGATCTGTTTTTCCGTTTCCCCTCCGGCTTTGGCAAGCAGAACGTCAGAGGACTCCAGGACAGGCGTGTCGAGCGGGTAGAAGCCGTACAGGCGGTATGTCTCTTCCAGCACGGCGCGTATTTTTTCGAACTGCATCTGTTCGGACGGAAGCAGTTCCATAAAACCCGAAAGCGTTTTCGGGGTAATCAGTTGATTGGACATAAAAATGAGTTGCTCCTCAAAAAGTTATTTCCATTATTATATACCAACTCAGCCTGCTAGTCAACAGGCGGGGAGGGGGAGGGAAGCAGATGGCTTTTTCACGAAAACAGAAAAATTTTCTGTATAAACACTTCAAAAGAGAAAATATGCCCAAAAATCGAGCCGTATTTGAAAATTCTTTCAATTTGATATTGATTTCCGATTGGCCGTGTGCTATAATCCTTCCATGTTCGCCGGCCCCGTCGGCCGGAATTGACTAAAGGATTCTATACTAAAGAGGTTTGGGTCATGAAAAAGAGTATTGCACTGTTACTCTCCCTGCTGCTTGTCGTTTCCGCGCTGGCGGCAGTCACTTCCTGCTCGCAGGAAAAGAAAGCCTACACGGTAGGCGTGTGTCAGCTGATTCAGCACACGGCGCTGGACGCGGCAACGGAAGGATTCAAAAAAGCGCTGGAGGATGAACTCGGCGCGCAGGTCAACGTGATCGTCAAGAACGCGTCCGGCGATTCAAACGTCTGCACGACCATCGTCAACGGCTTTGTGGCCCAGGGCGTCGACCTGATCATGGCCAACGCCACGCCCGCCCTTCAGGCTGCAGCCGCAGCAACGGACACCATCCCGATCCTCGGGACGTCCGTCACGGAATACGGCACCGCGCTGGACATCACGGATTTCAAAGGCACGGTCGGCGGAAACATCTCCGGCACGTCGGATCTGGCGCCGCTGGACGAACAGGCGCAGATGGTAAAGGATCTGTTCCCGTCCGCAAGCAAGGTGGGGATCCTCTACTGCTCGTCTGAAGCGAACAGCATCTACCAGGTGAAGATGGTCACACAGTATCTGAAGGAACTCGGGTTCACTGTCACCGCCTATTCCTTCACGGATTCCAACGACGTATCCTCGGTGACGGCAACGGCATGCGCCGCCAACGACGTTCTGTACATCCCCACCGACAACGTGGCAGCCTCCAATACGGAAGCCATCGCCAACGTGGCGCTCGACGCGAAAACGCCGATCATTGCCGGCGAGGAAGGAATCTGCAAAGGCTGCGGCGTTGCGACGCTGTCCATCAATTATTACGATCTTGGGTACGCGACCGGCAAGATGGCCGCCAAGATCCTGAAAGGCGAGGCCAAGATCTCCGAGATGCCCATCGAATACGCGCCCCAGGTGACGAAGAAATACAACAAGGCGAACTGCGAAGCGCTCAACGTGACGATCCCGGAAGGATATATCGAGATCACTGATTAAAACAAGATAAGGAAACAATAATGATTTTTACTTCATTTCTGAATTCACTGCCCGGAGACATAGCGCAGGGACTGATTTGGGGTATCATGGCCATAGGAGTGTTCATCACGTTCAGAGTCATGGACGTGGCGGACCTGACCGTGGACGGTTCGATAGCTACTGGCGGAGCGGTTTGCGTTGTGCTGATCCGCGCCGGGGTCAACGCGTGGCTCGCGATGCTTTGCGCATTCGCGGCCGGCGTCCTGGCGGGACTGATCACCGGGCTGCTTCATACGAAATGCGGCATCCCGGCGATCCTCGCCGGGATATTGACGCAGTTGGCGCTGTATTCCATCAACCTGCGCATACTGGGTGACAGGGCGAACCAGCCTGTGTCCGTGGACAAGTACTACCTGATGGTATCGCAGAGATACACCAGAGCCCTGGATCTTTCGAACCCCCTGATCCTGCTGATCATCATGTGCGCCGTCCTGATCGGTCTTCTGTACTGGTTCTTCGGAACAGAGCGCGGGTGTGCGCTCCGGGCGACCGGTGCCAATCAGAACATGGCGAGAGCCCAGGGGATCAACACGAAAACGAACATCGTCCTCGGGTTGATGCTTTCCAACGGCCTTGTCGCGCTCAGCGGCGGTCTTCTGGCACAGTATCAGGGCGCGGCGGACGTGAACATGGGGCGCGGCGCCATCGTGATCGGGCTGGCCGCCGTCATCGTCGGAGAGGTCCTGTTCTCGATGATCGCCAGGAACTTTGCCGCTAAGCTGGCTACGGTCATCTGCGGCGCGATCATCTACTACGTGGTCATCCGGATCGTGCTGATCGCGGGGCTGAACACGAACGACCTCAAACTGCTGACGGCGCTCGTCGTGGCGGTCTTCCTGTCCATTCCGTACTGGAAGAGTTTCATTCTCCGCCGGAAAGGCATGTCGAAGAGCAAGGAGGAAAACCATGCTGCGACTGATTGATGTTAGCAAAACGTTCAATGCCGGTACCGTCAACGAGAAAGTCGCTTTGAACAAGCTGTCCCTGACGCTTGAAGAGGGGGATTACGTCACGGTCATCGGCGGTAACGGCGCCGGTAAATCAACGATGCTCAACGCCATCGCCGGAACGTATCCTGTCGACGAGGGTCAGATCCTGATCGACGGGGTCGACGTGACAAAGCTGCCGGAGTACAAAAGAGCAAAATATCTTGGGCGGGTGTTCCAGGATCCGATGATGGGAACGGCCCCGACCATGCAGATCGACGAGAATCTCGCGCTTGCGGCGCGCCGCGGGCAGCCGCGAGGCCTGAGGTGGGGCGTCACGAACGCGGAGCGGGAAGAATACAGGAAGCAGCTCCAGAAGCTCGGGCTCGGGCTGGAGGGCAGACTGACGTCCAAGGCGGGTCTTCTTTCCGGCGGCCAGCGTCAGGCGCTGACGCTCCTGATGGCGACGATGCAGCGGCCGAAGCTGCTTCTCCTCGACGAGCATACGGCGGCGCTCGACCCGAAAACGGCCATGAGGGTGCTGGAGATCACGGATCAGATCGTCACGGAGAGCAACCTGACGACTTTGATGATAACCCACAACATGAAAGACGCCATTGCGCACGGCAACAGGCTGATCATGATGGATGCCGGACGGATCATCCTGGACATATCCGGCGAGGAAAAATCGAAGCTGACGGTCCCGGACCTGCTGAAGCTGTTTTCGGAAGCAGCCGGCGGATCGGACGCGTCGGACGACAAACTGCTGCTGTCCTGATTGGGGCGGCGACGGATGCGGCGGGCAGGAAGCCTGCCGCATTTTCCTTTTTTGCGGGGCGGGTGCGGCATCGGCGCAAAGGCAACGGACGCAATCCCGTCAACTTCATTTTCCTGTGGCAAAACAATAGAAAAAGTGATATAATACTAACGTATGAATTTGATCGGCCGCCGGACGAGAGCCGGAGGCCTTGCGGAGGTTTTTCGATGTCTAACTGTGCAATAGTCGGGATCAACTGGGGAGACGAAGGGAAAGGGCGCATGGTCGACCTTCTGACCGAGGAGTACGATGTGGTCATCCGGTATCAGGGCGGAGGAAACGCCGGCCACACGGTCATCAACGAATGCGGGAAGTTCGCGCTGCATCTCCTTCCTTCCGGCGTGTTCCGCAAAGGTGTCATGAACGTGCTTGGGAACGGCGTGGCGCTGGATATGGAGAATCTTTGGAACGAGATCGTTTCCGTTTCCTCGCAGGGCGTTCCGATCACGCCGGACAATCTCATCATCAGCGAGCGCGCGTCGCTTTTGCTGCCGTGGCACAGGGAACTGGACGGACTGGAGGAGGCGCGTCTGGCAGACAAGAAGTACGGCTCCACCAAGCAGGGGATAGCGCCGTTTTACGCGGACAAATACCAGAAGAAGACAATCCTTGCCGGAGAGCTGTTCTATCCCGAGCGCCTTAAGGAGCACGTGAAGGATCTGGCCGAATGGAAAAACCTGACGCTGACAAGAGTATACGGCGCAGAGGCCTGGACGGAGGAAAGGCTGCTTGACTGGTTCAGGGAGTACGGCGAGAAGATCAAGCCGTTTATCGGCAACACGGGAAAATACCTGAGCGACGCGATGTCGAACGGCAAGAACATGCTGTTCGAGGCGCAGCTGGGATCTCTGCGGGATCTTGATTTCGGCATCTGCCCATACACCACATCCTCCAACACCATCGCCGCCTACGCGCCGATCGGCGCGGGAGTCCCCGCGGCAAAGATCGACAAGGTCATCGGCGTCGTCAAGGCATACTCGACCTGCGTGGGCGAAGGCCCGTTCACGTGCGAGTGGTTCGGAGAGGAAGCGGAGAAGCTGCGGGAGGCCGGGTTTGAATACGGCGCGAAGACGGGACGTCCCCGCCGCGTCGGCCCGATCGATATCGTCGCGACAAGATACGGCATCGAGGTGCAGGGCGCTACGAGCATCGCCCTGACGAAACTGGACGTTTTGAGCTACATGGACAAGATCCCCGTCTGCGCACGGTACGAGGTCAACGGACAGAAGACGGACGAGTTCCCGTTCCCGGCGCTTCTGCCGCAGGCCAAGCCGGTGATGATCGAACTGCCCGGGTGGAAGTGCGACATCTCAGGGGCACGCAAATGGGAAGATCTGCCGGAGAACGCAAGGAACTACGTCGAATATATTGAAAAGAACATCGGCTGCCGCATCGGGTACGTTTCGGTTGGACCCGAGCGGGACAGCATCATTTACAGGTGACCGGTATGGGAAACAAACAAGTTTACGAATCGCCGCTGGCATCAAGGTACGCGTCCGATTTCATGCTCCGCCTGTTTTCTCAGCAGGAAAGGATCAGGATCTGGCGCAGGCTGTGGGTAGAACTGGCCAGAGCCGAGCACGAACTCGGACTGCCCGTTAGCCTGGAGCAGGTAAAGGAGCTGGAGGCACATACGGATGATATCGATTTCTCCGTGGCGGAAGCCAGGGAGAAGGAAGTCAGGCACGATGTCATGGCGCATGTCTACGCGTACGGACAGGTCGCGCCGGGCGCGGCGGGGATCATCCATCTGGGGGCTACCAGCTGCTACGTCACGGATAACGCGGACCTGATCATCTACCGGGAGGGACTGCAGTATCTTGTCGGCGAGCTGAAGGGCGTCCTTCAGAATCTGGCTGATTTCGCGGAACGCTACCGCGCGCTGCCGACGCTCGGGTACACGCACTACCAGCCCGCGCAGCTGGTGACGGTCGGCAAAAGAGCGACGCTCTGGATGCAGGATTTCGCGTCGGATCTGGAAGAGATCAAACACGTCATCGGGACGATGAAGTTCCTCGGGTGCCGCGGGACGACCGGTACGGAAGCCAGCTTCATGGAACTGTTCGGCGGGGACACCGGCAAGATCGACGAGATGAACCGGCTAATCAGCGAAGCGTTCTCGTTCGAGTCCTGCTTCGACGTCTGCGGACAGACGTACCCCCGCAAGGAGGACAGCCGTATCATCAACGCGCTGTCGTCCATCGCGCAGAGCGCATACAGGATGGCGAACGACATAAGGCTCCTCCAGCACGACAGGCAGGTAGAGGAACCGTTCGAGGAACACCAGATCGGTTCATCCGCAATGGCCTACAAGCGGAACCCCATGCGTAGCGAGCGCATCTGCTCGCTGTCCAGGTACCTGATGGCGGATGCGGCGAACGCGCCCATGACGGCGTCGGTCCAGTGGCTCGAGCGGACGCTTGACGATTCGGCCAACAGGCGGATCTCGATGCCGGAGGCGTTCCTTTGCGCCGACGCGGTCCTGCGGCTGTGCAGGAACGTGACCAACGGCCTGCATGTCAACGAGAAGATCATCGACAGAACGGTGCGGGAGTATCTGCCCTTCATTGCTACGGAAAATCTGATGATGGAAGGCGTCAAACGCGGCGGCAACAGACAGGAGCTGCACGAGATCGTCAGGCAGTGCTCCATGGAAGCGACGGCGCGCATGAAAGAGGGGGAACCCTGCGATCTGCTTTCCAGACTGGCGGAGCATCCCGAGTTCGGAATGACGCGGAAGGAGATGGAATCGGTCCTTTCGCCCGACCGGTACACCGGCAGGTGCGCCGAGCAGGTCAGCCGGTACGTCCAGAAAATCCGGAAACTGCTCACGGACGTTCCGAAGGATCAGGCGGAAATCAATCTTTAACAAAAACTTTGAAAGCGGCTCGACAACCGCTTTCATTTTTTTGTCCCAATTCTTGTTTTTTGCATTGTTTTTATATAAAAAATAGATTATAATACAATTAGAAACTTGTGCGAGGGGAGAAAAACGCATGACTCAGCGGCTACGCGACGCAATGAAAACGCGGTATCAACTGCGGTTGCGCGAAGACGGCAGCTTCAGGACGCTGTTCACCTCGGACTACCATGCGCCCCGCGGACGCAGATGGGATCCGGAACTGAAAAAAGACATCCATACACTGCTGGACGTATGCGACCCCGATCTGTTCTTCATCATCGGCGACCTGACGGACAGCGGAGGTCTTGACTCGGTCGAGATGCTTGAAGAATATGTCAGCGACATCACGGAAGAGATCGAGAAAAGACAGATAGCCTGGGCGCACGTGCCGGGCAACCATGACGGCGCCACAGAGGAAGGCCTGCCGCTGTCCGTGTTCCAGGCCCATCCGCACTGCCTGTCCGAAAGAGGTCCGGCGGAGGTGTCGGGATACGGGACATACATGCTGCCCGTATGGCCGCACGACGGGCATACGGAAGACGGGCCCGCTTTCGTCATCTGGGCCATGGACGCCCACAGCGGGTGCAACAGGTACGGCATGGATTTCCAGTCTCCAGCGCCGCTCGTGCTCCCCAACATGCCTGTTAGGTTCAACGGATCCGATTCGGTCCATTTCAACCAGGTGGCCTGGTACTGGGACCTGTCCGTCGAGCTGGAGAAGGAATACGGGCGAAAGATCCCTGGCATTATCGTTATGCATTCGCCGGTGCAGGAGTTCTGCCTTGTCGGCATGAATCCGACGGATACGGAGATGGACGGGATCATGCTCGAATCCCCCGGGCCCGGCGCAGTCAACACCGGACTGTTCGCCGCAGCATACGAGCGGGGAGACGTCAAGACAATCGTTTCCGGGCATGATCATCTGAACAACTACTCCGGCAAATATATGGGCATTTTACTGACAGAAGACGGAAGTCTCGGCCGGAACGGGTACGGGATCGACGAGATCCGGGGCGGAAGGCTGTTCACGTACAGCGCCGAGAAGCCGGACGAGATCCCCTCAAGGCACGTCGTCGTCAGGGATTACCGGGAGGGCGCGCGATGAGTGTTTTTGACAGAAAAGAAACAGCCGCGCGGCCGCTGAAACTGCGAAGCGACGGCGGATTCCGGATCCTGGAGATCCACGGAACGGAGATCTGCGAGGCGAATATAGACACAATCCCGGGACAGATCGGAAGACTGCTCGACAGCGTGAAGCCGGATCTTGTCTACCTGACGGGCGATATGACGGCGGGCGCTTCGAACGTTTCCGAACTGGAAAAAAGGCTAGACGCGCTGATAGGGCCCATCGAGGAAAGAAACCTTGAATGGACGCATATTTTCGGCGACATGGACAGGCGGGCGGGGCTGGCCGCCGAGGACCAGCTGGCCTCATACAAGAAATACCCGCACTGCCATTCAATCGCAGGGCCGTCGGAACTGGACGGCTGCGGCAACTACATCCTCCCGGTGCTGGACAGCAGAGGAGATCCCGCATTCGTTTTGTGGGGCTTTGACACCGGGTGCGAGATCGGCGTATACGAGGAGAAGTACCATTCGCCCCACAGGGCAAGACTTGCGTCTCCGATCTATACGGAGCATTACATGGACGGGATCCATATGAACCAGACGATGTGGTACTGGCATCTGTCCCAGGAACTGGAGGCGGATTATGGACGAAAGATCCCGGGACTCATGTTCTTCCACACGTCTACCCAGGAACACACGATCATCCCGATGAACGAAAGACTGACCGGAATGCGCGGTTCCCAGGACGGGCAGGTCGTCTGTTCGGTTGTCTGCGGCGGTATGTGGTCCGCCGTGTTCGAACGCAAGGACGTTCAGGGCATCTACTGCGGGCACACGAGAAGAGACAAAAACAATTTCGTCGGTTCATACGGAGGGATCCGCCTGGGTCTGTCTCCGGCATTCAAGGACGGCGAGCAGTATTACAGAGTGTTCGAGTTCAGGGACGGCATTTTCAGCGAATTGTTCTGACAGGAGGAGAAACACCATGATAGAATACAGCATTTACCCGGGAGAGAAGACAAGGATCGTCACGTTCAGCTACGACGACGGGGACGTGAACGACAAGAAGCTGGTCGAATTGTTCGACCTTTACGGGATGAAAGGAACTTTCTGCCTGAACAGCAGGCGGTTCCTGGAATTTGACGACGAGCAGAAGATGATGCTGACCGAGCGCTATGCCGGTCACGAGATCGCATCGCACACGGTCCATCACGGCTGGCCG
This sequence comes from Clostridia bacterium, assembly GCA_017451045.1. GTDB lineage: Bacteria > Bacillota > Clostridia > Oscillospirales > CAG-272 > UBA1770. The sequence goes on from JAFSSK010000119.1 coordinate 48,326, forward strand.
ATCCATATGCAGCCGCAGACGCTGGTCACGGAGATCGTCGAGGACAGAAAGCTCCTCGAGAAGATAGCCAGATATCCGGTCATCGGCGCCTCCTATCCGTTCGGGTCGTACAACGACAAAGTGGAAGAGGTCATGCGCAACTGCGGGATCGTTTATTCCAGAACGACGAAAAGCACGCACGGATTCGATCTGCCGCTGGATTTCCTGGCATGGCATCCGACATGCCATCACCGGGACGCCCAGCAGGACTGCGAGCGGTTCGTCAAACAGCTGGATTACAAATTTGGGCAGCCGCTGCTTTACATCTGGGGCCATTCCTTTGAATTCACGACGGAAGAGGAATGGGGAAAAATGGAATCGGTTCTCGATATGATTTCCGGACTGAACCAGGTCTGGTATGCGACGAATCTGGAAATATACAATTACATCTGGGCGCAGCGGCAGCTGAAGATCTCGATGGACGAGCACATTTTCTGCAACCCGACGTCGGAAGACGTATGGGTCGTACGCAACGAAGTGGAACATCTTCTGATTCCTGCAGGGAAAACGATAGAAATCTAAGGAACAAATCAAGGAGAAACAGTAATGAAACAGAGATACGATATCGTAATAGCCGATATTTCACTGACGGTCGAGACGGAAGCGGAAGCCGCGGAAGTCGATCAGATCGTGAGCCTGCTTGACCGCCGGATGCGCGAACTCACGCAGAGAGGGCGCGGCTGCTCCAAAGTCGAAGCCGCTGTCCTTTGCGCCATGGATTTCTGCGGAGAGCGCACGCAGCTGATCGCAAACAACAGGACACTTGAGCAGGAACTGGAGGACAGCAACCGCGCGATCGGCACCCTCAAGGCAAAGATCACGGAACAGAAAGAAGAGATCGACCGCCTGAAGAACGACAACGAGGTCATGCATTCCATCCTTGAACGCGCCGCAGCGACCAACAAGTTCACGTCCGGCGCCTCCGAGACTGCCTCGACCGCCGCAGACACCGAGCCCCAGGCGCAGGAATCCGCAGGCGCGGACAAGAAGGGGAAGAACAAAAACCGTACCGGGGACATGTTCGGACTGCTGACATTCGGAGATGTATAAGCAGCAGGACGGACCGGTAAAGGATCATTCGATTCAGGCGGAGCAAGGAAAAGGTGTTGTTCTGCCTGAATTGCTATGTCCGGCAGGCACCCCCCAGGCGCTTTACGCGGCGGTGGAGGGAGGCGCAGACGCCGTTTATCTCGGCGTGCAGTCCTTCAACGCCAGAAGCAACGCAAGGAATTTTTCGGGCGAGGAAATATCGTCTGCCGCACGTCTTTTGCACGCATACGGCGCAAAACTGTACCTGACGCTGAACACGCAGTTGTACGACAGGGAGCTGAAGGGCTTCCTCGAGACGGCTTACGAGGCATATGAGCGGGGAGTCGACGGTCTGATCGTGGCGGATTTCGGGGGAGCCGAACTGATCCACAGGGAGATCCCGGATATCCCGCTGCATGCCAGCACGCAGGCAAGCGGTCATTCGCTGGACATGGCAAGACAGCTTTACAGGATGGGATACAGCCGGATGGTCGCGGCGCGCGAACTGACGAAGGAGGATCTTTTCCTCCTGGCGCGCAAGTCGCCTGTCGAGATCGAGGTGTTCGTCCACGGGGCGCTGTGCGTAAGCGCGTCGGGACAGTGCCTGTTCTCGTCCGTCATCGGCGGAAGGAGCGGCAACCGGGGCGAATGCGCGCAGCCGTGCAGACTGCCGTACCGGTGCGGTCCGGGCGGAGCGGGTCCCGAGTATCCGCTGTCGCTGAAGGACCTGTCCCTTACAGGGCACGTGACGGAACTGATCGAAAGCGGCGTCAGGTCGCTCAAGATCGAGGGAAGGATGAAAAGCCCCGAATATGTTCTGGGCGTTACGCGGATCTGGCGCAGGCTGCTGGACGAAAAGCGGAACGCGAACGCTGAAGAGACAGAGGAATTGGAGCGCCTGTTCTCGAGAGACGGGTTCACGGACGGGTATTACGCGGGGAAGACAGGCCGCGCGATGCTGGGGATCCGGTCAGACGAGGACAAGAGCGCGACAAGATCCGTCGAACCGTTTTCGGGCCTTACGCGAAAAGTCCCGATCGACATCCGGGCAAGCTTTCGGGCGGGGGAGCCTGTCAGCGCCGAGGCGGTCATGAAAATGCCGGACGGCAGGACGATGCTCGCCGCCGCGGAAGGGGAGCCGCCGCTGACGGCGCTCAGCCAGCCGATGACGCCGGATCTTGTCAAAAAGAACCTGCTTAAACTGGGAGACACGCCTTTTGCCGCAGCCAACGTGGAGATCGGGATGGACGAAGGTTTGATGATCCCCGTTTCACGGATCAACGCGCTGCGCCGGGACCTGATTGCCCGGCTCGAGGCGCAGCTGACGCCGGACCGGAAGGCGGAAAGGAAAGAGGTCTCTCTGCCTGCCGCGGCGCCTGCCTACATGTCGCTAAGGAGTGAAAAAAGGAAAACGGCCAGATTTTACCGGCCGGAACAGATAACAGCGGAAGCGATCCGCTTTTTTGACGAGATATATCTGCCCCTTCAGCATTTTCAGAAAGACCTTCCGGAAAAGGCCGGCATCCTGATGCCGCCCGTCGTGCCGGATCACGAAAAGCGTGTGGTCGAGGCAATGCTCGACGCGCTCACGGCTGACGGCAGGCCGGTCATGGCCGGCAATCTGGGACAGGTCCTCTGGCTGCGGGAACGGAAAATTTCGCCGGTCGGAGACTTTAGGCTGAACATATGCAACCGGATGAGTGCGGACGTGCTGAGATCCGCGGGCGTTTGCAGCCCCGTCCTTTCGCCGGAGCTGTCCCTGCCGCAGATGAGAGATATAGCGGCCTTCTGGCCGGACTGTCAGGTGATCGTATACGGCAGACTGCCGCTGATGACGCTGGAAAAATGCGTGAATGCGGACGGGCCCGGCTGTACGGAATGCGGCAGGGACAGGGCCTGGCTGCAGGACAGAAGGGGCGTGCGGTTCCCGGTGCTGCGGGAATTCAGCCACAGGAACGTCATATACAACAGCGTTCCCGTCTGGATGGCAGACAGGAAAGACCGGCTGGAAGCAGCCCGGATCGGCAAGACGCACTTTATCTTTTCCGTTGAAAGCCCGGAGGACGTAAACGACGTCATCCGCATGTGGGAGCAGGGCTGCAAGCCTGATTTCCCGATGAGAAGAATACAGGAGTAGCAAAGGAGATAGAATATGAAAATTCAGGAAAAGACATTCACGCTGAAAAACGGCAGAGCGAAAGCCTTCCCGTACCTGCTGTACAGTCCGGACAGGATGAAGCAGGGGGAGAAGTATCCCATGATCCTTGTCCTGCACGGCGCGGGAGAGCGGGGAGAGGGGCCATGCGAACCGCTGAAAATGTTCCCGCTGCTTCATATGATGGAAGACGGACTGCAGATCCCCGCCATCGTGGCGGCGCCTCAGTGTCCGTGCAACTGGCTCTGGACGGACCTTTGCGTGGAACTGAAGGAGTTCGCGGACAAGATCGTTGCGACCATGCCCGTTGACAAGGACAGGATCGTGTGCACGGGACTTTCCATGGGCGGATTCGGAACATGGCTGATGGGGATCACCTATCCCGATTTCTTTGCGGGCCTTGCGCCGATCTGCGGCGGCGGAACCTCGTGGGCCGTTTCGCAGATCAAGAACGTCCCCGTCTGGGCGTTCCACGGAGACGCCGATTCGGTCGTGCCGGTCGGCAACTCCATCGAAATGTGCGACAGGCTCGCCGCAGCCGGCGGAAACGTCAAGCTGACGCTGTTCCACGGGGTCGACCACGACGCGTGGACGCCTGCTTTCCATGACACGAAACTGATCGAATGGCTGCTGGCGCAGCGCAAAGGATAATCATATGCAAACTGCCTACAAGAAGATCGAGATACAGATCAAAACTACAAGGGGCATGACGGTCCCGTCCTATGCCACCCCCGGGTCCGCAGCCGTTGATCTGCGGGCCGCCATCGAAGAGGGCGAAGAGCTGGTCATCCAGCCGGGCGCCAAGGCGCTTGTCCCCACCGGACTTGCCATCGCGCCGAAAACGGACGACGTCGTGGCGATCGTTGCCGCCCGGAGCGGGCTGGCCGTCAAGCACGGCGTGTGCCTGTCCAACGGGATCGGGGTGATCGACTCGGATTACAGGGGCGAGATATGCGTAGGGCTTTACAACACCTCAGACGTGCCGTTCATCATCAGGCGCGGAGACAGGATCGCCCAGCTGATGTTCGTCCCCGTTATGCAGGCCGCGTTCATTCAGACGGACGAGTTGGATGAAACAGAGAGAGGGACCGGCGGATTCGGATCCACGGGTGTGAAATAATGGAGCTGATACTGGCGTCTAAATCTCCCAGACGGAGAGAGATACTTGCGGACATGGGCGTGCGCTTCCACGTCATTACGGAAGACGTGGACGAATCGTGTCCCGAAACGTCGCCCGAACGTTTCGTCGAACTGATCGCAGCCAAGAAGTGCGCGGCGGTCGGAGACGGCGTTCTCATTGCGCACGGATTCGATCCGGCTGGATGCATCGTGCTGGCGGCTGACACTGTCGTCGAGACGGGAGGAGAGATCCTCGGGAAGCCGCACAGCGAACAAGAGGCCCGCTCCATGCTGCAAAAACTGTCCGGGAAGGAGCACAGGGTCATCTCCGGGTTTTCGCTGCGGGGGCCTGACCGTACCGGCCGGGTCGTCAGCACCTCCTCTCACACCGTGACTACGGTGTCGTTCTGCGAGATATCCCGGGAAGATCTGGATGCGTACGTCCGGTCCCGGGAACCGTATGACAAGGCCGGCGCCTATGCCATCCAGGGACACGGGATCTACTGGGTGAAAGGGATCTGCGGCGATTTTTACAACGTGGTAGGCCTTCCGTTCTACGATATCGCCAGGACGCTGGAGAAAATATACGGAATCGGATTCCCCGGATTCGGGGCATAAGGAGTTTTATGATTAAGGAATTGGGTGTCGACCTGGGAACTTCATACATCCGGATCTGCCAGAAAGGCAGGGGCATCATCAGCCGGACCCCGACAGTCGTCGCTGTCGATACGAAGAGCCGCGGGATCGTTGCCATCGGCGCTGAAGCGAAACGGATGATCGGGAAGACGCCTTCCCAGATCACAGCGTACAAGCCGATCAGGCACGGGGCCATAGCCGACTGCGACGTGCTGCCGGACATCCTCGTCGCGCTGTTCGAATCGCTGAATCAGGGGATCAACTACGCAAGGCCCAGCATGATCGTCGGCGTCCCGAACGGGGCAACGGAAGTCGAAAGGCGCGCGGTTGAAAACGTTATGTTCGATGCGGGCGTCCGGTCCGTCGCGCTTGTCGAGGCGCCTGTGGCGGCAGCCATCGGCTCGGGACTCATGATTTCCGGACGGCGGGGATGCATGATCGTCGACTGCGGCGGCGGCACGACGGAAATCGCCACCCTCAGCATGGGAGGCATCGTCAGCGCGCGTTCCGTCAGGATCGGCGGAGACGACATGGACGCAGCCATCATCAAGTATCTGAAAGATACGAAGGAAGTGCTGATCGGGCCGCAGACGGCGGAGACGCTGAAAAACAAGATCGGAGCCGCGCATCAGTCTGTCGACAAAGGGACCATGACCGTTTACGGCCGAAACATTCGCACCGGACTGGCGGCAACCGAAGAGGTCAGCACGGCGCAGGTCCGGGAGGCGATAAAGGAAAGCGTGACAAAAATCGTCGGCAGCATCACGGTGACACTGGAGGAATCCACGCCCGAACTCGCCGCAGACATTTACGATTACGGGATCATGCTGACGGGCGGCATATCGCTGCTGCCCGGGCTGGCGGAAGAGATCACAAGGACGACCAGGATCCGCGTAACGCAGGCCAAGAATCCGCTGGACAGCACCTGCCGCGGCATCGGCCGCATCCTGGGCGGTTCCGCCGGCTATATGCCGAGATACAAGACAAGGTAATTTTTTGACGGGAAGAAACAGGAAGTAGAGGGACGATGAAACTGTTCTCAAAGATCCGCGACCGGCTGGCCGGGAACAACGCGGGCGAGAATTTCACACTGCCGCCGCGCAAAACGTTCGTCATGGCGGGCGTTTTTTGCGTTCTCTGCGTGCTGTTTATCGCGAAGCTCCTCTCTTTGACCGTCATCAACAGGGACAGGTACGACTCTTCCGCCGCGATCACGCGGGAGGTGGAGGTGGTCGCCGCGCGCGGGCAGATATGCGACCGGAACGGCGTGGTGCTTGTCGGAAACGACTATACGTACAATCTCTGCTTCAAAGTGGACCGGATGCCGGACGATAAAGTCGAGATGAACAGGATCTTCTTGCAGATCATCGATCTTTTCGAGGACAGGCAGGACGCCGGAGAGGTCACGCAGGATTATTTCCCGTTCCGTGGGGAATGGGGCGCTTTCGAATATACGGACGAAGCGCTCAGTGAAGGCGATCCGGTCCGGAAAAGGCTTTTGAAGGTGCTGTCATATCTTGGCAAAAAAGAGGATATGACGGCGCAGGACCTTGCGGATTTCCTGATCGAGCGGTATATGCTGAACGCGAAAGACAGCGCAAAGGAGCCGGTGTTTTCCGATGCGGACGCCTATAAGCTGCTGAGATTCAGGTACGATACGATCGTTAACCAGTTCAGCTCGCTGAACGATTATGTTTACGTTTACAACGTGGACGAGGAGACGGTTTCGCTGATCCGCGAAAAGAATCTGAAAGGCGTATCCTTCACACTGGACTGGGCGCGCACGTACAGATTTCCCGGATATGCGTCTCACATCCTCGGGTACACGGGGAAGATCCAGGCGGAGGACTGGGACTATTACAGCCGGCTGGGATACTCGATGGACGACATGGTCGGGGTCGCAGGCTGCGAACAGGCCTTCGAGAGCATCCTGCACGGCGTCAACGGCAGGATGCGGGTGACGGAGGATCCGGACGGAAACGTTCTGAAGACGGAGATCATCAAGGAGCCCGTTCCGGGACAGGACGTCTGGCTGACGATCGATATCAACGTTCAGATCGCCGCTGAAGACGGGATCGCCGAGAATATCGATTACGTCCACAGGCTGGCCGGAGGATACGCCTCCCTCGGCGCCAACTGCCAGGCGGGCGCGACTGTCGCCCAGGACCCGGACACCGGGGAGATCCTGGCGATCGCGTCAGCCCCCACGTACGATCTGACCATGTTCAACGAACTGTATTCGGAACTGGCGGCCGATACGGAGAAGCCGCTTTACAACAGGTCCCTTTTGGGACTGTATGCGCCGGGGTCGACGTTTAAACTCGGTGTGGCTGCCGCCGCGCTCAGCAACGGCACCATCACGACGGAAACCCTCGTGGAGGACAAAGGGATCTACTACTATTCCCCCGGATCCACGGGACAGCGGTGCTGGATATACAAGCCGGCCTACAACTACGGGACGCACGGGACCATCAACGTGGTCAAGGCGATCCGCTACTCCTGCAACTACTTCTTTTTCGTCGTCGGGCGTGCGCTCGGGATAGACAATCTCTACCCGTTCATGAAGAATCTGGGACTCGGCGAAGCGACAGGGATCGAGCTGACGGAAAGGAAGGGGACGCTTGCCGGAAGGGAGACGGACGAGGACTGGTCCGACAGCAAGATCCTGAACACCTCCATCGGCCAGGGGACCAACGCGTTCACGCCGCTGCAGATCTGCAATTACGTCTGCACGCTCTGGAACGCGGGGACCCGGTACAGCGTACACCTTTTGTATCAGGTGCATGACGGGGAGGGGAACGTCACCTATCAGTCGCAGCGGCAGGTCGTGTCGGAGAATCCGATCGACGAAGAGGTCATGGATGCGATCAGACAGGGGATGGCTGAAGTGATCGAGGAGAGCAATACGATCAGGTCGTTCATGAAATGGATCCCCGAAGACGTTGCCGTATACGGAAAAACCGGAACGGCCGAGGTCGGCGGGGCAGACTGCGAAAACGCGCTGTTCACCTGCGTAGGCGTAGGGCCTGACGGCAGGAAACTGGTCGTGCTGACCGTCCTGGAAGAAGGGTATTCGGGCGGTTACGTGTCGCTCACGGCCGGCAGGATCATGAGCGCATACTTCGGACAGGGAGACTGAAAACAAGAAAAATTGGCATGGCCGGCAGGCCGCACGGGATATCGTGCGCACTGCCGGTCACTTTGTGTTGAAGACTTGAAAAAAACTCTTGACAATCTATTTAAGATGTAATATAATGTTGCTACCTCTGCGGGCGGGTGGAAAAAATCGTCCAGCGCCAGACTGAAAAGTCGGACGGGTTCCGCTTCGGAGGGAGGTACACGGGCAGGCTGTTCTGGCTTGCCAAATAATCGAAAAATGGAGGTGCCGAAAAAATGGCTAATGATGCAAGGGTCAAGATTACTTTGGTATGCAGCGAATGCAAACAGAGAAACTATGACACCAAAAAGAACAAGAAAAACGATCCGGACAGACTTGAAATGATGAAGTACTGCCGTTTCTGCCGCAAGCACACTCTTCACAAAGAATCTAAGTGATTCGGAGGAGGGATTTTATGACTGCACTTAAATCCAAAAAGCTTTTTGCGTTACTGGTCGTGATGCTGGTAATGGTAATCACTTTTTCCATGCTGCAGCTGAACGTGTTTGCAGACGGTTCTGAGGGTGATACCACCGGAGTCGAAGACACAGGAACCGAAGAGGGCGGAGAGACCGGCGACGTCGGCGGAGAAGAAGGCGGCGAAGGCGAGACGCCGGAAGTCGGCGAAGGCGAATCGACCGAAGATGCCCCCGCGACCGGCGAAGAATCCGGAGACACAACGACGGACGAGCCCGCAACGACGGATACGCCCGCGACCACGGACACAACGGACACAACAGAGAAGCAGGGCATTCAGACGTCCACCATCGTGACGCTGATCATCTGCGGCGTGTTGCTGGTCGTAGCTGTCGTCCTGATCGTGAAGAACCGTGTAAAGGTTGTCAATTTCCTGGGCAGCCTGAAGAGTGAAATCAAAAAGATCAAATGGACAAAACGGAAAGACGTCATCAAGTTCAGCGCCGTTGCGCTGTCTGTGATCGCCATCTGCGCCGTTGTCATCGGTCTTTTGGACTTCGCGTTCTCCAAGGGAATCATTGCGCTTGGAACTATATTTTAATTGAAGGTTTATCATGAGTGACTTTAATGAAATGAATGTCGGGAAAAGATGGTATGTGGCGCATACATATTCCGGCTATGAAAATAAAGTTAAAGCGAGCCTTGAAAAAACGATTGAAAACCGCAATCTCAGCGAAATGATCTTTGATATCCGCATACCGACAGAAATCATCCGCACGCAAAAGGGCGATGAGGTCGTTGAAAAGGAAGAGAAGATCTTCCCCGGTTATGTGTTCATTCAGATGATCATGACAGACGAGACCTGGCACGCGGTGAGAACCATCACCGGCGTTACGGGCTTCGTGGGTCCCGGATCGAGACCTACGCCGCTTCCCGACGAGGAAGTCGAGGCTTTGAACATCGACGAGACGGTCAAAGCGCAGATGTCTTTCCAGGAGGGAGACGAAGTCACGGTCGCAGACGGTCTGTTCCAAGGATATACCGGCGTTGTCCGTTTGATATCCGAAGACGGAAAGACCGCGACGGTAATGGTCAAACGCGGCAGCAGAGATATGCCGGTCGAGATCGAAGTCAGTTCCCTGAGGAAAGGGACGGAACAGTAAGTTCCCAAACTGATTGCAGACAGTTTTCTGCAAACGTGGGAGGAAGAAAAATCATTAATTCTTCCGCACTGAACCACATTAGGAGGAAAGAATCATGGCAAAGAAAATTATGGGTTATATCAAACTCCAGTTGCCGGCAGGTAAAGCGACACCGCAGCCGCCGGTAGGTCCCGCACTCGGACAGTACGGAGTTGCCATTCCTGTTTTTACGAAGGAATTCAATGAAAGAACAAAGAACGACATCGGTCTGATCATCCCGGTCGTCATCACCGTTTATGCGGACCGTTCGTTTACTTTTATTACCAAAACACCGCCTGCAGCTGTGCTGATCAAGAAAGAAGCCGGCATCGAGTCCGCTTCCGGCAAGCCCAACAAGGAAAAAGTCGCGAAGATCACATCCGCCCAGGTTCGTAAGATCGCTGAGATCAAGATGCCCGACCTGAATGCCGCATCCATCGAGACCGCTATGAGCATGATAGCCGGTACGGCACGCAGCATGGGCGTGGTCGTTGAGGACTAAGGAGGTATACGAACATGGCTAAAATGGGTAAGAAATATTCCGACAGCGTAAAGCTGTTCGACAAGAGCAAAGTATACGATCCGGCAGAGGCCGTAGCGCTTGTATGCCAGACATCCCGCGCAAAATTCGACGAGACAGTGGAACTCCACGTCCGTCTTGGCGTTGACTCCAGACATGCAGACCAGCAGGTCAGAGGCGCCGTCGTGCTTCCGAACGGAACAGGTAAGAAGGTCAGAGTCCTCGTCTTCACGAAGGGCGACAACATTGACGCAGCGCAGGCAGCCGGCGCAGAATATGTCGGCGGAGCCGAACTCGCTGAAAAGATCCAGAAAGAGAACTGGTTCGATTTCGATGTCGTTATCGCAAGCCCGGATATGATGGCTGTTATCGGCCGCCTTGGTAAGGTGCTCGGCCCGAAAGGCCTTATGCCTTCACCGAAAGCCGGAACCGTTACACCGGATGTCGCGAAAGCGGTTACCGAAGCGAAAGCCGGTAAGATCGAGTACCGTCTGGACAAGACCAACATCATCCACTGCCCGATCGGAAAAGCATCCTTCGGTCCAGAAAAGCTGCAGGAGAACCTGGATACGCTGATGGCAGCGATCATCAAGGCAAAACCGGCAGCCGCTAAAGGTCAGTACATCAAGAGCGCCGTGTTGGCTTCCACCATGGGCCCCGGCATCAGACTGAACAGCGCAAAGATCGGTTGATCTGAAATAACATAAAAGCGAGCCCGGAAAACCGGACTCGCTTTTTTAGTTGGCTGAACGACCGTCAGTCTATAACGTATTTGCAGCGCAGCACCCTGCAGGTGTGTTCGGGGATGCGGGTGTAGAAGTCATCCTTGAAGACGCCCAGATGCTCGCCGGTGATAACGTCGGTGATGTCGATGGAAACGCCTGAATTGGTAGGCAGACCCATATCCGGGAAGATGATGTGGCTGCTCCTGGTCCCGTCGATCAGGTTGGCGGTGAAGATCACGAACTCGTTGTTCTCGAGCTGACGCATGAACGTCGGGTGGTTATAGTCTCCGCATGTCAGATACAGCGGACGGCATTCCGGATCCTGGTTGATCCGGATCAGTTCCTTGTGCTGCAGCAGTTTCCTGCAGGCCTCGTCCATCGAACGGACGTCTCCGCCGATCATCAAAGGCGCGCCGGAAGCGCACCAGTATGCGAACTGCGTCACGTACTCATCATACGTCTGGACCTCGCCCGATCCTACGTTTCCTTTTCCGTACATGCCTACGGTGAGCATATCCGTGTCGTTGAAGCATCCTGCAGAGTTCGCGTTGTAATGCGGCAGCTGTTGCTTGATGATGTCGGACATCGAAGCGAAATTGTCAAAGATGTCTCCGGTGGAACGGAACATATGGGCGCCTACGGAGCGCATCCAGTTCCAGCTCTCGTTGCAGCCCCAGTTACAGGCGGAGAAGAGAATGTCCCGGCCGCTTGCGCGCAGCGCCATGGACATCGTCAGGTAAGCATTTTTCCCGTTAGCTGAATCGGGGAAGTTGCAGTAGTCGTATTTAAGGAAGTCGACCTGCCATTCGGCAAAGGTGCGGGCATCCTGGTATTCGTGTCCCCAGGATCCGGGGAAGTTCGCACAGGTCCTCACGCCTGCGCAGGAGTAGATGCCCAGCAAAAGGCCTTTGCTGTGAACATAATCGGCCAGATACCTGATGCCGTGCGGGAATTTTTCAGGATTGGCGACCAGTTCGCCCTTTCCGTTGCGGGAAGGGAGCGACCAGCAGTCATCCAGGACCACATATTTGTATCCTGCGTCTTTATACCCCAGATCTACCATGGCATCTGCGGTTTCCATGATCAGCTTTTCATCCAGTTTCTCGGCAAAAGTGTTCCAGGTGTTCCAGCCCATAGGCGGTGATTGTACAATCATGATTTGACCTCCGTGTGGTTTTGATTATCGTCTTCGACCCAAGGGGAAAACAGCGTACATCCCTGCTTGCGGAAGCGGATGATCATTTCCCGCAGGTTCTCCTCGCTGATCCGAAAATGTTCGGACAGACACCGGAAGCAGTAAAACTCCTTTGTGCCCCGGTTTATCAGCTTTTTCGTCAGCCCGATTTCGTCCGCGGAGACGGGATCCCCGCACGCGACGCAACGGGATGCGGAATCATTCCCCATGTTTCTGCCGCTCCTTGTGATCGTTGATTCCATTATACACGAATCATTAAATAAAAAGCAACATTTAAACGAAAAAAGACTGCGGGAGAATACAGGAGGGGCACGGCCGGGACGCAGAAAGAGGCTTCTGGCCGAGGTTGACATTGCTTTGGCGCAATGATACAATGAATGCAGCGCAGAATAAGGAGGTGAGGATATTGCAGGGACCTGAAACATCAAGACCCGGGAAATGGCAGCCAACTGTCAGGACCGGGCATTTCAGACGCAGGGTGATCATCGGGTTGCTTGTGCTCCTGTTCCTGTTCGTGATCCTCCTTGACGGCGGTTTTTCGTGGCTGTTCGGCGCAATGGGGATCGGTCTTGACCGCAGCGCCCGGGAAGAGGTCATCGCGACGCACGACACGCAGTCTGAACTGGCAGGGGAACTAAGTTCGTATCTCAACATGCTGTATGCGCCGGACGGTGTCTCGTTCAAAGGGTTCAAGAACACCATTCAGATGCTCCGCAACCACCGGGAGGCGCTTCTTGTTTACCTGGTACAGTCCGATTACGGATACTATTCGGGCAACAGTGATCTGATCGCGGAAGCGGAAAAGGACGTTAAAGGACTGACGCCCGTTTCCTGTGTACCGGCCAAAGATCTGGCCAATCTTGTCTATGAGCGGTTCGGCGGGAACTACGCCGTGACGCACCGGTCGACCGACCGGTTTTCCTACCTGTCTAAAAGCAGGATGTATGTGACGTCCTATCAGACGCAGATGCAGACATATGACATAACTGTCCAGTCGCTCACGGAAACAGCGAACTACTATATCCTTGTTGCGACAGCCCGAAACGGCAGCGCAAGCTGTTCGTACCGGTTGACGTTTGCCAAAAGGGAGGAAGGACCGCCCTATTTGCTAACTTTGCGGAGCAACTGAATAGTTAGAAATGCAGGAAGCAGATTTAGGTAAAAGTTGCCGACGGCATTTATAAAAAGTATACAAATTAAACAAAAAACAATTTGCAAAAAGAATATATTTGTGCTATAATAAACTTAGGGTACTACAGCCGCGAAACAAGTCAACTACCCGCCGCTTAGGCTCTGAAGAGCCTTGAAGCGGGGACTTGCGGGAAATACAGTCCAACTGTGTTTTCTGTAAGCCGAAGCTGACTACCCTCAGTCTGCGGAAGCAGGCTACGTTATCCCGGTCATCACACCTGCGGACGTTCGTCCTAATCCGCAGCTCTGTGGTCCTGCATTAAACAGTCCTGACGGGAAAGGGACAGTGTGCAGGA
>JAFSSK010000120.1 GCA_017451045.1 Clostridia bacterium
ATCACGATGACGGCTCCCGTGAGGTAGAACAGCGTCATGACAAGGATGATGAAGCTGTCCGCAGCCGCCAGTACGTCTCCGCCCGCAACGACATGTTTGTTGACGAGCATTTCCGTGACGGTGAGCAGGATCAGCAGGCCGCTCATGCCGGCCGTGATCTTGATGTTGCGCTTCGTCGGATCCTTCCACAGTTTGTATCCGAAATACCCGACAGCGAGCAGAAGGACGAGATAGACGATGCTGGCCGCCATCGAAAGCGGGCCGTTGATCCCCTCTCCTCCCTGGAAAGGCAGGACGTACCGTTTCTGCGCGATCAGCTCGACAAAGGTCAGGATCGCCTTCAGCAGCAGCACGAAGCCGGAAACGAGCATCAGACGCCGTCCGATCCTGAACGCGCGGTGCAGGTGGACGTCTTTGCCGTACTCTTTGCGCGCGTAGTTCTCCACCGCGAACATGACCAGGATGAATACCGGGATCGCGACGTACAGGAACAGACGCAGGACGAAGAAGTTGTTCTGGTCGCTGAACAGATTGCGGACCGCATCGGAATTCCACGGTCTGAACATTTCAGACGCCAGTCTCGAATTGAGGATGGTCTCCCCTGCCGCCTTGTCGAAGGCGAGCGAACCTTCACCGATGGTCTGCCCGCCTATATAGGCAGACGGGAGCAAGAATCCTAGCACGGTCGCCACGAACGTCAGGGCAAGCAGCGCGAACCCGCGGTATTTGTTGAACGGGATGCACTTCGAGAAGACGACGACGAGTCCGGCGATCGTCAGCAGGACCGTCATCATGGCGCGGACGTTCTGGTCCGCTATGAACGGTTCCGCGTTCAGATACTTGGGAATGGTGTTCAGCAGCACGGGCAGCGATATCGCCACGGCCGCCAGGAACCCCGCCGCTATCGACTGCAGCGAGATGTTCTTCATGAAAGAGCCCTTGATCGGATTGCGTCTTGGCTCCAAAGACAGAAGGAACCCGCCCGTGCCGATCACGGCCGCCTCCAGCATGTACATGTTCTCGACCGAGAACCACATCTGCCCCTTCCCGAACGGGATCAGGGCGAAAGCGAAAATGCAGACCGCGACGGATTTCATCAGATACAGAACGGACGTCTTCTGGATGTTGCCGATCACGCGTCTTCCCTCGCCGACCACGTCTTTCAGATGCGAGAAATCGTTGTCCAGCAGGACGACGTCCGAGCAGGACTTGGCCGCCTCCGTCGCCTTTGCGAACGTGATGGAGGAGTCCGCCTTGCGCAGCGCCAGGATATCGTTGACGCCGTCTCCGGTCATGGCCACCTTGTGGCCCTTTTCCTGCAGCGCCGAGACCAGCGCCTCCTTCTGCTCGGGAGAGACCCGTGCGAACACGGTATAGTCTTCGGCCAGATCCGGGATGTCTTCCAGCGGGACGCCG
The DNA here is from genome assembly GCA_017451045.1 of Clostridia bacterium. Taxonomy (GTDB): domain Bacteria; phylum Bacillota; class Clostridia; order Oscillospirales; family CAG-272; genus UBA1770. The sequence continues at coordinate 1,417 of JAFSSK010000120.1, forward strand.
GCAAGCGAGATGTACCTGTCCGCGTTCTTGATCCCGCAGTTCTGGGCGATCTTGCTGACGGTCAGCGGATTGTCTCCGGAAATGACCTTGACGGTCACGCCGTTCTCCCGGAAGAACTTAAGCGTATCGGGAGCCGTAGGCCTTATCTGGTCCTCGATCACGATGAACGCGAGCAGCGAACCGTCCAGGGTCAGGGCGATGACGCGCTTCCCTTCCTTCGCGCACTCCGCGGCGTAGGACAGCCTTTCGTCCCCCTCCGGGAGCAGATATTCCGGAGCGCCCATCAGAAGCTTCTTCCCGTCCGGATAGACAAGGCCGGAATACTTCGTGGCGCTGGAAAAAGGTATCTTTTCCTGATAATTCTTCGTGTCTGAGATCCCAAAGCGCTGGAAGATGGCTTCCGCGGTGGCGTTCCGCTCGCCGGCGGCGGACATCAGGTCCTTCGCGTACCGCTCCACATCCTCCATCGGGATGAACGGCTTGACGTCGCATACGTTCATCGTGCCGTCCGTGAGCGTGCCGGTCTTGTCAAGGCATATGATATCGATCCTGGACAGAT
>JAFSSK010000121.1 GCA_017451045.1 Clostridia bacterium
CGAAACAACAGGATCCTGGATAAGTTTTATGACGCTAAATATGTGGATCTTCGTGACGGGAAAGTAAAGACCGGAAAAGAGTTGGGCAGTAACCGGACCAATCGGCGCGAGCCAAGGAACAGCAATAAGAGTTTGCGGCCGTTCCGCGCGCAAAAGACTCAGAAAGGCAGAGACAACATTCGAAATTGTCATTATGCAATACGTCCGGGTGATACGGTTCTGTACGAAGGCAAACGAAACATGGCCAAAGGCTGTCACTGTAAAGGCAGCCGCGTGATGCTGGATACCGGAAAGTCGGTAGCAATCAGCAAAATCAAACTGCAAAAGTATGCTTCCGGTTGGAAGCAATCAAACGAAAAGAGGACCGTCTCCTCCCATGACTGAAGTCACGGGTGTCCGACGGTATTATCATGAAACCATTCAGAGCATCCTTGCCCGACGCAGCTATAAGGTGTTCGACGGCAGACCCATCAGCGACAAAGCGCTAGAGACGATCGTCACGGCTGGGCTGTATGCGCCCACAGGAATGAACCGTCAGCCATGGCATTTCACAGTCATCAGAAGCAAAGAGGGAATGGAGAAATTCGGCAAGGCGCGCCGTTCGCTTCCGCTGCCTCCAGGCATTTCGCCGGAAGTCGCCGCGAAGTTTGGCGATCCTTTGCGCAATGCGCCTGTGATGATCCTCGTTTCCGCGAAAGACGGCGGAACGTCATTTGAGGATTGTTGCCTTGCGATGGAGAACATGTTCATCGCAGCCGCGTCGCTAGGCATCATGAGCGGCTGGGATCACGCGACGGTGAAGGATCTGTTCGATCTCGACGCCGGACTGAAAGCGGAACTGATCCCGGAAGGATACACGCTGTACGCGGCCGCATTCTTCGGCTATCCAGGGCCCGCGGTCAAGGATCGCGGGGAGCGCAAGGGAACGGTAGCGTATATTTAGGTAAAATGCCGACAAAGTCGGTCTTGTCGAGGGTAAAACATGGGAAACATTTATTTTGATATCTGTTCCATACCGCTGTTTCTGATCATACTTTTCGTCTGCTACTCGCGCAGGATGACAAAGGGGAACGCGAACCATCTGTTCATCTCATTGGCGCTCATTTCGTTGATCACCGCAGTGGCGGACCTCTGCATAGAGATCCCGCAGGGCACGCTGCCTATGTCAGAGGCAAGTTATGTCTTCTGCACGATATCGACCTATATTTATCTGATCATGCGCAACGCCACGAACGTTGTGCTGCTGCTGTTTCTGCTGCATCTTACGCAGACGTCGTTCCTGATCCGCAACAAAGTGGTCAAGGTCCTCTTCAGTCTGCCTTATTCCATTATCATTATCCTGCTCATCCTGAATCCGTTCTTCCATAACGTTTTCGTCGTTTCGGCAGAGACAGGATATTCGCGCGGACCGCTGATGCTGCTGCTGTATATATTCGCACTGTTCTACGGGATAACCGGTTTTGTCTACAGCATTTTCTGCCGCCGCTATCTGCCGCTCAGGAAATGGCTCTCGCTGCTCAGCATCTACGTGCTGGCCTACGCGGCTGTCTTCATCCAGTTTTTCCGTCCGAAGGCTCTTTTGGAGATGTTCTTCACCGCGGTCGGAGAAATGCTTGTCATGCTGGCCGTCATGCGTCCGGAGGAAAGGATGGACAGTGAAGTGGCTATGCTGAGCTGGGCTTCCTATCAGTGGGACCTGAATAACATATTACGCTCGCACGAGCACGTTCAGATCATCGTGATCCAGCTGATGAACGCCCGAGAGACCCGGAACTATCTTGGAGACCAGAAATATAATGAATATCTTTCCAAGATCGCAGACGGGATCCGTTCGGTCAGGTGGAAGCATCCGCACCGCGCGGAACTCTACCTGGAACGGCCCGGCACGATCTACCTGATCACCGAGTCGGATGACACGCTCACGGAAGAGGAGGTCAATCATCTGCTCGTTTCGGTGAGCGAGGATGTCCGGAAAGAGGTCGGCATGGGCGTTCGCTCTGAAACGCGCATCTGCCTGATCCGCTGTCCGGAAGACCTGAACAATGCGGAAGACATCGTAAGCCTCGGACATAAGTTCCCGAAGATCGAAAACAGGGAAAAGACGGTCGTCATGGCGGGCGACGTCGTTACCTCCAAGTATCTGACTGTGGAGATGCATGCCGAAGGTATCCTTGACCGCGCGATGAGGGAAAACCGCATCGAGATGTATTATCAGCCTATTTATGACGTCCGTTCCGGGCGCTTCCGCTCCGCAGAGGCTCTGGTCCGCATCATCGATCTTGAATACGGTCTCATATCTCCCGGCGTCTTCATCCCCGCGGCTGAGGCACAAGGACTGATCATTCCGCTGGGCGACGTGATCTCTGAGCAGGTGTTCCGGTTCGTTTCGGAACACGACATTGATGCGTTAGGGTTGGATTATATCGAAATGAACCTTTCCGTCGCGCAGTGCATGGACACGACGCTTCCGGAAAAATTCCGCAGGCTGCAGGAGAAATACGGCGTAGATCCCGGGAAGATCAATCTTGAGATCACGGAGACCATTTACGGAAACATCAGCGGGGTCATGCTCGACAACATCAACGAGCTGGTAAGAATGGGCTACACCTTTGCTTTGGACGATTACGGAACAGGGTATTCCAGTATCCAGCGGATCAACCGCCTGCCGCTCAAACTCATCAAGATCGACAAGACTGTGCTGGACGAGATAACCACCGAGAACGGGCGTACGATCCTTGAAAGCACGATGCGCATGATGCAGAAGACGGGCAAACAGCTCGTCGTCGAAGGAGCGGAGACGGAAGAGGTCGTCGAGGCGCTCAAGGAGATGGGATGCGATTATATCCAGGGATTCTACTTCTCGAAACCGCTTCCCACAGGTGAGTTCATCCGATTCATCGAGGATAAGAACAGATGAGTACCGCGATCGTTTACTATTCCAACCATCACGGGAACACGAAGAAGCTGCTTGACGCGATCGCCGCCGAGGACGAGTCCTTGACGCTGATCGACGTGACCGAACAGCCAAACGCCGATCTGTCGGCCTTCGACCGAATCGGGCTTGCATCCGGCATCTATTTTTCCTCGTTCGCCAAGCAGATCATCACCTTTGCCGAAGAGCGTCTGCCAGAAAACAGGGAAGTATTCTATCTTTACACGCACGGCGCGCCGGTCGGCGGCTTTCTCAGAGGCATCCGGAAAGTCGCTAAAAAAAAGAGATGCCGCGAGATCGGCAGATACCATTGCTTAGGTTTCGATACCTTCGGCCCGTTCAAAAAGATCGGCGGGATCGCCAAGGGACATCCCAGTGAGTTAGAGATCTGTCAAGCGGTCGAGTTCTACCGCACATTGCAGAATTCGGCCCCAAGCGGCACATAAAAGAACAGGAAGGGAAAACGAAAATGAAAAGAGCACTGATTCTGGTCCTTGCGGTTTTGATGATCTTATCTGTCGCCGGCTGCGCAAAGCCGAAAGAGGAAACGCCGGTCTATGACACGCAGTACGTCCTGTATGTCGGGACAAACGACAAGGATACTGTCGAGCCCGTATACGAACCGGAAGTCTGCAAGGAAAAGGCTATCGAGATCCTGCTTAAGTATTTCGGCGGCTATACAATCCAGGAAGCCAGTGGGGGCTGGAAAGACGGAGACAAGATCTTTACCGAGTATACGCTCGTGATCTATCTGAGCGATACGACGCTTGATAAGATCCACGTTGCCTGCGACGAGATGCTGCAGGTATTCCATCAGAGTTCAATCCTGATCCAGGCGAACCAGACCGTTACGGAATTCTACGCAGGCAACGAATAACAGCATTTTTTGCGGAATGTTGCTCAAAATTCATCTTTTTTGATCATTCCGAATATTTTCAAAAACCGGGAAAGGAGCCTTTCTATGTCTGACGTTACGATCGGCACGGCGCAGTTTGTGTGGCTCGCCCTTGAAGCCGTGATCGCCATCGCGGTCCCGGTAGCGATCGCGATCATATGGATGAAAAAGAAAAACGAGCCGGTGACTTCGGTCCTGATCGGTGCTGCTGCCTTTCTGCTGTTCGTACTGATACTGGAAAAACCGATCCAGAACGTGCTGCTTTTCCCGACCGCCATGGGACTCAAGGATCACGCCTTGAGCCGGTTCATGAGTGAAAGGCCGATTCTGCTTTCGTTCCTGGCAGGGCTCTTTCCCGGCGTATTCGAAGAGACAGGGCGATTTGTTGCCTACAAGACGCTTCTCAGGAAGCGGAAGAACAGAGAGACGTCTATCTCATACGGCATTGGCCACGGTGGTTTTGAAGTGATCTATCTGCTGGGGGTCGCATCGTTACAGTATATTCTGTATGCGATCCTGATCAACACGGGGCTTTTCGGGACGATCATGGAGCAGGTCGCTGAGCAGGCGCCTGATCAGGTAAGCACCCTGGAGGCAGTCGTAGATACGATCGCGGCCTACTCGCTTGCGGAAGTTGGAGTGGCGCTTTTTGAACGCGTCTTTGCGGTCATGTTCCACATAGGTGCTTCCATCCTCGTCTTTTACTCCTGCAAAGAGGGAAGACGGGTCTGGCTGTATCTGCTTGCAATCGTCCTGCATACCGTGCTTGATTTCATCGCGGCCCTCTGTCTTTTCAACGTGATCAGTCTTCCCGTGTGGGCGCTCGAAGGGATCGTCGCCGGATTCGGCATGCTGGTTTTCTTCGGATCGTATTTTCTTCTTTACGCGAAGGACAGGAGAAAAGAAACAGAATGCGACGAATTACCTGAGTGTTCGTCTTCAGACTGATCATGAG
>JAFSSK010000122.1 GCA_017451045.1 Clostridia bacterium
CGGCCGCAAACTCTTATTGCTGTTCCTTGGCTCGCGCCGATTGGTCCGGTTACTGCCCAACTCTTTTCCGGTCTTTACTTTCCCGTCACGAAGATCCACATATTTAGCGTCATAAAACTTATCCAGGATCCTGTTGTTTCGCCTCAGCTATGACCAGGTTTTCTCCTTTCTCCGATCAAACGGATAATCCAGACTCTACAGTCTGTGGTCCACATCGCCCATGTTGCATCAGGTTTTCTTTGCGCTAAACACAAAGCAGCCTCCGACTTCTCCTACCCATCAAGATGTTTACTCGGGCGCGCAGTGCATGGGACTTGTGGAGCATCCCATGGTGCCTATGTATTCTGATGTAACGTAGTTCCAACGGAACTTGGGCTAATCAATGAGGGCTCTTCCGAATTTGAAAACCGGAATCGTCCTTGACCGCGTCTGCGGGCTATTCAAGCCCGTGACTTTAGTCATGGGTCATTGACTGACTGTTACCATTCGATCTCATCCACGGAAACGGGTTCCGGGTTGCACTCGCACCCTTCCACCTTTCCGGATCGGATGCTGATGACGCGGTCCGCCATCTTTTTGATGGCGCCGTTGTGGGTGATGATGATGACCGTCTTCCCCGTCTCCCGGCAGGTCGTCTGCAAAAGTTTCAAGACGGATTTTCCCGTCACGTAGTCCAATGCGCCCGTCGGCTCGTCGCACAAAATGATCTGGGGATTCTTCGCAAGCGCCCTTGCGATGGAAACGCGCTGCTGCTCGCCGCCCGAAAGCTGGGCCGGGAAATGATCTCCCCTGTCCCCAAGGCCTACGCGCGCGAGCATCTCGCCGGCGTCGTGTCCGTCCCGGCAGATCTCGGACGCGAGCTCCACGTTCTCGAGCGCCGTCAGGTTCTGGACAAGATTGTAGAACTGAAAAACGAACCCGACCTCTTCCCGTCTGAACTTCGTCAGCTCCTGGTCTGAAAACCCGGTGATGTCTCGTCCGTCGAACAGTACGCGCCCTTTTGTCGCCGTGTCCATGCCGCCGAGGATATTGAGAAGAGTGGTCTTGCCGGAGCCGCTGTGCCCGACGATCACGCACAGCTCGCCCTTTTCGATCTCGAAAGACATGCCGTCCAGTGCGTGCACCTCCTGCCGGCCCGGGTTATAAATCTTATATACGTCCTGAAATTCTATATATGCCATAACATTCACTCCGTTTCCGTGCCGTCAAGGCCTGCCAGCATTTCTTGGTATGTCTTGGGCTGATGCTGCGTCCCGATACGGACCGCGTTGTCCGACGCGCCGACGAGGACGATCAGCCCCTGCGCGGCGCGAAGATCGCTGCCTTTTGCGATCAGTCCCAGAAGAGATGAAAGATCGGTCTCATCCCCCAGAAAACTTTCTCCGGGTTCCGAAAACGCCTGGCCTCCCACGAACATGATGATCTCGAACAGCGTGACGCCGGACTCGCTCTCACCGGGTCCCGTTAAGGAAAAGCGCTTGTGATAGAACGAGTAGACGTCCGGGCAGATCGCGACAAGGTCCGCCAGGCGTTCGCGCAAAGCGGCGCCGAGCAGCCTTATGCTGCTGCTTCCCTGCAAAAGGATATCCGTTCCGAATCTGGCTAGTCCCCAGCCTGCCGGCGGGATCATCGCGACGGGATCGGCGCTGTTGACGTAATTGAATATTGAAGGGCACGGGAACTGTGCGGCCACCTCCGCCGTGACCGTCCGCGGCGAGGCGAACGTATAGACGTAAAGATCGTCGGACCCGTACGCGGCATCAAGCAGGAAGCCCAGGACGTTCGCGCACGACGCGCCCCGCGAAAAGCCAGTGACGATGATGACGGGATGCTCCTCCCCGATCAGTTCCTTGGCCCGCAGAAACACGTCATTGGCCGGCAGGAGGAATTCCTGCACGAAGGACGTGTCGGTCCTTGAGGGGGAGATGTTGAAATTGGCGAACCATTTCACGCCTGCAGTCGGACGGAGGGTGATAAGGTATGCCTGCGTCTCTATGCCGCCCCGCGTGACCGTTCCCCTGCCGATCGTGTAGGCACAGGTCTGCGTGATATCCTGACCCGTCTGATCGAAATACCGCTGCTCAAGGACCGTAAAGCCCAGCGTTTCGTAATAAGACGCGCATGCCGACGCACTTGCCTCGCCGCCTAGGACGATCAGCTGCCTTGCCAGTGCGTTGTCAGGCTCGGCCGAGTTCTGGGGCAGCGTAAGGGACATGCCCAGCCACGAAGGGTCGACCGTCGTGTCGAACCGCTCCGTGATCGGATCGTTTCCCGACCCGCCCGATGCGCTGTACGCGCGGATGGCCGCCGCCACGGCGGCCTCGTCGGGTTCTGCCGTTACCCTGCCTGTGCAGCTGCTGAGCAGCAGCAACAGAGCCGCCATTATACATATTGTTTTTATGAGCGATCGTCTCATGCGCCGCTCCTTTCTGAAGGCTGACGCAAAAAGGCCAGAATGATCCGGCCTGTTTGCGTTATTTGACTTTTGCTTTGAAACGGATGGACGTGTTGGAATTGACGAACAGTCTGTATTCCTCCATCGGTATCGCTTTCGCGTAGTAGTATCCCTGCAGGACATCAATGCCGAAGGCCTTCAGCATATTGAACTGTTCCTCGGTCTCGACGCCTTCCTGCACGACCTTGACCTTGATGTCACGGGCCAGCGAGGCGACGTCTTTGATGATGGTCTTGTCCCTTTCCGGATCGGGACCGGGTTTCAGGAACAGCGCGTCCATCTTCAACTCGTCCACGTTGACGTTCTTCAGCATGTTGAAGGATGAATAGCCGGAGCCGAAGTCGTCGATGGATACCTGGATGCCGTTGGCGTGCAGCTGGTTGGACAGATCGGCGAGAAGTTCGTAGTTTTCCATCGCGAAGCTCTCGGTGAACTCGATGGTGATAAGTCCGCCGGGAACATTGTGCTTACGCTTCGTGTCGATATAGAACTTGGCGAAATCGGACTGCGCAGCCGTCACACGGGATACGTTGACGGATACAGGCACGGTCTTCTCACCGCGCTCGACGGCCTTTTCGAAATACTTGCAGACCTCCGTATACACGAACCGGTCCATCTTCGTGATGAATCCGTTGGACTCGAACAGGTAGATGAAGTCGTTCGGGTAGGAGTAAACGCCCTTGTCCGGGTCGAACCAACGGACGAGCGCCTCGGCGCTGTCCAGTTTGTCCTGCGCGAAATTGTATTTCGGCTGCAAAAAGACTTTGAAGTCGCCGCTTGCCAGCGCGGATTCCATCTTCATCTCAATCATGGACTCGTTGCGCAAAATCGTTTCCGTCTCGCTGGAGTACACGTGGATGAACACGTTCTTGCGGTGATGCTTCTCGTCCAGGTCCAGTGCCTTACGCGCAAGGTTGATGGCCGTATGGACGGACACCTTGCCGCGCTGGGAGTTGGAGATGATGTAAACGCCGGCCCGCAGCGTCAGTGTCAGGTGATTTCGGGTAAGCGTCTCGTTCTTGTTCACGACAGCGTTTAACAGCTGCATATACGTGTTGAGCTCTCCGTCCCGGCCGCCCAGCGGCATCAGGACCGCGATCTCGCCGTTGTCCAGATAACCGTACGTTTCCTTCCTGGTCGACACGGAAGTATCTCTGAATCCCGTCGCTACGATCTTGAACAGGAACTGCATGACGCTTCCCCACATTTCCTTATCGAACTGAGAGGAGTAGGAGTCGTACTGCTCCATACGGATGAACAGCACCGCGAACGACATATCGGTCGATTTCGAGATGCGTTCCTCAGCCTCCTTGGTGAAGGCCGTCTGGTTGGGCACGTTGAATTCCGCGTTGATGAGGGAGAATTTCTTCAGTTCCTGTGTCTTCTGCCTATAGAAGAACAAGAAGTACACCTGGATGATGACCAGCATCGCGATACTGATGATGGAGATCACGATGATCTGGTAGGCGTAGGAGTACGCCTCCGTCAGAAACGCGCCGGCCGGGATCACGCTCACGATGGCGTAGTGGTCGTCTGCCGCCTCGACTAAAGACCCTAGGATCATGAAGGACTGGCCGTTGGTCATCTCCAGCTGGACGGTGTACTCGCCGGTCTCCATCAGATTCTTGCGGAAATCGTCCGCGAACGTCTTGTTCTCCGAAAAGTTCTTTAAGAACGTGTAGAAGTCCGATCCGAACGTGTAATCGGTATCCGAACCAGTATAGGAGCTGATGACCGTACCGTCGGTCGTGATGAAAGCCGTTCCGCTCTTGGAGTCGAAGTTGATGGGCACCACGTTGACGACTTCGATATCCCTGATCTCAGACAAAAGTCCGTCGATTACGGCGCTTCCGGCGATCGGCACGTAGAAACCGATACAGTTCGCGCCCTCGATGCTTTCGGTAAAGCGCACCGTCGTCCGGGGTCTCACGCTCCCCACGACAGCCGCGATGGCCGGGTCGAGCGTCATATGCACGACTTCGCCGTTCGCATCGTACACCATTTCATCATAGTAGTAATTGAGGTTCCCGAATTCTTCCGTGTCGATATAGGGGGAGAGCACGGCCACGACTTCTTCCTTGGTTGAGGCGCCCTTCAGCCTTTCGGACAGCTCGTAAAGCTTGTTGAACTGGGTCTCGATGTATCCGGCCGTCAGTTCCTCTTCGAGCCGTGTCCTGTCACGGGCGTTCTGCTCCGCAATGGTCGTCTTGTAATTGTTCATGCCGAGCACGGCATAAATGAAAAACAAAAACAGAATGGTCGTTACGAAAGCCAAAGATAGTTTTAGGGTCGTCTGCCAGGTGAGCTTCTTGAATTTCTTCTTGACCTTCGCGTCTTCCTTGGCCTTCTTCTTGAGCTGGCTGTGCTGCTCCGCGGCGAGCGTTTCGGTCATTTCCTCCGTCACTTCGTCCGGAGCCGGGCCGTTCTCTTCCGCCTTGCCTTCTTCAGGCTCTTTCGCTTTTCCTTCCTGCGGCGCTTTTTCCTCAGTTACCTGCGCCTCTTCCGGGGATGATCCGGCAGCGTCTTCCTGCGGAATATCTTCAGTTTTCACTTCTTCGGCCGGGATCTCTTCTCCGGTCTTATTCTGTTCGTCCATTGCCGTCACCCTCCTTTTCTTCAAATATCATTGATACCATTCCTGATTATTCTTCTTTTCCGGACTCCTCTTCGGATCCCTGCTCGGGCGCCTGTCCGCTTTCCTTCATCTGCCGGACCAGTTCGTCTATCTTCTTCTGGTCTTCTTCACAAAGGTCGGCAGGTTTTTCCTCTTCCTGCGGCTGCTCTTGCGCTTCCTTTTCAGTCTCGTTCTTTTCCCTGCGGCCTTTCACGATCGTCGTGACGACCATGATGATGATCAGCGCCTGTACCAGGATGATGACGATCAGCATGAACTTCGTCATGAAGAATCCCGCGATGGCCGTCAGAACGACCAGGTTGCGGCAGTATATCCCGATGACTCTGTCTCCGGTGACTTCGTAATCATCGTTTTTCAGGTTGTGGTCGCCTCTGGTCACGAAAGAGATCGCACCGTCCTCGTCCGTCTTGATCTCCATCACCCTGTGGGTGTTCGGCTGGTTGTAGATAGCCGGATCGATGGAGTAGAAGGTGATGACGTCTCCCTCCCTGACCTCCTCCGCCTTCGCTTCGCGGACAAGGATATAGGTGCCCGTCGGGATCGCGTCCTCCATACTGTTGGAGACGATCCGCATCACGGAATAGCCGAATACCATCGGCACCTTGCCCTTCATCTTTGCGCTGACCACGTGGACCAGCAGGACGACGAGCAGCGAGATGATCACTATATAAATAATGGAAGAAATGATCGAACGCGCTTTGCTGCGCTTCTTTTCCATGTTCAATTCCCCCTTTGGCCGGGTTTCTGATTTCCTTGCTTACCTTTTGATGATGTTGCCTTCCGCGTCGACTTCCACCTGGCGCGCCTCAAGGTCCTTCATCGCGCGGTTGTGTCCGCGTCCCTTGATCGCCTGCTTGTATTCCGGCGTCTTCTTGAGGTTCTCCAGGATCTTCTTCTTGCGCTTTCTGGGCATGTTGACGTACTGCTGGCGCGTATATCCCGTCAGCTGCAGGAACAGAGACTCGGAAATGCCGGAGATGTCGTTGCCGTCGTCCGAGTCGGCTTCCTTTTCCTGCATCTGCTGGCGTTTGGCTTCATCCAGTTTGATCTTTTCTCTGAGAAGTCTCGCTTTCCTTGCGCGTTCAGCTTCTTCAGGCGGCATAGCAGCCTCTTCGGCAGCGATACGGGCTGCTTCTTCCTCCGCAGCCTTGCGAGCAGCTTCTTCCTCGGCCTCTTTCCGTGCGGCCTCTTCCTCTGCCACCTTGCGGGCAGCTGCCGCTGCGGCGATCCGCGCGGCTTCTTTCTCCGCTGCTTTGCGGGCTTTTTCCTCTTCTGCTGCTTTGCGTGCGGCTTCTTCTTCGGCAGCTTTATGCGCAGCCTCTTCTTCCGCGGCCTTGCGAGCTGCTTCCTCTTCAGCGGCTTTACGCGCAGCTTCTTCTTCGGCAGCTTTGCGTGCAGCCTCTTCTTCAGCGGCTTTGCGAGCTGCTTCCTCTTCCGCGGCTTTGCGAGCTGCTTCCTCTTCCGCGGCTTTGCGTACGGCTTCTTCTTCGGCAGCCTTGCGTGCGGCCTCTTCCTCTGCGGCCTTGCGTGCAGCCTCTTCCTCTGCAGCTTTGCGAGCGGCTTCCTCTTCTGCCGCTTTGCGCGCAGCTTCTTCTTCCGCGGCTTTCCGCTCGGCCTCTTCTTTGGCTTTCCGCTCGGCCTCTTCTTTGGCTTTCCGCTCGGCCTCTTCTTTGGCTTTCCGCTCGGCTTCTTCTTTGGCTTTCCGCTCGGCTTCTTCCTTTTCCCTGCGTTCCTGTTCTTCCTTCTCCTTGCGCAGCCGTTCCATTTCTTCGGCTACTCTGGCTTCCTCTTCCTTGCGCAGTCTTTCCTCTTCCTTCTTGCGCTCCTCGGCTTCGCGTTTCAGCCGTTCGCGCTCGAGCAGGTCATCCATGTAGATGGCAAGAGCGACCGCGTCGCGAATCTTCCTCTCGTCCGGGGACAGCCGGTGCTTGTCGTTCAGAGCGGAGATCGGGACCAGTTTCTTATATTCGGAATCGAATACCGTGTATTCGTCGTCTTCGTCCTCGTCCGTCACTTTCGTAACGTCGGAAGCTTTGCCCGTTTCCTCAGAGCGGGACAGGAGTCTGGACTCGTCGTCCGCGCCGACGACCTGGTGCTGGAAATCTTCGTACAGCATCGCCAGTTTCGGGAACAGCTCGCGCACGTAGTCCTGATAGGGCATCTGCTGCATTTTCTCTTCGCTCATGGCGAAACCGGTCTTGTCGTAGCCTTCGATGAACTCCCAGAGCTCCAGGCACTGGTGCATGTCCTTGTTCTTCAGTATCGCGTTCGTGCGGATGACCGGCGGACGGATGTAGTTCTTCCCGAGCGCGCGGCAGAAATCCGAATTGAAATATCCGACGAGCGAATAGTATATCTTCTCCACGCGGATCAGGTTGACATTGAACATCGCAGAGACGTCGTTCTCTTTCTTCCTTCCCTTCGGCTTTTCGTTGTCCGGGGCGGACTCTTCGATGGAAAGGGATATCTTTCCCGTCGTGCCCTCCAGCTGGAAGTTTGCGTCATAGGTGAAAGCGAATTTCATTTCCCGGCCTTCGCGCTCCTTGAGGGCTTTGTACCGGATCTCGAAGAAAGCCAAAAGGTGGTTGATCAACGTGTTCACGAACCTGTTCTCGTAGGTGAGCAGCGTTTCCTCGTGATAGACGTTGAGCAGCTTTTCCGGCGTGACCATGTCCCCTTCGATCTTGGAGATATTGTTGGTATGCTGGGCCAGGTGCCTGACGGATTTCTCGGTGATGTGCCTGGACAGTTCCACGGGCAGGATCTCGTCCACGTCCTCGATGGCGCGTCCCGGCACGCGGACGCAGGCGTCCAGCGCCGGCATCCTGGATTCGATGAAATCGATCCAGTCCGTCGTGATGGTGGTGGACATGTTCGTCTTGTTGAGTTCCACCTCGGACTCCGCTTCCATCAAGGCGTCCCTGGTATAGACGTAAGGCTCGTACCCTTCCAGTTCACGGTTGAAAAAGGCAGTTGCCCGCTCGTGGAAACCGTCGTAAGAAAGTTTTTCTTTACTCTTTTCCGTAGCCATGGTAACTGCCTCCCAGTATTTTTGTGTTGTGATGGTATCAGGTTATTGTTTAGTGAGACTTGTACAGACGCTCGAGGTAGGCGATGCATTCCGCCATCTCCCCGACGCCGAACAGCGAGTTCATGTAGTTGATCAGGCCCTTGATCTCGTCTCTGATCAGGGACAGGTTCAAGCTGTCGAATTTACGGAACACTTTCGTTACCATAATGTGGTCAATTCCCTCGATGACGGTCCCGCCGCAGGCCACGTAAGCCGGAACGAATGTTCTCATCTGCTTCATGATACGGTTACCGAATGCCACACGGAATTTACGGATGACGTAAGCGTCCAGTTTTTCGATGTCGTCAAGATATTTCTGCTCGAGCGGATGCTCTTCGAAAGCTTTCTTGTACAGCGAGTCCACATAGGAGAAACTGATGTTCGCGGGCGGCGTGTCCGGCGCCTCGAAAGGATCAGCCTTGCTGTCGATGTTAATGGTCAGCGCACGGTCGTACACCTTATCGGAAACGGCGAACGTCGAGTCGTCGTTGTTTGCCGTTCCCACGTACCATACGTTCTGCGGGATCAGCAGTTTACCTTCATTGAGGCGCTTAGGGTCGTTCGGCCAGGGCGAGGGGACCAGTTCGATCTGCCACTCGCGGGGATCCGGCATTTCCATGATGGAAAGCATCTCGGCGAAGTAGTACTCGACACGGGCGATGTTCATCTCGTCGAGGATGACCACGTTGATGTTGTCGTTGTAGGATGATTCGTATATTCTCTTAAGCAGTTCCGTCTCGTTGAATTTCTTCGTGAATTCATTGAAGAATCCGAACATCTCTGTCCTGTCACGCCAGGACGGCTGCACGGACACGATGGTCGCGTCGTTCTGGAAGAACTTGCCCATAGCGTACGGCAAAGATGTTTTACCTGTACCGGAAATACCCTGCAGAAGGATCAGCTTGGTCGTGGAAAGCCCCGCGAACATAAGCCTTATGATCTTCTTTTCATAGAACAGCCCCATACGGGAGCAGCAGAAGTTGCGGAATGTGTCGCAAAGGGATTCCAGCGTGAAATCGTTCTGGTAGGCGGGCGGCGTGTAATCCATATACCGGTTGTCCACCGCGTTGAGCCTTGTAAAGCGGACGTTCTCGAGATTCGTTGCGGCGCCGCCGGCGGCAGCCTCTTCCTCCTCGCCCTCGCGCAATGCGGCGTTCGCAGCGGCGTTGGCCGCGACCGCGTCCGCGTCAAGATCGCCGTTGATGATTGCGCTGATCTCGCTCATCGGGATGTTGGTCTCGCCGAACTTAAGCGCCATGATCTTTTCCTTCTCGCGCGTCAGTCTCATGACGTCCCGGTGCATATCCGCCAGCTCCTGCAGCAGGTCCTCCGCGCCGACGTTCGTTTTACGGAAGCGGATGTACTTGCGGATGAGCATGACGAGCATCCAGATGATGATGCCCCAGATGGCGAATACGATCAGAAACGCCAGGATGGAGAGTATCCAGTCAAATGCCGTGAAGGTATCCTTGTGCGATCCGAAGAGGGAGAAATAATAAGGTATATTGAATACGGTCACGATTCCGTTGAATATGCCGTATATGATGGACCACAGTCCGTCGATCATATGCTGCATAAATGCAAAGAACCAGTTCAAAAAACCTTCCATACGAAAACCTTTCTCAACTGAAAGCCGGCCGGAGTCCCGGCCGGCTTTCCCGTTTGCTAATCAAGATACTGAGGGACGTCTTGCTTATTCGTCCTGCCTTTCTTCCGGCGCTTCCTCGGCGGGTTCTTCTTCGGCCGGAACTTCTTCAGCGGACGCCTCTTCTGCGGGTGCTTCTTCAGCAGGCGCATCGCCGGCTGCGGGTTCTTCCGCCGCTGGTGCGCTCTCGGCTGCCTTGTTCTTTTCAGCCTGCTGCCTCAGATATTCCTCGACGGCGCGCCGTTTGATCTCTTCCTCGTCCAGCTGGTTGCGGACGACGATCGTATCCGGTTTCTGCCTGTTCCTGACGAGGACCAGCACGAAATTGACCACGCCGTACAGGAAGAACAGGATCATCGGCAGAACGATGAAGAAGAAGAATCCGATCCTGGAACTGAGCAGTGAAATGAAATTGCCGATGCCGGGCGTCTTGCTGCCTGTCCAGCGGCCGATGACTTCCGTGTATGAGATGAACGGATCGGGTACCGGGCACATTTCCCTGTTGTCGCCCTGGGTCTGGTAGTAGGCGATGCCGCCCCGCATTTCCACGGCCACGATCCTGTGCGTCTCGATATCGCCGGTCTTGCCGTCTCCGTCTATATCCTGGGAGGAGTGGAATGTGATGACTTCCCCGACTTCCAGTTCTCGGGCGTCGAAATGAGATGCCGTTTCAACGATGATCAGGTCTCCCGTTTTGAATTCGGGCGTCATCGAATCTGAAAGGATCGTCACGAAACTCTTGCCGAACATGGACGGAATCCCGTCCGTGTTGTTCTGCATGCTGAACACCATGATGGTGACCAGGATCGCGAACGCGACGAATATCCAAATCAAGACGTCTATGATCTTTCCGGCAACCCCCGACTTTTTCTTAGTTTGTTCCATATTTACACCTCGATGGTTAAAATCAAGCCAATGGGATATATTATTATATCATAATCACAAAAAAGATGTCAACACAAATTTTAGCATGCACGGAATGCACGGAGGCAGGCTCTTTCAGCGGCCCGCTCCGCTGCTCTTTTTGTTCTCGTACATCATCATGTCCGCTTCGTGCACTAGTTCTTCCAGGCCGGAAGCGTCCCCGTAGGCCGTCCCATATGAAAGCGAGCATTCAAGGCCGCCGTATTCCTTTTCGTTCTCGCAGTTGACCTCGGCCAGTGCCTTCTGCCATCTATCTAAAAGACTGTCCAGATCCTCCCTGCTTTCCGCCTGGGTGATGATGACGAACTCATCGCCTCCGATCCGGAAAGCTGCCGCTTCGTCCGTCAGCGCCCGCTTGATGCTCTCGGCGCACCGCTTGATAAGCAGGTCCCCGAAGTTGTGGCCGTGCAGGTCGTTGAAAGACTTCATGTTGTTGATGTCGAAGAAGATCACGCCGACGTTCCCCTCGAACGTGCCGTTGCTCATAACCGTCAGGAAGAAGTTCTGGTTGTAAAGTTCCGTCAGGGAGTCGGTGCGTCCGATCTGGGTCAGCATCAGCCGTTCCGCGACGCCGGTTTCGGCGCGCTTCGTGTTCAGCCTCAGCATGACGCCGAAGATCAGGCAGAACAAAAGATTCGTAAGACATATGTAAACCAACACGCCAAGCAGATTGCTCCAGAAGTTTTCACTTGCCACGGGCTCGGACGCAGTTACCCTCTCGCCGGACGTAATCATGTAAAGGAATGCGGGAAATCTCTTCTCCCACAGCCGGCATACGAATCCCAGGACGGGCGCCGCCGTCGAGATCAGCGCAGAGCACACCGTGGCAGTAAGGCTGAGTCTTTTTGATTCATACTGAAATCCGATGACCATCGGGACGGCGACAAGGATCGCCGCGTGGAAAGTGAACACCATATTGATGATGAAACATACGCTGGACAGGGCGAAGATCAGAAGATACTTGATATACGGCTTGTTCTTCTCCGTTTCGATACCGGTCACGATGAAAACGGACACCATGATGGCAAGGCCTATCGCGCCGAACAGCCGCATCTGCGTCGAGTTCAGACGGAACACGTTCGTCTCATTGAGAACCCAGACCAGCGCAAGCATCAGTATTGAGATTCCCAGAAGGATCCGGCACTGCCTGTTGGCGGAGAATTCCTCCCGCCGTTTGTCCTGAAAACTTAAATTACTCTTCATAGTTCCACAAATAGTTGATCAGACCTGACGCTCGTCTGCCGCAACTGCCTCGTCGCGTATCCGTTCCAGCACGCCGCTGTCCAGCAGCGAGATGAAAACGTCCGTCAGTTCGGGATCAAACTGTTTTCCTTTGTATTTGACGAATTCTTCACGGACATATTCCTTGGGAAGTCCTTCGCGGTACACCCTGCGAGAGGTCATCGCGTCGTACGCGTCCGCCACGCTCACGATGCGCGCGTCCAGCGGGATCTGCGTTTCCTTAAGGCCGTCCGGGTATCCGAGACCGTCCCACCGCTCGTGATGGGATCTTGCCACGGGCGTTACACCCGGCAGATCCGGCACGTTCAGAAGGATCTCGTATCCGATGACGGTATGCCCCTGTATCTGCTTGTATTCATCCGGGGTCAGTTTCCCGGGTTTATTGAGAACGGCATCCGGAATGCCGATCTTTCCAATGTCGTGGAGCAGCGCGTTGTTGTAAAGACGCGTCGCGTCCGCTTCGTTCCATCCGATCTCGAGGGCCAAGACCCTGGAGTATGCCGCCACGCGCGCCGAATGGCCGCGGGTGTACTCATCCTTGGCGTCGATCGTCTGAGCAAGGGTCTGGATGACCTCGACGGACAGGCGTTCGCTCCTGTTCTTCTCCTCGACGGCGGTCTTCATCTGCTTCTCCACCTCGAGCTGCAGATTCTTCCGCAGGTATTCGAGTTCCCGGTAGTCCGGCGTCTCGAGGGAGAACATCATCAGCGTGACCGACACGCTGTACATGAAGAAGTTGAGCAGCACGTCCGGCATGACGAACATCTGCAGAGCGGTCCCCGTTATGGCCAGGACGACCAGCATGACGTCCGATATGATCTGCCTTTTCTTGAACATCTTGCGCCGGGACAGCAGCACGACCGCGATCACGACAAGGCAGTAGACCGGCATGAGATAGTTGAGCGCGAACAGCGGCCCGTGGGTGTAGACCCTGCCGGCGAACGAGAAGATGATGCCGGTGAAGATGTTCGCGACGAGAAGGACTGCGTAAAGCCCCAGAACGGCCGTGGTCAGGATGTCGTTCAGACGGCTCTTCAGCCGGACGGACTGGAACACGTACCGCACCGCCACGTACATGCACAGAGACGACACAAGGAAGAAGACCGTGTTGAAAAGCAGGTTGAAAATCTCGGGCAGTCTGTCCGCGTAGCTGATCGTCACTGCCGTCAGGATGTCCAGGACGGCTCCCGCTAAAAGCAGCGAGACCAGCACGACGAAGACCCTTGTCGTCTTCTCCTTCAGCGTGTACTCCGTCGCGAGAACGAAAAGAAGGGTTATGTAGATAAAAAGCGAAGCAATGTCAAACGAAATGTTGTAAAGCATCAAGCCATTCTCCTGAAAAAAGTGTTGAAATCCAAGGTCCTTTTCTCTAAGAACAGATCGAATGCAGCTGGCTGCCATCATGTATCATGAAGGCCCTATAGTTTTGCGCCACAGCCTTTCGACTGCTTTGCCGTTTAATTCAAACAGTTCGAGTTTGTGTTTCTAGTTCTTTGCGGGCGCGGTGAACACCACGTACCGGTTCTTGCCCGCCTGTTTCGCCATGCGAAGCGCGTTGTCCGCCTCGCTGAACACGCTTTCCGAAGTTGCATCCTGCCCCACCTCGCTGAGCCCGGCGCTGAGCGTCACGTTCAGTTCCGTCCCGTGCGGCAGTCTTGCCTGCATGCGGCTGGTGTTGCTTAAGATGCGGGAGAGGATGTTCGCAGCCGATTCCACGGAACAGTCTTTGAAGATCACGGTGAATTCGTCTCCGCCGTACCGGTAGCAGCTTCCCTTGCGGCCGACGGTCTCCTTGATCAATTCCGCAGCCTCGCGCAGGATGACGTCCCCCATGCCGTGTCCGAACGAATCGTTGATCTGCTTGAACCCGTCCACGTCCATCACGGCGACGGCGTGCCGGTTATCGAGCAGTCCGGGATCCCCGAGCACCGCTTCCAGATCTGCGTAGAAACTCGTGTGGTTGTAAAGGCCCGTCAGCCCGTCGATGCGGACTTTGTTCGCCAGGAGCTCGTTTTCCTTGGTCGTCTGGGACAGCAGCGCCTCACGCTGCTTGTGCAGATCGTCGATGATGCAGATGACCACCGTTTCCGCGATGAGGATGCACAGAAGGACGGCTGCGTTGATGAGCCTGTCCTTGAGTTCTGCGATCATCGGGTTGAACCATTTGGAAACGAAAACGGCGACTGCTAACAGGATCGTACTCAGTCCAAGCGCGTACAGCGTCAGTCTCTTGGACATGAAGGCAGATGTGATCAGGATCGGTGCGGCCATCAGCACCGCGAACACTGGAAAACTCGCGTGGGCGATGTAAAGCACCGTACAGATCATGGACATGCAAGTGATCAGGATGACGTTTTTAACCGTTCCGGACAGTCTTTTACTGATGATGGCCACCATCGTCACGATGATCAGCACCGCGTCCGCCCCGGCCGGGAACAAAAGATGGAGCGCGACGAAATCGATGTTGAATCCTTCCATCCCCCAGGCGTTCAGGATGACGATCGCCGTCTCTATCGCGGTCACGATGATATACAGGAAGAAATACGTATAGAGCACACGCTGACGCATGTTGGTATAAACGTTGTCGTAGAGAGCCTCGTTGCTGAGAACGATATGCCGGTACTGTTTCCGCTCCTCGGTATTCAGTTCCTTCTGGCCCTCTCTGCTTTGATTCGTATTCAAATCCTCACCTCTTTTACAGGGGGTTCTCAAGGGATCCATCAAAAAGACATTATCGTGTAAGTATAGCATATATCAGAAACAGTTTCAACCTTTTTTTATTAATTTTTAGCTATGGAAGTTTTTTCCTTGCACATCCCCGCCCGTTGTCGTATAATGGAAGCGATAACTACGAAGGGAGGAAACCGGTTTGACAGTCTTTGATATTCTCACGCTGATCTGCGGTCTTTCCCTGTTCCTGTTCGGTATGAACATCATGGGGGATTCGCTCAAACGCAGCGCGGGCTCCCGTCTGAAAGTCACGCTGGGCAAGATGACGTCCACACCGCTCATGGGCTTTCTGCTGGGACTGGGCGTGACGGCGATCATCCAGTCCTCCTCCGCCACGACCGTCATGGTCGTCGGCTTCGTCAACTCCGCTGTCATGACGCTGTCCCAGTCCGTCGCCGTCATCATGGGCGCCAACGTGGGTACCGCCGTCACCTCCTGGCTGACGGCCCTGTCGTCCCTCGGCGGAGGCGATTCCGTCTCGGGCGCCGTCGCGTGGCTCACGCCTGACGCCTGGATGCCGATCCTGGCGCTGGCGGGCCTTATCATGATCATGGTCTTCAAGCGCGGGCGCAAACGGGATATCGGCATGGTCCTTTTGGGTTTCTCGGTCCTCATGGTCGGCATGTCGCTGATGTCCGGAGCCGTTTCGCAGCTCAAGGACGACGAGACGTTCACGAGCATCCTCACGATGTTCAAGAACCCGTTCTTCGGGATCCTGGCCGGCATGGTGCTCACCGTGATCGTCCAGTCCTCCTCCGCCTCCATCGGTATATTGCAGTCCCTGACCATGACGGGCGCCATTTCGTTCGGCGCCGCCATCCCGATCATCATGGGCCAGAACATCGGCACCTGCGTCACGGCGCTGATCTCCTCCGTGGGAGCCGGGAAGAACGGCAAGCGCGCGGCGCTGGTACACCTGTACTTCAACGTGATCGGCGTCATCGTCCTTTTGTCCCTGTTCTACATCCTCAACGCGATCTTCCATTTCGCCTTCCTCACCGTAAGTGTGAACATGTGGGGCGTCGCGGGCATCCATACCGTTTTCAAGATCCTGTCCGTCCTTTTACTGGCGCCGTTCGGAAAGCTGCTGGAGAAACTGGCGGTCGTATCCGTGCCGGAACGGCATGACCCGGACGACAAGACGATCCTTCTGGACAAACGTCTGCTCGCCACCCCGGACATCGCCCTCGAGCGCGCCGAGGAAGTGGCGCGGGACATGGCCGTGTTCTCCTTCGACGCTCTGCGGCGCTCCATGCTGATCCTTCGGTCCTACTCGCCAAAGGAGGCCGAGGAGATCCGCAAGCTGGAGGAGAAAGCCGACCTTTACGAAGACGCGCTGGGCACTTATCTCGTGGAGATATCCGGTGAGCACAACCTGAGTGAAAGCGGCGGCCATACCATTACCAAACTCCTTCGCCTGATCGGTGATTTCGAACGCATCTCGGACCACTCGGTCAACCTGGTGGAGTCCGCTGAGGAGATCCGGGACAAGAAAATGCTCTTCTCGGACAGCGCGCATATCGAGGTCGAGACGCTGTGCCGCGCGATCGACGAGATCATGACGCTCGCGCAGAACGCCTTCCTATACAACGACCTTTACAGCGCGGCCCTCGTCGAACCGCTGGAAGAGACCGTTGAGGATCTGGAGGCTACCATCCGCGAGAACCACATACGCAGAGTCCAGAAAAACGAGTGCACGACCGAGCACGGGTTCATCCTTTCCAATATCCTCACGGACCTTGAACGCGTCGCGAGCCACTGTTCCAATATAGCCGGATGCGTCTCGGAGATCAGCCGGAAAAACGCGCTGGACATGCACCACTACGCCAGCGACATGAAGGCGCACAGCATCGATTACGACGAGCATTTCCGGGAATTCAGCGAAAAGTACAAACTCGTCTATCCGGAAAAGCAGTGAGCGGGAGCCGGAGACCAGTTCTCCGGCCTCTCCTTCTTTTTACGGAAAAGAAAAACCGCGACGCGTTTTCCGCGTCCCGGTCCGTTCTCTTTATCGAATTTTTTTCTATTACCAAAGGATCTCCAGTCCCAGCTCGTACAGAAGCTCGTTGAGTTCCATGACGGACAGTTTTCTGTCCAGGCCGAACAGGATGGCGTTGTCCCGCTTCACCCTGCCGTAAAGCGCCGCGTACCCCGTTCGCTGCAGGAGCGTCTGGGTCTGCGCCGCGTCGAGCCCGAGGCCTATACAGAGCATAATGACCTTGTCCCTTCCCGGGTGTCTTTCCCCTTTGAAGATGTTGTATCCGTAAGACACGGAAAGGCCTGAAGCCTTGATCACATCTTCCTTTTTCCTCTTCTGCTGTGTAAGATGGTAGGCTAGCACGTCCGCCAGTTTCTCCGGCTCCGGCAGAAGCTCGTTCTCCACCGTTTTGCTGTAGGTCTCATAATCCTTGCTGCTTTTCATCAGGGTCAGCAGTTCCTGCGTCTTCTTCTGCATATGCTTTCTCCATGCTGTTTTTTTCGGGGGTGATCTCATTGTCTGAATCTAACACCGGCAAGTACGTCCGGGAAAATCTGCGGACCGTCGCGCGTTTCAGCGACAACGCCGAAATGTGCTATTTCGTACCCGAGCAGAAACTGGTCGTCCGCCGGACCGGGCTCGATATCGCGGACGCCGCAAAATTCAGAAAACTCCAGGACGTTCGCAACGACCACCTTGTTGGCATCCTTTATGTGCTGGACGACAGCGGCAGCTGCGAGATCATCCGTGAATACATCCAGGGGGACGTTCTTTCCAAACTGCTCGATAGGGGAAAACCCTTTTCCGAAAAGCTGACGGGCTCCATCGCCCGCGATATCTGCGAAGGCCTTAGTGCCATGCATGAGGCGGGTTTCACGCACCGGGACATCACCCCGGACAATATCATCGTGACGCGCGAGGGCGTGGCCGTCATCACCGACTTCGACATCGTCCGCTCGTCCAAGCCGGACCAGCCGGCTGATACGCAGATCCTCGGCACCCCCGGCT
The DNA here is from genome assembly GCA_017451045.1 of Clostridia bacterium. Taxonomy (GTDB): domain Bacteria; phylum Bacillota; class Clostridia; order Oscillospirales; family CAG-272; genus UBA1770. The sequence goes on from JAFSSK010000122.1 coordinate 17,688, forward strand.
TCGCCGCGCCCGAACAGTTCGGCTTTGCACAGAGCGATGCGCGCACGGACATCTACGCCGTTGGCGTGCTCATCAACATGATGCTGACCGGCAAACTCCCCAAGGACAAACTGGCACCCGGCCGCTACGGCGCCATCGTGCGCAAGTGCACCTCGCCCGACCCGGACAAGCGCTACCCGTCCGCCAAAGAACTGGAGGACGCCGTCACGCGGGTCGCGACCGGCACCACCGCTGCGGACAGGTTCGTCCAGGCCGTCCCGGGGCTTCGAAGCCCCCACACGCCGGTCGTGGTGCTGTCCGTCATCGCGTACATCGCTTTCCTGATCGTCACGATGGCCGTATTCGCCTCGGCGCCGGACGGCAAATTCGCCCTTGTGTTCCTCTCCTGGTTCCTGACCTTCCCCGTTCCGTACTTCCTGATGTTCAATATCCTTGATATCTGGAACAGGATCATTTTCACGCGGCGGGCCAGGAAGCGCAACCAGCGGATCATCTATACGCTGCTCGGGATCATTTCCATCATCGGCGGGCTGCTTATCTTCAGCGCAGCCCATGCCCCGTCTGTCTAAACATTATAAGTAAAAAATCTTTCTTTGTGTTATGCTGGCAGCATAACAATTTTAACCGGTATACGGGTATAATGCAACTGCATTCTTTGCCCTGTGCCGGTTTTTTCTTTCCGGTCCGGGGCTGTTATTACGGAGGTAAACCATGAGAATCAAACGTATAGCGCTTTTCCTTCTGCCGTTGCTGCTGCTTCTTCTGCTGCTGGCAGGGTGCGATTCGGGGCAGACGCAGATCCCGGATGACAAAACGGACACACAGGCCGGACAACAGTCCGAAACGCCGGGACACACCCACGTGCCTGTCACGGATCCCGGTGTTACACCGACTTGTACGGAAGACGGGCTGACAGAAGGAAGCCACTGCTCTGAATGCGGCGAGATCATCGTCCCGCAGACAAGGATCCCGGCCGCTCACACGGTCGTGACCGACCCGGCCAAATCTCCCACGTGCACCGAAGACGGCCTTACCGAAGGGAGTCACTGTTCCGTGTGCGGCGAGGTCATCAAAGCGCAGCAGACGATTCCCGCGTCACATAGAGTCGTAACGGATACGGCTGTCGCGCCGACCTGCACGCAGCCCGGAAAAACGGAAGGAAGCCATTGCTCCGTATGCGGTGAGGTCCTTCTTGCCCAGGAAACCGTTCCTGCGACCGGACACACGGTCGTAACCGACGCGGCAAGGGCCCCCACATGCACCGTGACAGGTCTCACGGAAGGCAGCCACTGCTCCGTTTGCAGAGCGGTCCTCGTGGCACAGGCTTCGATCCCGGCGACCGGTCATACCCCGGTAATGGATCCGGCTATCGAACCGACTTTCACCGAAGCGGGCAGGACCGAAGGAAGCCACTGCTCCGTATGCGGCGCGACGATCGTCGCCCAGAAAGTCATCGAGCCCGTCTGCAGCCATATAACGTTCACAGGTGAGACGATCATCGACACGAACGAGTGTTCCATCGTCATTACAGGCATCAGTCCGGACAACTATTCCGGATTTTCACTGCAAGCGGAGTTTTACAACAAAACGTCGGACAAGACCATGATGTTCTCCGTCTCGGGGGGAGCCATATGCGGGATTGCCTGCGGATCTATCTCATCCGAAAAGGTCGCACCGGGCAGCAAAGCCTACGAATCAATCACTTTCTATTCATCAGACGTTGGAGCAGCCGCACGGTACATTGACTACCTGACGGATATACGGCTCGATATTCGCGTTTACGACTACAATGACTGGTTTGCCGGAGATTTTGTCAACGAAAGCGCTCATATCTATCTTTACGGCGAGCAGTACGCGACCAAATTCGTACGGGAGCAGTTGCCGACTGATCTTGTTCTCGCTGACAACGAGTACGCGACTGTCATCGTCACAGGGTACAGGATCGATTCCTGGGGGTTCTACCTCGACCTTTTCCTGGTGAACAAAACGAAAGACAAAACAATCATGTTCTCAACGGACGAAGAAGCCGTCAACGGTATCATGGCGGATCCGTTCTATGCGACCACCGTCCGGGCGGGAGACTGCAAGTTCGATGAAATGAGTTGGTACAAGAGTTCGCTCTCAGAAAAAGGAATCGAAACTGTCTCGTCGATCGAATTCATACTGAAAGTATATGATTATAACGATTTTCTTACGGATTTTATTTACGATAGGGTCACATTAACAATCAACTAAAGGAGAAATAGACATGAAAACCGCCAGACTCGTCATTGGCATCATCAGCATCGTTCTATTTGCATTTATAACATTTCAGTCCTGTTTTGCCGGTATCGGCAACGCTTTATCTGAAAATGGAGAAGTGAGCGGGACTGCAGGTCTTTTGCTTGCCATCAGTATGCTGGTTGCCGGCATCGTCGGCATCGCGACCCGCAAGCATCTTTACGGCGGCTTCGTATCCGCAGGTTTCTACTTTGCCGGCGCTTTGATCGGTATTGCGAATTACGGATCATACAAGGACCTTGCCATCTGGTCCGCTCTTTCGTTCGCCTTTTCGCTGACGTTCCTCATCGGCGGGATCTTCTGCGTGATCCAGGCAAAGAGATCCGGGCCCATTCAGGATTCTTCTCCTTCGCAGGACAGTCCTTCCGAGCCGAAAGAATAAGGTTGCAGCCTCTCCTTTTCGCGTGCTATAATGAAGCAGGATTCAAATTAGCCGTAAGGGGGGCAGAAAATGAAGCATCAGGATTTTTCATCCAAAAAGATACTATGTCTGGGATCCAGCGTCACATTCGGGACCGGGAGCAACGGCGTATCCTTTGCCGATATGTTAAATGAGTACTGCGGGGCAGAAGTACACAAGCATGCCGTGGGCGGGACGACTTTGGCGGACAACTCGAGCGACTCCTACGTCTCAAGACTCCTTTCGGAATGCAAAGACATCCCGGCGCTTGATTACGTGCTGGTCCAGCTTTCCACCAACGATGCAGGCCGGGGAAACACTTTAGGCTGCGTATCTCCCGAGCCTCTTTCCGCCGATCTGTCCGTTTACGACAGACAAACGGTCGTGGGTGCCATCGAGTTCATCATAAAATATGCCAAAGACCGCTGGCACTGCCCCGTCGGGTTCTATACCGGCACGAAGTTCCAAAGCGAGCCGTATGAGAAAATGGTGGCCGCCTTGCTGCAGGTGAAGGAGAAATGGCATATCGGCGTTTTGGATCTCTGGAGCGATCCGGAGATGCTTTCCGTCAGCCCGGAAGACTATCAAAAGTATATGAAGGATCCCGTCCATCCCTCGCTTGAGGGATACAGGGACTGGTGGCTTCCCAAGTTCGAAGCCTTCCTCGCAAAGGAAATGGAATAACGGATCTGTAATCGGGTAGGAGGGGGTGATTAACCCCCGTCCTCCCAC
>JAFSSK010000123.1 GCA_017451045.1 Clostridia bacterium
ATTTGGCTTAGCTTAAATACCATATGCAAAAAACGGTCGGGCCCGGATCTGTGCATAGATTCGGGCCCGAAACATATCGTGCCAGAAATGATTCAACGTAAACGGTAAACCATAGGTGCGTTTAATAATCATCCGGGACACGAGATAATAGAGTACCAAGGACCTCGAGAAATGGAGACTTTGGAGACTCTGGAGCCTTTGGAGGTTTTTGAGTAAGCAATCCTAGAGGAAGCTATGAACGAGATTACCAGAGAGATTCGAGAACGGTATTGGAACAATATGTTAATGACTTCTGACGCCATATCATTAAAGGAATGCTGTAGCCCTTCCTCCACTGTAATAATAGAACGAGTTTGCTCCTTTAATTATATTTCGAGCGAATACTAGTATTGAAATGATATTTGATGCGCCACAGGTATTGACAGTGTAAACCACTTCATCAGCGTCATCTATCTCAAGTGTACTCGAATTCAAAAGCGAGTACTCTTGTAAAATGCTGAGTATTTCTTTTGCACGTTCCAAGGTCAAATTGAGTTCCCTGTGTAACAAATGATTAGTGAACTGCTTCCTGATGTCTTTCCGCTTAAGAATAAACTCAATGGAATCTAAAACATCCTTTTGACTCAATTCATTGAACAAGCCATGGTAGTCGATATTGTCAAGCAGCACTTCGCTTTTGTGATTTAATTCTGGAACACAAAGAAAAAAACGCATATGACTTCCGAGGCTCATACTTGTAAAACCATTCTCTGTCATCATTTGAGAATAAAAATCTTTGTCGGAATCTCGTTCGTCAAATACAATAGGGCCAATTGTCCCAAACAGGCCAGCTTCAGCCATGGAACAGATTTCAAATACTTTTTCCATTCGGTTTTCTGGTTTTTCCGAATGTATCGTTGTAAAGATTGCTTGTGCCAAGCCAGAAGTGCTAATCTTACTGCATCCAAACAGTTCGTCTGTCGTGACGTTGAAAAACTGTGCAATTGCAGGAATATGCTCAATATCGGGCGTGCCACCATTTTCCCATTTTGAAATCGCTTGCGCAGAGATTGTCAGCGCATTTGCAAGTTCTTCCTGCGTGACACCTTTCTTTTTTCTAAGAGTTGCAATTTTTTGGCCAATTGTTCGCGTATCCATTGTTTCCTTCCTCCAAATCCAAATAATCTATGCTGTATCAGCATGGATATGATAACACAATAGCAGGTTGTTTTGTAGCGACGCATCATTTATAAAATCAACCGATGCTTGACTCTTTGCTTGACAAAACAATGGTTGCAAATCCTCATACTAATGAAGTAGTTTTATACGTGCGGAACGCACTTGCTGAATCAAACAGTGGCAGACCCAACCAGAGGATCTGCCGCTGTATTTTGTCACTGCAAAACGAATTCCGTCTGCAGTTTGTCAATGAAAACATCAAATGTCCCGGGGCTTACGCACGGGCTCATATCGGTCCCGATATATTCGAAATCCTCCCGGTTCAGTGAAAACTCAACACGTTTTTCTTTGCCCGGTTTCAGTTCGATTTTTCTGAATCCGCGAAGCCGGATCCTGGGCTGCGTCACAGGGCAGTACCTGTTACGCAGATACAGGAGAACGGTCTCTTTTCCCTTCCGGCCGCCGGTATTCCGGACTTTTACGCTGACCCTCACCGTTTCGTCAGCGCCGCATACCGGCTTGTCCACGGCAAGATCCGAATAAGAAAAGGTCGTATAGCTCAGTCCGAACCCGAACTTATAAAGCGGCTCCGGCGTGTTGAAGACATACATGCGGCCGGCACGGTCCGGTGAACCGCCGGGCATGTTCTCCCTGACGCCGCAGGAGGGCTTTGCGTTGTAATACACGGGGATCTGTCCCACAGACCGAGGAACGCTCCACGGAAGCTTCCCGGACGGATTCACGTCCCCGAACAGTAGCCGGACGATGGCATAGCCGCCCACCTCTCCCGCGTAGAACGCCTCGAGGATAGCCGGGATGTGTTCCTGCGCCCAAACCATCGAATGAGGCCTTCCGGACTGCATGACAAGCACCGTCGGGGTGCCGGTGGCAAAAACATCTTCCAGCAGTTTCTGCTGCACAGGCGGCAGATTGAGGTCGTCCACGTCGAAGGTTTCTCCGCACGTGACGGAATTGCTCCGCACGGCGGGATCTTCCCTGTCAGACCAGAATTCGTTGTTGTAAAAGCTGGAATTGTCTCCGAGCACGACTACGGCTACGTCTGCCGCTTTCGCCGCGGCCACTGCCTCCTCGTGCATCTGCTGCGTTCCGAACGCTATGTTGCACCCGCGCGAGAACAGTACACGGTCCTTTCCTACCCGCTCCTCAAGCGCCTGCTTCACCGTGACCGCCCGCTCGGTAGCTTTGGGCAGCGCATAGTCTCCCAGCTGCAAGATATCCGCGTTCGGCCCGATCAGGGCTATCTTCCCGATCCCGTCTTTGAGCGGGAGCATATCGTTCTCGTTCTTCAGAAGGACGGCTCCCTCTTCCTCCGTCCGCTGAGCCAGATCAAGATGACGCCTTGTATGGATAAACTCCTTTTTCCTGTCTTCCGGGACCGCGTAGGGATTTTCGAACAGCCCCAGCCGGAATTTCAATGCAAGGATACGGCCGACGGCCCTGTCCACCAGTTCCATCGGGATGTTCCCCTTGCGGACCTCCTCGACGAATTCGTTGCCGAAGCCGAACACGTTGGGCGCTTCCATGTCCACGCCGGCAAAAATACCCATGCGCCCTGCTTCCGCTGCGTCTTTTGCCACGTAGTGCAGCCCGTGCAGGTAGTACAGTCCACCCCAGTCCGAAACGACGGGACCCTCGAACCCCCATTCTCCGCGCAAAATATCCGTCAGAAGATACCGGTTGCTGTGGCACGGGATGCCGTCGATCTCCGAATAGGCCGGCATGACGGACATCGCCCCGCCCTCCTGGAAGACCTTTTTGAACGGATACAGATAGCTTTCCCGCAGTTCCCTTTCGCCGCAATGGACGGCGGCTCTGTTAAGGCCGGACTGCGGCATGCCGTGCGCCGCGAAATGCTTCGGGGACGCGGCGACGCCGCGGCTCTGCAGCCCTTTCACGTAAGCGACGCCCATGCGGGCCGTCAGGTACGGGTCCTCTCCGAAGTTCTCCTCGCATCTGCCCCATCTCGGGTCCTGCGTCAGGTCCAGATTCGGCGCGTACGTCTGCACGACCCCGTTCGCCCGGACTTCCTCGCCGATCGCGTCGGCGACCTCGCCTATCAGTCCGTCATCGAACGTCGCGGCCATGGCTGTCGGGTTGGGAAAGACCGTTCCGTTTTCGTTCATGGCGCCGTGCAGCGACTCGCCGTGCACGGACATGGGGATCCCGAGCCGCGTTTTATGGAGCATGTAATCCTGCAGATTGTTGATGAAATCGGCCGACGCGGAATCCGTCGAATAGATCGTCGCGCCGAGCGTCCTTATGCGTTCGATCTCCTCGTCCGTAAAGGGCTTGCTGTCGTCATGGCCCGGAAAATGCTGAAGGGGCTTTTCGAACAGACGCATCTGCTCGATCTTCTCCTCGAGCGTCATGCGGGACAAAAGATCCGCCACCCGTTCCCCGACGGGTCTTTCTGCGTCTTTATAAACCGGTTTCTTTTCCATTTTTTCCTCTTGCCGGCCTTCCGGCCTTGTTTTTTATCTTTTTTTAGACGATATCAAACTGGCTCTGATGCAAAGAATAGTAGAATCCTTTCATGGCGATCAGCTGCTCGTGCGTGCCGATCTCCACGACGTGTCCCTCTTTCATGACAAGGATCATATCCGCTTCGCGGACAGTGGACAGCCTGTGCGCGACGATGAAGGAAGTCCTACCCTTCATCAGCTTGGCGAACGCCTGCCCGATCTTGAGTTCGGTCCTGGCGTCGATGGAGGACGTCGCCTCGTCCAGGATCAGCATGGGCGGCAGGCACAAGAACACTCTCGCTATGCACAGAAGCTGCTTCTGCCCCTGGGAAAGCCCGCCCTCGTCGTCGCCGAGCACCGTGTCGTATCCCTGCGGCAGACGCCGGATGAAACCGTCCGCGTGCGCCTCTTTAGCGGCCTGCTCGATCTGTTCCGTCGTGGCGTCTGGATTCCCCAGCGCGATGTTTTCCCTCACGGTCGCGTTCTTGATCCACGTCTCCTGCAGGACCATGCCGAAACTTGAACGCAGAGACGGACGCGTGACGGACCGGACAGGATGCCCGTCCACCCGGATCTCTCCTTCCCGCGTCTCATAGAACCGCATCAGAAGATTCATGAGCGTCGTCTTTCCGCTGCCCGTCGGGCCGACGATCGCGACCCGCTGCCCGGCGCTGACGTGAAGATCCAGATCCTCGATCAGCCGCTGCTCGGGAAGATAGGAAAAGCTGACGTTGTCAAAGTCGACCTGCCCCTTCGCGTCGTTCAGGGCGAGTGCGTCCGGGCTGTCCGGCTCCATCGGCGGCTGGGCAATGAGTTCCAACAGCCTTTTGGCGCACGCGATGGCATTCTGCAGCTCGGCGATAACGCCCGATATCTCGTTGAACGGCTTCGTATACTGGCTTGCGTAGCTCAGAAAAGCGGCAAGGCTGCCGACCGTAAAGGAGGCCGGCGCGCTGATGACAGACAGTCCGCCCGCCAGCGCCACGGCCGCGAACACGATCGCGTTGATGCAGCGCGTCGAGGGATTTACCATGGAAGACAGGAACGTCGCGCGCAAAGAGGCTTTGCACAGGCGTCCGTTGACCTCGTCGAAGGCCTTCTGGGACTGCTCTTCGTGCCGGAAAGCCTGCACGATCTTCTGCCCGCCGATCATTTCGCTGATCAGCGCCGTCTGCTCGCCGCGGATCGCGGACTGCTCGCTGAAGTAGCCGTACGTCCTTTTGGCGATGAAGTGCGCCGTCACCCAGGAAAGCGGGGTCAGGACAACGACGACGAGCGCAAGGACAGGACTCAAAAGGAACATGAAAACGATCGTCGCCACGATGGTGACGACCCCGGAAAACAGCTGCGTGAATCCCAAGAGGAGCCCTTCCGAGAACTGGTCCGCGTCTGATATGATGCGGCTGACGATATCGCCGCCAGGCTTTGTGTCAAGGTAGGACAGCGGAAGCTTCTGGATATGCCGGAACGCATCCGTCCGGATCTCCAGGAGCACTTGATAGACTACATGATTGTTGCAGATGTTCAGCAGCCAGACGGACAGTGCGATGCCCGCGCTGAGCAGCGCGATCTCGAGAAGGATCGGCATGATGGCTTCGAAATCCACCTGCCCCGCGGCTACGGCGCCGTCGATGGCTTCCCCTACCAGTTTCGGGATCAGCAGCATGAGCACGGAACCTGCCGCCGCCAGCACGAAGGACAAGATGACGAGCAGACGGTGCCTTACCACGTATTTCCATATCCCTTTCAGGACGGAAAGGTTTTCTTTCAGGTTCTCACGACGCATGGACAGGACCTCCTTCCGTCTGGATCTGATCGATCTCACGGTAGATCTCGCAGTCCTTCAAAAGTTCGTCATGCGTTCCCTGACCGGCGCAAAGACCCTCTTCCAGGACAATGATCCTGTCCGCCCCTCTTAGCGAGGAGATGCGCTGGGAAACGATGAAAACGGTGGGATGCCACGGCAGGCTGCGCAAAGCCGCGCGCAAGGCGGCGTCCGTCGCATAGTCCAGTGCGGACGAGCTGTCGTCAAGGATCAGGATGCGCGGCGAGCCCACTAGCGCCCGCGCGATACAGAGCCGCTGGCGCTGTCCCCCGGAAAAGTTGCGCCCGTCCTGCTCGACGGGTTCGTCCAGTCCGCCCGGTTTGTTTAAGATCACTTCCTCCGCCTGGGCGGCGCGAAGTGCCTGCCAAAGTTCTTCGTCCGTCGCGTCCGGATTCCCCCACAGAAGGTTTTCCCGTACGCTGCCGCTAAAGAGAACCGCCTTCTGCGGCACATACCCGACAAGCCCCCTCAAAAACGTCGGATCCATGTCCCTTACGTCCACGCCGTCCACCCTCACACAGCCCTCCGTGCAGTCGTAAAACCGCGGGATCAGCTGGACGAGAGACGTTTTTCCGGAGCCGGTCGCGCCGATGATGCCGAAATGCTCCCCCGCTCCGCAGGAAAGCGAAATATTTTGCAGAGAATCGGCTCCCGCGCCGCTGTAGCGAAGAGACACGTGTTCGAACTCGACGCGGCCTTCCGCCTTTTCCGGCACGGCGTTCCCCTTCACCATCAGCGAAGAGCGCATGTCAAGGACCGCCCCGATGCGCTTCATGCAGGCGCCGGAGCGGGAAAGAAGTATGATCAGGTTGGCGAGCTTGATGAGCTCGACCAGTATCTGCAGCATGTAATTGTACAGTGCGATCAGCTGCCCCTGGGAAAGATCCCCCGAATCGATCCGGACGGCTCCGCGCCAGACAAGGGCCACGATCGCTAGGTTCAGGATCAGATACGTCGCGGGATTGAGGATCGCGGAAATGGCTCCCACGAACTTCTGCGCCCGCATAAGATCCTTGTTGGAAAGGATGAACTGCTCGCTCTCCTCCTCTTCCTTGCAGAAGGCCCGAAGGACCCTGACGCCCGAAAGATTCTGCCTGGTCCGTCCGAGGACCGCGTCCAGCTTATGCTGCACGCCGCGGTACAGCGGCATGGTGGAGAGGATGATCGTAAACACGACAAGCCCTAAAAGCGGGATGGCCAGGGCAAAAACAAGCGCCGAGGGCACGTCGATCAGCAGCGCCATGATCAGCGCGCCGAAAACGATGAAGGGCGACCGGAGGAGCAGACGAAGCCCCATGTTGATGCCGTTCTGCACCTGGTTGACGTCGCTCGTCATGCGCGTGATGAGGGTCGCAGTGCCCGTTCTGTCCAGTTCCGTGAAGGACAGGCTCTGGATCTTCGCAAAAAGATCGTGCCGCATCTGCGCCGCGGCGCCAGCAGAAGCGCGGGCCGCGAAATACTGGGCGATCACGGCCAGAAGGAGCCCCGCCAGCGCGGCGGCCACCATCAAAAGCCCCGTGCGGATGACGACAGCCCTGTCGCCCGCGGCAACGCCGTCGTCCACGATCATGGCGACGAGCAGCGGGACAGCCAGGTCCGTCAGCGCCTCCAGCATTTTCAGCAAAGGACTGAGGATTGACTCTTTTCTATACTTTTTCAAGAAAAAAAGCAGTTTTTTCAAGTTTTTCTCTCCGTGTTGCGCGTGTTTCAAAAGGGTGTGCTTGCCAGCGGCACCCGATATGTGGTATAATGGATCAGGTTTTGAAAAAGGAGGTTACGGACCGTGCCCCAGAAAATTCTTTTTCCCCTGCTACTGGCCCTGAGCGTCTGTCTGGATACGCTGTTCATCGTCGCAGACGGGTTCGTCAGCCATAAGCTCAGCGTGATCAGCAAGACGGCGGCCACCTTCTGCATTTTGTGCATCGGCCTGTTCTGCCTGGCCCAAAGCGGCCCTGACGCCGCTTCGATCCTGGTGATAGCGGGTCTTGGCTGCGGTATGCTCGGCGATCTGTTCCTCGCTTTGCACGGCGATGCCGCGTTCTATACGGGCGTATGCTTCTTTTTCGCCGGTCACGTCCTGTATATTCTGTCTTTCCTCCTGACCTCGTCGTTCATGATCGCCCTGCCGGCGCTCGGCGCCGCCGCGGTCCTGTGCGTCCTTATGTTCCTTCTGGTCCTGCGCAAAATGATCGAACAGCGCTCCAAGCGGTATGCCATGGCGGGGTATTCTTTGTTCCTTTTATGGATGTTCTGCTGCGCGCTTTTGTCTCTCATCATGACGAAGCAGGCGCGGTTCTGGCCGGCATGTTTAGGCGCCGCGCTGTTCTGCGTCAGCGACACGGTGCTGGGGTTCATGCTCTTCGGGGGGCTGGATAAAAAATTCGCTCCCGTGCTGTGCATGGGCACCTATTACGCCGCGCAGACGTGCCTTGCGCTGAGCATCCTGTTCACCTGACTAAAAAAACCTTTTGCAGACGGGTATCCCCCGTCTGCTTTTTTTATTCGGCCGAAAGGAGCAGCAGTTCCGAAGAAAGGCCTGCCGGGATCGTCACGCTGATCCCCTTGCGCAGAATGTCCGCACCGCTCATCGTAACGCTGGCGCCCGAGTTGTCCCAGATCACGCGGTAGTTCATCCCCTCGCTTATCCCGCGCGGGTAAACGATATGTTCGCGCCGGGACCCGTCCAGCCCGAAGACGCCGACGGCGCTTCTGTCCTTTTCGGGCGACGCGATCTCGAGTGCGATATGGCCCGCCTGCTCCATTTCTTTCCTTGACGGAGTATGGTGGTATACGAGGCTCTGCGGCAGCATCGGGCGGATGAATTCCTTGTACAGATCCACGCTGTGGCGGATGAAATCCATCGTCCCGGGGTTCACTGCCGCGCCGACCGGCGCTATGACGTTGAGCGACATGTGAGTGAACATCACGTTGCGCATGTGCAGATCGATGCTGCCCGTCGTGTGGCATCCCATCCCGGCAAACAGCCTGTCCACCCTTTCAGGCGGCAGCGCCATGGTCATGCCGTTGGTGATCTCCACCGACCGGGGCGAGCGCTGGTTGTCCGAGACCCAGGTGTGGTTGAACGCCTGCATCTGCCCCAGATCCGTCCGTCCGCCGCCGGACGCGCAGTTTTCGAAGATAACGTCCGGATATCTGGCCTTCAGTTCCCCGTAGAGTCTGTAGACGGCCTGGAAATGCCGCAGCGACAGGCATTCCTCCGTCCCCCCGCCGAGATCCCGGAAGCGGAACGCGCTGCGGATGTCCGTGTTGTAGTCGACGCGCAGAAGGTCGAGTTTATAGGTTTCGATGATATAGCAAAGCTCCGAGAAAGCCCAGTCCCATGCCTGCGGGACCGTCAGGTCGAGCACGCCTTCCTGGGGCTTTTCGCCGTAGATGTCTTTTGCGAACCAGTCCGGATGCTCCTTCCCGATGCCGCTCTCCCCGCCGATGCGTTCGATCTCGGTCCACATGCCGAAGTTCATGCCGAGGGACGCCGCGTATTCGCGCAGTTTGGCCAGCGCGTCCAGCGGATACCGCTCGCAGTTGATCCTGTTGATGCCGTTCAGGCCGTACCAGCCGTTCGCTTCCCTGCCGGGCGGGCAGTACCAGCCGGCGTCTATGATGAAGACTTCGGCGCCCATCTGCGCCAGCTGTTCCATAAACTTCTTAGTCGTCTCGACGGACATGTCGTGCTCGGGCCCCATGCCTGCCCCGACGAGGCACTTTCTGCCGTCCGCCTCTTTCCGGCAAAGCACGGACCGGCGGACGTGCACATGCATCTGCTGGACGGCATCGTCAAGACCCCCGTGCACGACGCCGAAATGGACGGCTGGGGTCGTGAAGGTCTCGCCCGGTCTTATCTCGCACAAAGGATGATATCCCGTTATCTCGCAGGCCATGGCAAGGCTTACGTCGTTCCGGTTGTCCTGGCCGCTTACGTCTGCGGTGAAGCAGCATCCGCCGCTCCAGCCGATCTGGGCAAAATAAATCGTCCCGAACGCGTTGTTGCGGACGAACATGACGGGATGGCGGAACCTGTCCTTGTTGAACCTGGAGCAGACGGACAGTCTTTCCCCTTCGAGCGGCCGCCAAGAGAATTCCCCCTCCCGGCAGGCGCCGTCATTGGCGAAGTACCCCGCGCTGTATATCTTTTTCCAGTCTTCGGCCCGCATCATATTGATGTCGCCGAGGTCCAGCGTCTCAAGACCGCCGCCGTGCAGGACGAGGCGGCTCAGAGCCATATCCGCGTCCGAGAGGTTCTCCAGCTCGAAATATCTCGTCATCATCTGGGATCCGTCAAGGACGGTATGCACGCGGATGCGCAGCGGAAGGATGCCGGAGCGCAGGAAAAGGACCGTATGCAGCGTCCCGTCCTCCTCCGTTTTCTCGAAGCTCTCGAACGAAAGGCCCCTGTTGACGGATATCCCGTTGATATCCATTTCGAACACGCCTGCCTCGCTGAACCTTTCCGGCCGTATCCGGCTCGGGCAGTTGCTCAGCACGTTCAGCGGATATCCCGCCGCGTTGCATCCGGCTGATACGAGAACGCCTCCGTTCAGCGTCTCCTCAAAGACGGCAAGGCCGCTGCGGTAGCAGAACGTACGGCCAGGAGCCGGCCCCTGGATACTGGCATCGATGAATATTTTCTGTTCCATTTTAAATCCTCCGCTTCCGTCAGGGATCGACGCGTTTCAGATATTTGCGGCTGACATAGGCCGTTTCGTTGTTATCGCCGTAGATCACCTTATACAGGCCGTTTTCATGCTGGGCGATGGCTATCAGCCTCGTTCCGGCCGCCAGTTCCTGCTGGATCCTGGAGCTTTCCTCGAAGTCCGGCGTGTAATGCAGCCACAGGTAGTTGCAGTTGTATACTTCCATCACGATCGGTTCCGTGAACGGGATCTCGGACGTCATCACGGCGCAGTCCGCCGTCCTTACATAGAACACGTTGCCCTGGTCGTCCTTGACCTTCGTCCACTCGGGATCGTATCCCGTCCGGATGTACTCGGTACCGGCGCGGACAGTGCCCACGGGATCCCTGCCCGGCTCCTCAAAGATCTGCGTCCCGTCCGTAAGGATCAGGACCCGGTCCAGTACGGGCGAGAATTCGATTTCCTGCTGCAGGATCTCGCAGGACAGGACAACATACAGGTATCCTTCCGCCGAAGCCCCGTAATACTCGGCGCGCGGCGTGATGACGGCCGTGACTCTGACCGTTTTCCCGTCTCCGGGCTTTCCTGCGGGATCGACAAAGTACAATTCGAGCGTCTTCTGTCCGACGGCAAGGCCCGCAAGATGTTCGTCGGTCCCGGTCTCCTTGACGGTTCCCGTCACCGTGACCCGCTTGCCGGTATATTTGTCCCCGTGCTCTTCCATATAGTCCGCCTGCGCGCCTGCCAGTTCCCCGCTCTCCTCGTCCAGGACGAACGAGTCCGCCCCGGAGAAGATGCCCAGTTCGATCTCTCTGGAAAGGTCTTCGTCGCTTTCTCCCGTCAGGTCTTCATAGCTGAATTCGGTGAATCCGGAAAGATCGGACGGTACGTCGACCGTGTCGTTGCCTTCATTGAAGACGACCGTGTCCAGCATGTAGCCGTTCAGGGTCGTTCCGTCCTCCAGCAAAGCTTCGAAGGAAATGCGGAAGGAGCACGATTTCATCGTGCCGTCCCCCAACAGATAGAAGCCCGCTTCCATACCGGACACGCTGACGGACTTGGGCTGGGATATCTTCATGGCGTTTTTGATGGCAGCGGCGTACTTGCGGGACACGTTGGCCGAAACGGTCCTGCTGTCGATGGCATACGTCCCGTCCTCGCGCTGGATCCCTGCGATCCCGTCATAATCCTGCGGATCGAACAGGAATGCGATGTGTTCGTTAACGACCGCCGCAAGTTTCTGGTACTGCAGCTCGGACAGCGGGACTCTGTACGCGTAGCTCTCGCCGTCTGTGAGATAGTAATCGGTCTTCGTCAGGATCTGCCGGCTGACGCCGGTCGCCCCGGACGTGGATTTGGAGATCGTTCCGCCGTCATACTTGACGAAAGCCAGCACGAAAAAGTCCTCCCCGTTGACGGTCATGGACCTGAGATTGGCCGACTGAAGGACGTCTGTCCGCCTCAGCTGCTCCATGGCCGCGGACAGCGCCTCTTTCGCGCGGATCTCTTCAAGTGAATAAAAGCCTTCCTCCTCATCGCCGCCCTGCTGAGAAGGCCCCGTTTCCGAGCCGCTCTGCGTATGCGGATCCTGCGTCTCGGGATCGTGCTCCGTCTGCGTCTGAGGATCGGTATCAGACTCTGTGTCTTTCTGTGTTTCGTCCTGTGACTGGGGCTCTTTTTGCCCGCCGTCTGTCTCCGTCTGTTTTTCCGTTTCGATCGACTGCTCCTTGCCTGTTTCCGTTTCAGAATCATGCTGACCCTGCCCTGCGCAGGAGGCGGCGGAAGCAAGGATCAACCCTGCCAGGATAAGTGATAAGATTTTATATTTTCTCATGATTAAACTCCATTTTAAAATATAGTCTAATATGATTATAGCATATTGAAAGCAAATGTCCAGTAGGTTTCTGACCGTTTTTGCTCTTTTTTGAAAATCGTTATTGACAAATACTGTTTCTCCGTTTATAATAACACTGTTCCGTTTCGGGACAATGCGGGTATGGCGGAATTGGCAGACGCGCTAGATTCAGGTTCTAGTGGGGGCAACTTCGTGGAGGTTCAAGTCCTCTTACCCGCACCATGAAAGAAACCTCTTTTGTCTACCATGACAAGGGAGGTTTCTTGTTTTCATCTGCGAAGTACAGTATAATCATTCATACAAATCGAAGTTGACGGAGAGAAAAAATGGATAAGAATACAACAATGGAAAACCTTGCCCGGGCGCTGCAGGAAAA
>JAFSSK010000124.1 GCA_017451045.1 Clostridia bacterium
ATCCGGGGAGAGATCGGATACGATCACGGGTACCGTTCTCAGTCCGATCATCTCCGCCGCGCGGCAGCGCCTGTGACCTGAGATGAGCTCATACTCGTCCGTGCCTTCCACTGGCCGGACAATGACAGGCGACAGGATACCGTTTTCCCGAATGCTCTCTGCCAGCTGATCCAGGGATTCATCCACGATCACCTTGTACGGATGATCGGGGAACGGCCACAGCGCATCCAGCGGCAGCGTCATGATACCCGGCTTCGGTGCGTCATGATGCTCCGTAGGTTCAGTGCTCTTCGGAATATCGACGGTCTGAGGTTCTTTCCCCAGCGCCTTCCGTACTATATCCCAGTTGGGATTCAGTTTCTTTTCTTTCATGGTTTACCTCGCTTTACTCATTTTCCGTTCGATTTCCGATCGCAGCTCCGGCGGTATACTCGCAAACAATGCCAGTGCCCGATCCTTTTCCGCCTTTAGTTGCATTACACGCGCCTCAGAGGCCGTCAGATCAAGGTCCGTCTCTTCCAGCCGGTCGCTCAGGGAAGCGATCTCTTTGTCCTTTTCCGCGTTCGCCTGTTCCAGGCTGCGGGCGTAGGCATCGATCTGCTTCGCGTTCGCCGCCAGCGTGTAGAAACCGCGCAGATGCTCTCCGAGCTCCTTCTTCGCCTCTTCTTTCTTTTTGCCGGCGTTGAAGACGGTGACGTCGCTCAACAGTCGGTCGACCGTATCGATGCTGTTTACCGCGTCGTCCAATGCCCGGAACAGATACGCCGGGATATGCTTCCGGTGCGTCTGTGCCGACGGCAGTCCGCGTTCCAGCGCCGGATAGTATCCGTGCATGTGCTCGTAGAACGCGTCCTGCCATTTCGACAGGTCCGCCTTGTTGCCCAGAATCTCCTTGGCGCTGAGGCGTCCGTCCTTCGTGATCGGACAGAAGCACAGATGCATGTGCGGCGTCGTCTCATCCATATGAACGATCGCCGACACGACGTTCTCTTTTCCAATCCGCTCATACAGAAAAGCAGCAGCCCTTTCAAAGAACTGCCGCTGTTCCTGTGGATTCAGTTGGTTCATGAACTCCGGCGATGCCGTGAGCAGCGTCTCCACCAGTACGGTACTGTTGGATCGCGTCCGGCAGCCGGCGCGCTCGATCATCTCCGTATAGCACTGTTTGTATTTCCCGTGCGGTTCGACGAGATGATAGTTGTTCCTGGTTCGATCCCGGTCGATGTTCGGATTGCTTTTGTATTCCGACTTCAGCCGTTCGTTATGGCGGTTCTTGGCAGCTACGCCGCCTGCCGCACATTTTTGGAATCGCATGATCGCGTATGGCATATGTGCCTCCTTCTTTGTTTGACTGGTGTTTTCAAGGAACATTGCAACAGTGCATGTATACAGGGATTGCAATGTTGATTCACTCCCTGCGGGGGGGTCAGAATCCTGCATTGCCGCTGCAAAGAAAATCTCGGGAACGCACTGTGTTCCCTCGTTTTCTTCGCCCGCAGGCGACTGCGCGAATCGGGTTTTTCCCGATGCGGCAAAGCAGTATAACACACTACACCTGCACAACAGGTGGTGTGCCCTTGCAGGGGGCTTGCGAACGGTGCCGGACCGCGCTCTTCGCACGTTTCTTCCGTTCGCGGGGACGTCGGCAGGATGGACCTGCCCCCTTCGGAAGGTTGCAATCTCTATGTACTGACAAGATTGCAACCTTCATTCTTCCGCTGCGGCGGGATGCTGTCCGGACGTACCCAGTACCACGCGTCACCGCGTTTGACGGAACGGATGCCGAGCTTCTTCTTGGCGCCGTCCACCGTGCGCTTGCTGATACCGTTGCCACCGTAGAAGTCGTAGATCTGCTGGCAAGGGATCTCTTCGCTGTCCATGAAATACTCCAGCAGGGATGCCTCTACCTGATCGCTCTTGGTCTCCCGGTATTCCGGCGCGTCCGCGCAGTCCAGCAACTGGTTTGCGCTGATGTCGCTGGCGCCCACGAAGTACATGCGGTTGTCTTCGGTGATGAAGACAAGGGTCTGTCCCCTGGGCGCCAGGTTGCTTTTGACATGAGCCAGGTATACCTCCGGAGAGTGATCGTTCGCCCTCCCGAGGAGCAGCACGCTGCGGGCGGCGCCGGTGATGTCCATGGAGCCAAGGCCCTTTGTGATCGCCGAAGCGCCCTTCATCTTGTTCATGTGCTCCACCAGCAGGATCGCACATCCCGTGCGCGCGGATACGTCCACCAGCCCGGTCAGCACCGGCCGCACCTCGTTGGCCCGGTACATATCCACGTTCGCGCCGAGGTACGCCTGCAGCGGGTCGAGGATCATGAGCCCGGCGCTGGTGTCCCGGATCGCCTGCTCGATACGACTGTCCGTAAAGGACAGGGGATCGTTTCGCTCGTCGATGGCGAAGACCCGTTCGCAGTCGGCGAAAGCCGCGTCAAGCCGGGGTTTGATCGTATCGTCGAGAGCGTCTTCTGCGCTCTGATACACGCACGCGACCGGCTCACGGCGATCCTCCTCATTGAACAGCGGGTCGCCGGTAGAAAGGGCGGAGATCAGCGCCATGATGAACATGGACTTGCCTTCGCCCGGATGGCCGCGGAGGATCGATACCTTGCCCTTCGGCAGGTACGGCTCCCACAGCCACTCAACGTTCCTGGCCTGTATGTCGGCCAGTTTGATCAGTTTCAGTTCTCCCATATACTTGCTCCTTTCCGAGCGGGCATAAGAAAAGACCGGCTCAGTGGCCGGTCCATAGAAATGCCGCTCTGTTCTGTTCTTGTCCCGTAACTGTCCTCTTCCCACAGCGTGGTGCGATACGGTTGCCTTATCACCTCCCTTCGCAACGGGCCCGGCAGCAAAAGGCCCCTTACATATTTTAACGACGAAGCATACGGCAAATTGTTCCTGCCGTGAGAATCTTAATTTGAAATATCCCCTTTTCCAACCGACGCAAGGCCTCTGCACCTCTAAACGACCGAGGTATCGCCGTATTGTTCCCGTTATGGGACACTTATTCAGCAGTCCTGCAAATGGGACAATTAGTTTGCTACAATGGGAGCGTGAAGATGGGAACAGATCGTTTTTCGCGCGATTTCTGGAGATGATGATTTGAAACAATTGGCTTTCAAGCAGGCAGACGGGACAGAACGGCTTTATAAGAATTCCGAATTCATACCGGCGTTTCTGATGATCCCCAACTGTCTGCTGGAAAAAACGAATAAGGAAATGATGACCCTGAAGCGCGTCCCCCGGGCCCTGTTCCGGGATCCGGAGACCATCCGCCGGGTGGAAAGCGACAACTTCCTTCAGGTGGTCATTGACTGCTACGCCTACGCCGCCTGGCCGCATTTGGGCCTTGGGAAAAAGATGGAGGTGTATTCCGGCTA
>JAFSSK010000125.1 GCA_017451045.1 Clostridia bacterium
CCACGGCCGTATATCTGTTCTCGGCATACGTTCTCGGCGGATTCCCGCGCTATATCGGCATCATCCTTTTGCTGATATACGTTTTGTACATGACGGTGGTCCTTCGCAACGCGCTGAAGCAGGCGAAGGAAGGGACCGCTTTGCCGGAAGAACCTGCGGAGCAGCCTCAAGAGGTACCGGAGGGATCCGGAGAGAGCAGTGAGCAGGAAGGGGAAGAGAAGCCCAAAAAGGAAAAGCAGACGAAGCTCTGGCTCGAGATCGTCATGCTCGTCGTGGGCGCGGCCCTGATCGCCGTCGGCGCTGACCTGCTCGTGGACAACGGGACGGAGATCGCCAAGATGCTGGGCGTCCCCGAAGCCGTGATCGCCCTGACCTTCGTGGCGTTAGGGACCTCGCTGCCTGAGCTGGTGACGGCCATCACGTCTCTTGTGAAGGGGCACGGATCGCTGTCTTTGGGCAACGTCATCGGGGCAAATCTTTTCAATCTGGTGCTGGTGTCCGGTCTTGCCTCGGCCATCATGCCGTTCGGGCTGCCGGCGGGGCAAACGCTGTTCGGCATGCCGTCGTCGCTTGTGATCGACGTGCCGCTGATGGTGTTCGTCATGGCGTTCCTGACGCTTCCGGCGCTGATCAAGCAGAAGCTGTACCGCGTGCAGGGGATCCTGCTCCTGGCGCTGTACGTAGGATTCATCGTGTCCCAGTTCTGGCTCGGCGCGGTGTGAAATAACAATCGTTCGGATATTATTAGACTTAATAAATCGTTAGGGAGATGAAGCATCATGGGAAAGGTTATCGGATTTATCGGGACCGGCAATATGGGCGGGATCTTGGCGCAGACCGCCGGAAAAAGCGGGATGGCTGAAAAGATCCTTCTGTGCGATAAGGACGTAGAGAAGGCGTCGGCGCTGGCCGCGCAGATAAAAGGAGCGTCCGTCAGGGAAATAGTGGATGTGATCCGGGAAGCGGACTATCTGTTCCTTGGCGTAAAGCCCCAGGTCCTGCCGGATCTGCTGATATCTTTCAAAAGCGAGATCGCAGGCAGAAAGGGCAATCAGACAATCGTCTCGATGGCGGCCGGCGTGAGCATGGATACCGTCTGCAGGCTCTGCGGAACGGAGCTGCCGCTGATCAGAATCATGCCCAATACGTCTGCGGCCGTCGGTGAGGGAGTCATCCTTTACTGCGGACGCAACGTGAGCGACGCGATTATAGACTTCTTAAAATCTCTGCTGGCGCCTGCCGGCATCGTCGACCCGCTGCCCGAGCATCTGATCGACGCGGCATCCGCTCTCACGGGCTGCGGACCCGCTTTCGTATACCTGTTTCTGGAAGCGCTCGCAGACGGAGCCGTCGCCTGCGGTCTGCCGCGGGACAAGGCGCTTCAGTACGCTGCCGCAACGGTCAAGGGTGCCGGCGCGATGGCGCTCGAAACTGGCAGGCATCCAGGACAGTTGAAAGACGCCGTTACCTCTCCGGGCGGCACGACCATCGAAGGCGTGCGGAAGCTGGAGGAATCAGGCTTCCGGGCAGCCGCCATGGACGCCGTCATCGCGTCCTATAAGAAGACGCTGGAACTTAAAAAAGGACAATAATCGGTAATAACTATGAGAATCGTAATCAAAGTGGGGACGTCCTCCCTGACGCATGAGTCCGGGAACCCCAACATAAGACACATGGGCGCGCTCGTAAGGGTACTGAGCGACATCAGGAACGCGTCTCACGAAGTGATCCTGGTCTCCTCCGGCGCCATCGCGATGGGCGTCGGGAAACTCAAGCTGCAGGAACGTCCGAAGGACACGCCGACAAAGCAGGCGGCGGCAGCCGTGGGGCAGTGCGAACTGATGTATTTCTACGACAAGCAGTTCCAGGAGTACAGCCACATAGCGGCGCAGGTCCTGCTCACGGCCGATGATTTCGAAAGCGAATACAAGCGGAACAATCTGAAGAACACGTTCGAGAAACTTCTGCAGCTGGGCACGATCCCCGTGGTGAACGAGAACGATACGCTCGCGACGGCAGAGATCACCGTCGGGGACAACGACACGCTGGCGGCATATGTCGCCTGCGCGGTGAAAGCGGATCTTTTGATCCTTTTGTCCGACATCGACGGGCTGTATTCGAGCGATCCGCACAAGGATCCTGACGCGAAACTGATCTCGCGCGTGGAGGACATCACCCCGCAGATCGAATCGCTGGCCGGCGGAGCCGGGTCCGCGAGAGGCACCGGCGGGATGGCGACCAAGATCGCGGCCGCGAAACTGGCGACGGCGGCAGGATGCGACATGGTCATCGCGAACGGACGCGAGCCGGAACTTTTGTACGACATCATCGCCGGCGAGGACGTGGGAACGAGATTCGTAAGTCCTGCCCGCAAGCAGAAGGACTGACCCGGAAGACATCTTGAAACACTTTCAGAAGGAGTTCTATGACAGCTACACTGCAACTGCTGAAAAATGTGAAGGCGGCCAAAACGGCCCTGGCGCTTGCCGGCACTGAAAAAAAGGACCGGGCGCTGGAAGAGATGGCCGCGTGTCTCTGGGAGGACAGGGAAGAGATCCTTGCGGCGAACCGTGAGGACGTTGAAGAGGCGAAAGGGAAGATCAGCGACGTGATGATCGACCGCCTGTCGCTCACCGAGCAAAGGATCAAAGGCATGGCGGACGGCATCAGGGACGTCGTTTCGCTTCCGGATCCCGTCGGCAAGGTACAGAGCCGGACCGAGCGGCCGAACGGGCTTTTGATCGAGAAGGTCGGCGTTCCGATGGGCGTCATCGGCCTTATATACGAAAGCCGTCCCAACGTGACCTCGGACGCAGCAGCCCTTACCGTCAAGGCGGGATCCGGCTGTATCCTTCGCTGCGGCAAAGAGGCGCACAGATCCTGCGCGGCTATCGTTCGCGCGATGCGGCGCGGGCTTGCGAAAGCGGGTCTGCCGGAGGACGCGGTGGTACTCGTGGAGGATATCACGAGGCAGTCCGTGACGGATATGATGACGGCGAAAGGGTATATCGATCTGCTCATCCCGCGCGGGGGAGCGGGCCTTATCAAGGCCGTGACGGACAACGCCCAGGTACCAGTCATCCAGACGGGAACCGGTATATGCCATATTTACGTAGACAGCTATAAAGACCCGAAAGAGGCGCTGGACATCATTGAGAACGCGAAATGCTCGCGGCCGTCCGTGTGCAACGCGGAGGAAGTATGCCTTGTAAAACGCGAAATTGCGAAAGAATTCCTGCCCTTGTTGCGTGAAAGACTCGTGGCAGGGCGGGTGGCAAGGAATCTGCATCCCGTGCAGCTGATCCTGGACGAGGAGGCAGGCGGGATCATCAGCGGGACGAAGGCAGGGCCTGAGGATTTCGATACGGAATTTTTGGATTACAAGCTGGCAGTAGCCGTCGTCAAGGATGTCGGGGAGGCCTGCGAACACATCGCCAGACACTCGACGGGGCATTCGGAGTCGATCCTGACGACATCCGCCGAGGCGGCAGACCTGTTCACTTCCGCCGTGGATTCCGCGGCCGTGTACGTGAACGCGTCGACGCGCTTTACGGACGGAGGAGAGTTCGGGCTTGGGTGCGAGATCGGCATTTCCACGCAGAAATTCCACGCCAGGGGCCCGATGGGACTGGACGAGATCTGCTCATACAAATACGTGATCCGCGGCAGCGGCCAGATCCGCTGAGACGAGACACGATATACAGTGCGCGGGACGCTGAAACGGCGGCCCGCGCGTATTTTTCTTTTCGGAAGGCTTACAGTCTGTTGACAGGATACGCGCGCACGTATATAATACAGATGAGAAAGGAGATGATCCGCGATGATCCCTGAACAGGCCCGGTATATCATGAAAAAACTGCGTGAAAACGGATACGAGGCATACCTTGTCGGGGGATGCGTGCGGGATACCGTCATGGGCCGTCCCGTCCACGACTGGGACATAACGACATCGGCCCTGCCGCAGGACTGTTCCGCGATCTTCAATGCACTGGGACATCACGTGATCGAGACGGGGCTGAAGCACGGAACGGTCACGGTGGCCCTGGACAAGGTTCCTTATGAGATCACGACCTACCGCATCGACGGGGACTATGCGGATCACAGGCACCCGGATACGGTCCGCTTTTCAAAAAACGTAAGGGACGATCTGTCGAGAAGGGATTTCACCGTCAACGCCATGATCATGGACGAAGACGGGAACGTGACCGATCTCTTCGGCGGAAAGCAGGATATAAAAGACAGGATCATCCGCTGCGTAGGCGACCCGGAGAAAAGGTTCGATGAGGACGGGCTGCGGATCCTGCGGGCGCTGCGGTTTTCGTCCGTGCTCGATTTTTCGCTTTCTCCCGACGTATGCGCCGCCATCCGAAAGAAGAAGGATCTGTTGAAGGAGATATCCGCCGAGCGGATCTACGCGGAGCTGTGCAGGCTCGTGACGGGCCCCGGCGCAGGACGGATCCTTGCGGAGAACAGCGAAGTACTGGGCGTCCTCATGCCGCAGATTTTGCCTTGCGTCGGATTTGACCAGCAGAACCGCCACCACGACTACGACGTGTGGACCCATACCTGCCGCGCCGTCGGCGCGTCGGTCCCGGAACTGAACGTGCGGCTGGCGCTCCTGTTCCACGATCTAGGCAAGCCGGAAACATTTACAAAAGATGAAAAGGGCGGCCATTTTTACGGCCACCACGAATACAGCGCCAAACACGCCCGTGACATCATGAACGCGCTGCGCGCGGACCACGCCACAAGGGACGCCGTCGTGACGCTCGTCGAGCTGCACGACACGGTCTTCTCGGGCGGCCGGAAACAGCTGCACAAGCTGCTGTGCCGCATAGGACCCCAGCGCACGCGAGAACTGTTGCAGGTCCACCGCGCGGACGTCGCCGCGCAGAGCGAGACGTGCCGGGAGGAGCGGCTGGCGCAGGCGGACGGACTTTTCACTATTCTGGACGAGCTGCTCGAGCAGGAGAACTGCTTTTCGCTCAAAGACATGGCGGTAAACGGGACGGACCTCGTAAATCTCGGCGCCGAGCCGGGACCCGTGATCGGACAGATCTTAAAACATCTTTTCGGGGAGATCACGGAAGGACGGCTCAAAAACGACAGAGAGGTCCTCATGAAAGAGGCCGGGCGGATGATCCGCGGCGGCAGGGAGGAGAGATAGCGTATGGCAATACCCGGTTTTGAAAGGATCCGCGCGGAGCTCGAAGCGTTACGAGACCCCCGCCGGAAAAAGAAAAAGATACCCAGACGCGGACAGACGGTCCCGCAGCCCCAAGCAAAGCCGCAGCCGGTACACAGACCCGCGCCCGAGGCGCAGAAGCTGCCGCCGACGCCGCAGGAAGACGTCCAGCAGGCCGTTCCCCAGGCAGAAGAAGTCTTCAGTGTAACGGACCTGTATCCGGATGCCCAGAAACTCTCGGGACAGTATATGCAGATCCGCCTGGACCGCAGCTTCAAGGCGCGGTTGTACCAGTCCGACGAGGAACTGAACGGCTATTACCAGATGATCAGGAAAGCCTTCTTCGCCTATGCGGGCGTTACGTCCCACATCAGCTGGAAAGGGGAACTGTTCCGCTGCGGCCGCAAGAAGATCGGCGCCTTGCGCATAAGAGGCAAGTCCCTAATCCTGTTTTTGGCGCTGGATCCCGAAAGGGAGGAACTGGAGCAGTACCGCTTCCGCGGGGAAAGCGTAAAAGATTTGCGGACGCTGAGCGACCTGCCGTTTTGCTACGAGATCAACGGCGAGCGCCGCTGCCGCTGGGGGACTGAACTGATCGACCTTCTGGCAAAAGATCTTTCAATGGATGCGGCCAAGAAGGAAAAGAACCCGGAGGACGAAAGACCCGATAATACGGACACGGCGACCCTTATCGACGAAATGCTGATCAAGGAGATCGTGTACCTGTACGACGAGCCGCCCCGCGGATGGGCGAATCTGAAAAAAGCGGGCGAGGGGATGGAAACGGACGGCATTTCGTTCTACCGAACGACGCAGCTGTTCCGCAATTACGCGTCGGTGTCCCTTGCGGATCTTGAAAAGAATTTCAAGGCGGGTCAGGCCGTGACGCTGCCGGCGCTGCTGGAAAAGGGGCTTGTCCCGGAAGAAACGGACGCGTACAGGCTGATCGGCTCGAAAGGCCTTACGAAGCCCCTGACGGTCCTTGCGAACTACTGCGCTTTGCACACGGCGGAGGCAGTTATAAAGGCCGGCGGCGTCGTATACGTATGCAAGAGCGCGGCGGACTATGCCGGGGATAGCGGCGAATAATTTTTTTAGAATGGGTTCATAGATTCATGAGCGAGAGAAGAAAACGCGGAAAACCGAAAGGCGAAAAAAGACCGGGGAAGCAGCACGGGGAACTTTTGTCCAGGGCGCAGCTGCTGGAGCAGTTCGAAATCGGCGACAGCATCATCGAAAAGTATCTGAAGGACTGTGCCGTGACGGACCGCAAGACCAAAAAATGGCCGCTGGAAAAGGTGATGGAGCTGCTGGACGATCCGAACGTACACGCGATGATCCGCGAGGAGCATAAGAAGAAAAAAAGCAAGGACAGCGAGGCCGCGAACGAACGGTCCAGCTGCCGCAAGTACCTGCGTCAGTTCACGCTTGAAAAAATGATCGAGCAGGCCTCTGCCATGCACAGAAAGTTCATATTGCACGTGGGACCGACCAACAGCGGAAAGACGTATCAGGCCTTACTTCGCCTCAAGCAGGCGCAGAACGGCGTTTATTTAGGACCGCTGAGACTGCTTGCGCTGGAGGTGTTCGACAACCTCAACCGCGACGGGATCCCGTGCAGCCTGCTGACGGGCGAGGAGCGTGAGGACATCCCAGCTTCCTGCGTGACGGCGTCCACGATCGAGTTGTGCGACTTTTACGAGGATTACGACGTGGCCGTGATAGACGAGGCCCAGATGATGGCCGATCCGGCCCGCGGGGCGCACTGGACGGAGGCGATCCTGCTGATCCCGGCGCGCGAGGTACATATCTGCATGGCGCCGATCGCGCTCGGGACCGTTCTGGAGCTGTTGAAGCAGGCCGGGGCGGAGCCGGAGATCCGCCGGTACGAGCGCCTTACGCCGCTGGAGTACCAGAGCTACAACAAGAACGAACTTGACGGCGTGCAGCCCGGGGACGCTGTGATCGTGTTCTCGCGGCGGAGCGTGCTGCAGTACGCCGCGATGCTGGAAAGGAAACACTTCAAGGTATCCGTTATCTACGGATCGCTGCCGCCCGCGGCCAGACGCGAGGAGGTCCGCAAGTTCGCCAGCGGCGAGACCCAGGTTGTGGTGGCAACGGACGCCATCGGCATGGGGATCTCTTTGCCGATCCGGCGCGTCCTGTTTGCGGAACTGGTCAAGTACGACGGCGTGGAAGTCCGGCCTCTTATGCCGGAGGAGATCAAACAGATCGCCGGCAGGGCAGGACGGTACAAAAAATACGACATCGGATATGCTGGCGCCATTTTGAACGGCGGTGTCGTCCGCAACGCGCTGAAGACGCCATCGCCTGATATCGACAGCGTCCGGATCCCGTTCCCGTCCCAGGCGCTGCGTTCGGAATTCCCGCTGAAGCGGCTGATCATGGAATGGCAGAAGCTGCCGCACGGTGGTATGGGCATGCGGGAGGATCTCAGCGAAGCGCTGGAACGTCTGAAACTTATTGAGTACAGCTGCGAGGGAAAGGACAAGGAATTTGTATATACCCTTATCTCGTGCCCCGTGGATATGAAGAACGGGAATCTGGTCCTGTACTGGCAGGCGTGCAGCGAGCTGGCGCTGGCCCATACGGATATCAGGAAACCGGACATGCCCGCCGTGACGCTTGAGGAATGCGAAACGCTTTACAAGGCATACGACGTGTTCCATCAGATGTGCAGGCGGATCGGGCAGCCGGGCAACTGCGACAGCGAAAAGGAAAAGATCATCGAAAGGATCAACCAGCTTCTGACGAACAAGAACAGGAACACGATCAGATAGATCCGGAAGGGAAAGAATAATGAGAATAGATACGGACTGGCATCATCATACGTTCTGCAGCTGCGATGAAGCCTGCATCGATTTCGAAACGCTGATCAAAGAAAACGCGGAGCTGGGCCTCCGGGACTTCGGCGTCAGCGATCATCTCCACGCCCAGCCGACAGAAAAAGATATCGCGGCGTCGCGCAAAGAATACGAACGCGCCATGGCTGCGCATCCGGAACTGAAGGGACATTTTCATTTCGGCGTCGAGGCGTCTGTCATGTCCGCCTGGGAACTGGAGAAGATCGCAAAAGGCGGGTATGAGGACGCCGCGTACGGCATCAGAGAAGGCGGACCCGCATGGGGGCCTTTAGCACTGGCTCTGGACGACGCGTTCATGGAGAAATACAAGGTGGACTACGTGATCACGAGCGTCCACTGGCCGATGTACTGCGAACTCGAAAAAAACATTTTCGTGAAAGATTATTTCAGACAGTGCATGTTCGCAGCGACCCATCCGTGCACGACGATCCTGGGGCATTTTCTGTGGTGGAACCCGATCAGAGGAATGGAAAATCCGTTCCTGGATTTCTCCGTCATCACGCGGAGCATGCGCGAAGAACTGCGAGCGGCGTTGTTAGAATGTAATGCTGCTTTTGAGATCAACAAGGACGCGATGCTGATCGCGATGCCCGAGGCGTTTTTAGACGAGTATCTGGGCTGGATAGCGGATATGCAGCATAGCGGCGTAAAGATCGCTTTCGGAAGCGACAATCATTCGGCGCACGTGGGTAAAAAGAGTTTTGAGAAGGCGGATGAGCTGCTGAAGCGGTATCAGATTGACGCTTCTGAATTCTTCAGGCTGTGAAAGAATGCCCTTGATTTTAGGGTGCATTTTGTTGGAACATGCGGTAGAAAATCACCCTAAAAGGGATACAAAGTTACGGCGGCTGATAGGATGTCAGCCGCCGTAACTTTAATATGATACTATGTAGCAGTCCGATCAGGGAAGCGTTACCAGGAAGCCTCCGCAGGGTTCCATCGGGATCTTGCAGAGTCCGTTAGGTCCCGCCTTCAGAACGGTCTTCGAAGTTCCCTTGAACAGCGTGGCCGTTTTGCCCTTCGGGATGGAGAAGGAAACTTCATAGGAACTACCGCGTCCGCCGTAATCGGTCGAGTCCGCGATCATGAGGGCCTCGCTTCCGTCCCCGGATTTCGAGACCATCTGACCTACCGTCATGGAAAAGCCCTCCGGACAGACGATTCCCTTGAACAGTTTCGTTTCCGCAGAGGAAACGACCTTGCCCGCGGCCGTCGGCCGGCCTTTGATGCCTGTGTCGGAGATCTGGGCGTAGGCGTCGCTGCCTTTTTTGAATCCCACGAGGTCCGTGCGGACGTTCTTATACTTCACGATCTCGTTCCCGAGCGCGTGCAGGACGGGGTTCACGCGGCACAACTTGTCATACTGTTCCGTCTTTTTGCCGTCCCGGTCAAGGACGTTGTGGGACCACCAGCCGGGATACCAGCATGCCCAGGAGATAAGATCCGCGCCGTAAGCCAGCGCCGTATAGGCCTGCGCGTACAGCTGGGATTCCGTGGGAGCCGTCTGCGGCGCTTCGTCGTTGTTGTTCACCTGGATCACGATCCAGAAGTGACGGCCGCTTTCGCGACAGATCTCGGAAATGTTGTCCAGATCCGCAAAGAACTGGGAGATGCAGTGCGGATCGAGTTCACGGTTGCTGTGGTAAGGGTAGTGGTCGAAGCAGACGTAGGGAAGATCCACGTACTTGACGTACTGCTCGAGGTATTCCTTGAAAGTGGCCGTCCCCAGCTGGAAACAGGAACGCTGCGTCTTCTCGATCACGGAGGCGTACCCGGGGTAGAGGTTCAGGTAGGCGAAACGCTTGGGATCCGCCTTGTGGACGGTGTCCGTGATCTTTCCGTAGTACTCAAAGTCCAACGCGCTCGGCTCGTCGCCCACGTCGATGGCCCAGATGGCGGGATGATCCTTGACAGACCGGACGCCCAATTCGTAGGATTCGAGCTTGTTGATGTCCTTCAGCTGACCGGCTCTCTCGCCGTCTCCGCCCCACCAGCCGGGGACGACGCCGTTTAGAAACACGCCCATGCCGCGCTTTGCGAACTCGTCGAGGAGCTCTTCGGTGAAACCGCCGTCAATGACGAAATCAATGCCGGCCTCGTGGAGCCATTCCACGTTTTCCTTCGTGTGCGGGCCCATGATATAAGTCCCGATATGGAACTTGTCAAAATCGAATATCATGACGAACCTCCGATAATATTATTTGCCGGGAAGAGTTTTCTTGATCAGTTGTCTAAGTAACCGAGCCTGTAGAGCAGTTCCGCGGACAGAACGCCGCCGCCTGCCGCTCCTCTTAACGTATTATGGGACAGTCCTACGAACTTGTAGTCGAAGAGTGTGTCCTTACGCAGTCTGCCGAGGCTCACGCCCATGCCGCCGTAAAGGTCGCGGTCGAGCTTGGTCTGCGGACGGCTGTCGTCTTCGAAATAGGTGAGGAACTGCTTCGGTGCGGAGGGAAGATCCAGCTGCTGCGGAAGGCCCTTGTAGTTTTCCCACGCCTCAAGGATCTCCTCACGGGCCGGCGTCTTCTCGAAGCGCACGAAAACGGCCGCCATGTGTCCGTTCGTCACGGGCACGCGGATGCACTGGGAGGTGATCAGCGGGGAATCGGCTTTGACGATCTTGCCGTCCTCGATATGGCCCCAGACTTTGAGCGGCTCCAGCTCGCTCTTTTCCTCTTCGCCCCCGATGTAAGGGATGACGTTGTCCAGCATCTCGGGCCACTCGCGGAACGTCTTTCCGGCGCCGGAGATGGCCTGATAGGTGGTAACGGCCACCTCTTTGGGACCCCATTGCATCAGCGGATGGAGGGCCGGCACGTAGGCCTGGATGGAGCAGTTCGGCTTCACGGCAATGAAACCGCGTTTCGTGCCGAGCCGCTTGCGCTGTACCTCTATGATCTTGTAGTGGTCGCTGTTGATCTCGGGGATGACCATCGGGACGTCCGGCGTCCAGCGGTTGGCAGAGTTGTTGGAGATGACGGGCATCTCGGCTCTGGCGTAAGCCTCCTCGAGCGCGAGCACCTCGTCCTTTTTCATGTTGACGGCGCAGAAGACCATGGAGCAGGCGTCCGCCATCGCGGACAGATTCTGCGCGTCAAGGACTTTCATGTTTTTATATTTTTCGGGCATCGGCTCGTCCAGTTTCCAGCGTCCCCCGACAGCCTCCTCATACGTCTGGCCGGCGCTTCTGGCCGACGCGGCGAGCGCGGTGACTTCAAAATAGGGATGCTGATCCAGCAGCTGCAGAAATCTCTGACCTACCATGCCTGTGGCGCCGATCACGCCAACTTTCAACTTACTCATAACAACCTCGAATTTGTGAATTGATCCGGCCGCTCAAAATACGCACCGTAACAAACAATTATTATATATCACGATGAAAAGGAAAGCAATAGGAAAACGCAAATATTTCAAAAATAGAAGAAAAATCCGGCTCAAATTTTACGGTAAAGCGTAAAAAACAGAAAATTTTTCAGAGAAACCGGAAACGGAACATAAGGACAGATGCAGAACGGAAGCGTCCCGTCAGCCCTCAAGCGAGGCGGCGACGTCCCGTTCGACCTGCTTGCCGGACTCGCCGGGACCGCCGTCGTTGGTCGTGTTCTTCATGTATACGACGGTGACGCGGTTTTCGGGATCGACCCAGAAGTGCGTGCCGTACGCGCCGCTCCAGCCGAACGTGCCGACAGCCAGCCCCTCGGGGTAGTCCGGACGGACCACGACGCGGACGCCGAGACCCCACCGCTCGGAGGAGTTCTGCATGGATTCCGGTACGAATGGCGTATGAAGAAGTTTTGCCGTCTGCTCGCTTAAGACGCGGTTTCCGTTCGGGGCAAGACCGTCGTTGAGCAGCGTTTCGGCGAAGAGACTGTAATCCTCGGCCGTGGAGGCAAGACCGCCGCCCGAGCAGCGGACGCCGGGCGGGATGCTTCCGAAGACGCAGCCTTCCTTCGTCGCGTCCGGATGATCCTCGGGGCGGCCGTTTTTGTCCGTTCTGAACATGCGTACCATCCGTTCCCACTGTGCCGGGGTCGGATCGAAGGTGGTGTCCTTCATGCCGACGGGATCGAACAGAGTGCGCTTGATGTGAGCCGCGTATTCCTCCCCGGTCACGAGTTCAACGATCCGGGCCGCCACGTCGAACGCGGCCGTCGGGCTGTAGCACTGAGACGTGTAGGGATCGAAGGCAAGTGCCTGTGTGGCAAAGTACTCGACGACGTCGGCCAGCGTGTTCTCGCGGGTGGGCGTGGGACGCATCTGGATGTCGCACAGGGGCCACGTCCCGATGCCGCTGGTGTGAGACAGAAGGTTGGAAACGCGGATGACGCCTGTCGCCGGGCGGTCCGTTACGATCTTATCATCTTCAACGTGCCCGACGTACGGGTGGCTGAAGATGGGGAGGAAGTCCGTGATGGGCTGATTGAGATCGACGCGTCCCGCCTCTACCTGCTGCAGCAGCGCCACGGCTGTGACGGGCTTCGTCATCGAGGCAAGACGGAACATGGCGCCGGGTCCGAGCGGTATGCGATCGGCCTGGCTCTTCAGACCGTAAAAACCGTGGAAAACGCGTTTGCCGTCCTGGTTGACGATGAGCTCTGCATGTCCGATGGTCCCGCGCTCGATGAACTCGGCTGTGTGCTGATCCATGAGCTGCTTCAGTTTTTCCACGTTCAGTTTTTTCATGATTGATTCTCCTCGGTCAGTATAGGTCTGTTATTCGTCTGTCCCGTCTTTTTCCGGACTGTTGACGAACAGCTGATAGATATCATTTTTAGGGACGCCGCGCGCTTTCGCCGCGGCCTTGATCGCTTCCATGCGGCTCATGCCGGAAGATTCTAGGGCAGCCACGTGTTCTTCAGGAGAGAGGGAAAGCAATTCATTGTCGGTGGTGGTTGCGCCTTCCGGACAGCCTTCAACCACCAGCACGTATTCGCCGCGCGGCTCGTGCTCCTCATAGTACCGGCATGCTTCTTCCAGCGTCGTCCGCATGATCTCCTCATTGAGCTTGGTCAGCTCCCGGCAAAGCGAGATCCGCCTGTCCGGGCCGAAAAGAGCGCAGAGATCCGCAAGGGTCGTACGCAGTTTGTGCGGCGCCTCGTGAAAGATCATCGTGCGTGTCTCGTGCGCTAAGGATTCAAGGTGCCGGCGGCGTTCCGCCTTGTTCACGGAAAGGAATCCCTCGAACGTAAAGCGCCCGGTGGGAAGGGCCGAAAGGGTAAGGGCCGTGATGGCCGCGCAGGCGCCCGGGACGGACGTCACGGGCACGCCAGACTCGGCGCAAAGGCATACGAGATCGGCCCCGGGATCGCTGACGGCAGGCGTGCCTGCGTCCGTGATGAGAGCGCAGCTCTCTCCTGCCTGCAGACGTTTCAGTATCTGCTCGCCGCGCTCGCGGCGGTTATGCTCGAAATAGGAGACCATCGGCTTACAGATGCCGAACACTGAAAGAAGTCTTTGGGAGTTCCTCGTGTCCTCCGCGGCGATGAAATCCACGCCGGAAAGGACCTTGAGCGCCCGCTCGGAAATGTCCGAAAGGTTGCCGATCGGCGTCGCCACAAGGTAAAGCGTCCCTTGCTCGATCTTATTCTTTTCGGTACCGGTCTGTGTATGTTTCACGGAACTCATGCCGTTTCCTTTCTGCGCCGCGCGAAAAACGCTTTATATCTGTCTTCCGTCCCGTCCCGGGCGCTGGTGCGCCATAAGATCCTTCCTTCTTCCGGACCTGGGTTCAGCAGACCGTTCTGATCCAGCAGCCGCATGGTCTGCCGCGCGGTGCCCTCGCCGCCGTCCAGAAGCGGGACGTGACGGCCGCACAGATCGAAGACGGCTTTGCCGATCGTCTCTTTTATGAGCGGATAGTGGGTGCATCCCAGGACGATCGAATCGGGAACGGGAGAAAGAACCGGGAAAAGACAGTCCGAAACGGCCTTCTCAAGTTCCGGCCCTTCGAGGATCCCGGCCTCGATCAGCTCCACAAGTCCCCGGCACGGGACGGGAATAATGTCTGCTCTGTCCGTAAAGCGTCCGATCAGTTCCTGGAATTTGCCCTGGCGGAGCGTGACGGGCGTGGCCATCACCACGACGCGCGGGGAGTCTGTCTGCATGCTGGCGGGTTTGATCGCCGGCTCGATCCCGATCACGGGGATGTCCGAAAACGTTTCGCGTATATCCTTGATCGCAACGCCTGTCGCGGTATTGCAGGCGACGACGAGTGCCTTCGCACCGCTGTCATAGAGTTGTTTCGCGCAAAAGAGCGCGCGGGTTTTTATCGTTTCCGGATCCCGATCGCCGTACGGCGCGTATGCGGAATCCCCGTAGTAAATGAAATGCTCGTGCGGGAGCAGGCGGACAAGTTCCAAAAGGACGCTGACGCCTCCAAGGCCCGAGTCCATGACGCCCACGGGAGCGGATAAGTCTTTTGCCATCACGATCCTCCACCCGTCATGCGGACAAGATCTTCCTCCGTGATGACGGGGATCCCCAGCTGGCGCGCCTTGTCCAGTTTGGAACCGGCGGCCTCTCCTGCCACGACGAAGCTGGTCTTCGCAGAAACGGATCCGGACGCCTTGCCGCCGAACCGGCGGATCAGATCCTCGGCTTCGCTGCGGCTCATGGTGGGAAGCGTTCCCGTCAGGACGAAAGTCTTGCCGGAAAGGATGTCCGAGGTGGGACCGGCCACGGCTTCGGTCACAAGTCCGAAACCGGCCAGCCGCTCGCACAGCTGCCTGTTCTGCGGATGGGTGAAGAAGTTGACCACGGACTCGGCACTCACGGCCCCGAAGTCCGGAAGTGTAAGCAGTTCTTCGTACGTAGCGGCCATGAGGTTGTCCAGCGTCTTGAAATGCTGGGCCAGCGTGATGGCTGCTACCTGCCCGATATTGCGGATGCCGAGCGCGAAGATGAGGCGCTCAAGCCCCGCCTCCTTGGAGCGGGAAATAGACGTTACGAGATTGGACGCGGACTTTTCGCCCATGCGGTCCAGAACGGACAGGTTCGCAGGCGTCAGGGCGTAAAGATCCGCCGCGTTGGATATCAGTTTTTCGCGCAGAAGGACTTCCACGATCTGCGGCCCGAGACCGTCTATATCCATGGCGTCCTTGGACGCGAAATGCTCGATCGAGCGGGAAAGCTGCGCGGGGCACGCGCTGTTTGTGCAGCGGACGGCCGCGCCCGTCCCGTCGGGATTCTCGTCGCGGAAAACGGGTTCGCCGCAGGAGGGACAGAATGCGGGCATCGAAAAGGGCCTCTCGGCGCCTGTCCGCTTCGCGGGAACGGAACGGACGACCTCGGGGATGATGTCCCCGGCTTTCTGCAGCGTCACTGTATCGCCAAGGAGGATATCCTTGTCCTTGATGAAATCGATGTTGTGCAGCGTGGCCCGGCTCACGGTCGTGCCGGCCAGGCGGACGGGTTCGAGGATCGCGGTGGGGGTCAAAACCCCGGTCCTGCCGACGGCGATCTCGATATCTTTGAGGATGGTGTCTTTCTGCTCCGGCGGGAACTTGTACGCGACGGCCCACTTCGGCGTTTTGGTGCCTTCGCCCAGGACCTGGCGGTCCGAAAGACTGTCGATCTTGATGACGACGCCGTCTATATCGTATGCCAGCGAGTCCCGCATGGCTCCGAGCTTGTCGATGAACGCCTCGATCTCCTGTGCGGTCTTTGCCAGCGTGCGCTCCTCCAGTACGTGGAAGCCGAGCTGCGCCAGGCGGTCCAGGGTCTCCGTATGCGAGACGGGCGCGTGCCCGTCGGCATAAAGGTTTCCTTCCTGGTAGTTGAAGATGAATATGTCCAGTGCGCGGGACGCGGTGATCTTCGGATCCAGCTGACGCAAGGATCCTGCCGCAGCGTTGCGGGGATTGGCCATGAGCGTCTGGCTCGCCGCTTCGCGGGCGGCGTTCAGCCGTTCGAATACCTGGCGGGGCATATAGACCTCGCCACGGACGGTGAGATCCAGCGGCTCGGGGAGAGAAAGGGGAATGGAAAAGATCGTCTTGACGTTCTGCGTGACGTCCTCGCCCACAAAACCGTCTCCGCGCGTGGCGCCCTGGACCAGCACGCCTTTTTCATAGCGGAGCGAGCAGGAAAGCCCGTCAATCTTGGTCTCTACCGAGTAAAGCGGGTCTTTGATCTGATCTTTGACGCGCGAAAGGAAGTCCTCCAGTTCGCCGAAAGAGAACACGTCGGAAAGGGAGTTCATCTGTACGCGGTGCGTAACGGGCGCGAACTTGTCCAAGGGACGTCCGCCCACGCGCTGCGTAGGAGACGCCGGATCGTAAAACTCGGGATGCTCCTCCTCGAGCTTCAGCAGGGTATGGTACAGCTCGTCGTATTCGTAGTCCGAGATCTCCGGCGCGTCTTCCACATAGTACAGGTACGCGTGGCGGCTCAGTTCCTTGCGCAGCTTCTTGATCTTTGCCTCGACGGATTCCAAAACGTTCACCCTGCCGGATCGGTTTCCGGCCCTTTCTCCCGGCTTTTTCGCCGGGCAATCTTGTATAATTGATTATATCATACTATGAAATAAAAAGATACAGTAACAGGAAAACTGACTTGACATATTTTCCACGTGTGATAAGATTAAAGCAGAATGAAAGACGAAACAAAACATATCCGTTCATTCCCGATCGATCTGGAGGATAATATGAAAATCTTAGCAAAAGCGATCGCGTGCCTTCTGGCCTTTATCATGCTGGCAGCTGCGGTATCCTGCGCGCAGTCCGGGACGGGAGACAGTGGCACAAATAAAGATCCGGATACTTCCGGCGCCGTAGACAGCGGAACGCAGACGGACCCGGACACACAGACGGATCAAACAATTCCTTTGTTTGAACCAGTAAGCAGCCACATGGATTTCGATACGTTCCATATCGGCGTCTATACCATGGGCCCGCATACCACGGAGAACGTGGACGACATGAAAGCGGCGGGGGTCGACTTCATCATCGACGGCAGCTTCTCGACAGAGCTGCTGGACTATATCCAGTCGAAGGGCATGGGCGTGTTCCTCAAAGGCGCCGTTCCCAGCTGGTGGGGAGACAGCGGCCAGCGGGCGGGCCAGATGAAGGACAGCGCCGCCCACGCGCTTGACATCTACAGGAGCAAGGCGGCCGCGGTGGCGGACCATCCTGCCATCTGGATGATCGACGTCGGGGACGAACCCAGTGCGCTGGATCTGGAATACTACGGGAAAGTATGCGACGCCGTGCTCGAGGGATCCGAAGAAAAATACTATGCCTATCTGAACCTGTATCCCGGATACGCGTCGGCCGCGGCATTCAACGCCGACGCCCCCTCACAGCTAGGCGTACAGTCGTTCCGCAAATATATCGAGATATTCGCCCGGGACGTTCAGGTCCCGTACATCTGCTTCGACCATTACTGCTACGGGAAGAACACATACAGCCCGCCGCAGATCGCGCAGTATTACCTCGATTTGCGGGACGTGGGCGATATATGCCGGGAATACGGCAGGCATTTCTGGATCGTGCTCCAGGTCAACACGAACAGCTCCAACGCAAGCAAAAACATGAAGGAATTCAATCTGCGGTTCCAGGCCTACACGGCGATGGCCTTCGGCGCGGACCAGATCACATGGGCTTGCTGGGCGCCCGGCTGGTTTTACAACAACGTGCTGGACGAAAGCGGCCAGAAGACGCAGCAGTACGAGATCCTGAAAACCGTGAACGAAGAACTCCACGCGGTAGGCGCGGAGCTCGTGAAATACAGGAACACAAATACGAGCCTTGTTGGGTTCAAAGAGGGATCCAAGGCGTACTTGCAGGTGGAAAAGACCAGCACACCGGGCAGGAACGGCCCGGTGGAAATGATCGTGGATAAAGTCTCCACGGCCCGCTTCACAGACGTCTGCTGTCCGGAGGAGTATTCCATGATCGTAGGGACGATGGTCGCCAGGGACGGCAGCGGCAAAGAAGCTTTGATGATCGCGGACGCGACGGACGCATTCGGCTCTCACGAGGCGTATGATATCTCTTTCGGGTTCGAGGGAGAAGGGACGGTCACGGCCTATTGCGGCAAGGAGAAGACGCAGTTGTCCAAAGGCGCGGACGGCAAATACCACTTCAGCATGGAATATTGCCAGGGCGTTCTGATCACGGTCGAGTAATAACGGAAAGGATCGAACATGACACTTCAAATCGTTTACGCGAGCCGCAACGGCGTCACGCGGGAATGCGTCCAGATGCTCGCGTCTCATTTCAGCAGCAATTTCGAAATTCGTCTTATCGACATAGAGAAGGATGAACCTGACCTTGACGAAGGGAACTTCGTCGTGGGGGGACCTATCCGCTACGGGAAACTGTACAAGCCGGTGCGGAACTTCATAAAAGCGAACGCGAAAAGGCTGCAAGACCGCGTCATCGGCGTGTTTCTGTGCTCGGGCCTTCCCGGCATGGCGCAGGAATACAAAAGGAAAGTATTTCCGTCAGCATGGCTGGAAAGGGCTCCTTTCGGGGATTTCGGCGGGGAACTGAAGCCGGACAAGCTGAAGGGAATGGACAAAATGGTCGTGAAGATGGTCCGCGCACAGATCCTGCAGGAGGAGGCGGACATACCGGCGGACGACAACGATTTTTCAAGGGCGCTTCCGGAGATCGTCCCGGAAAACATCGAACGGTTTGCACTGGCGCTCAAACGGGATCTGCTCGAAAAGCGGAGCGGAAACTGACGTTTAAATAGAAATCGGATACGCCATACCGGGCTGTTGCATATGTGCGCAGCCCGGTATTCTAATGTCTTCCGGCAAGATGTCCCGAAAGGCTCTTTTTAGTTCAAATATTTAGCACTCTTACTTACAGACTGCTAATGTTTACAATTAGGACACAATTTGTTCACAAAATAATGCAATTTTAGGGGTACAATAGGTCTTGCAAGAGAGGAAGAGAACACAAGAGTGCTAAATAGCGACCGGGGCCGGTCGGGAAACTCTTATGTTTCTCCTGCCTGCTCCTGCAGAAAAAATGTCATTCAGATTTGGAGGAAAAGATTATGAAAGATATGTATTTGACATGGAACCCGTACAGGGAATTCGAGGCGCTGCGCCACAACTTCTTCAATAGCAGGGATGACATCGCACCCATCCGCGTGGATATCACAGACGAAGGCGATATGTACCAGATCAAGGCAGACCTGCCGGGATGCAAGAAGGAAGACATCCACCTGAATATTGAAAATGACCGCCTGACGCTCAGCGCACAGCGTCATTCCGAATATGAGAACGAGGACAAGAAGGGCAAATACCTGCATTGCGAACGTACCTACGGCGAGTACAGGCGTGTATTCGACCTGGGCGACGTCGACGCAGACAAGATCCACGCAAAATTCGCAGACGGAGTTCTGACGCTGGATCTGCCGAAGAAGGTCGAGCAGGTTCCCGCTTCCCGTCAGCTCGAAATCGAATAATCCGGGCACAAAAAGGCAGGGGATGCTTCGGCATCCCCTGCCTTTTCAGGTAAGTGGACGGAAAGAAACGAATATTTTACAATTTATATAAATATTGCCGTTACAGGCAATATAATTAAATTATATTTTTGATAAGGAGATAAATCTGTTGCGCTCAAATGGGCGCGTAAACAGATTCTTGAAGATATATGAACACCAATCAATGGACGCAAAAAAGCCAGGAGGCGCTGCTGAACGCCCAGACGCTCGCGCAGAACGCTGGGAACCAGCAGCTGGAGCAGCTCCACCTCTCGGCGGGGCTTCTCAGCCCGCACGAGGGCGTCGCCTATGAGCTTGTCAAGCGGATGGGAGCGGACCCCGAAAGACTTCTTTCGCAGGCCGAAGAGGAGATCTCGAAGCTGCCTAGCGTCAGTGGCTCGGATATGCAGCTGTACCTGTCACCCGGCCTTGACAAGGCGCTGAAGCAGGCTCAGAAGGAAGCGGACGGCATGCAGGACGCATACCTTTCCGTCGAGCATCTGCTCCTGGGGCTTCTGAGAAAGCCGGACGAAGCGATGAAGAAACTGATGCAGGCGTACGGCCTTACAGCGGACGCGCTGCTTATCCAACTGAAAGAGATAAGAGGCAACAGGAACGTCAACACGGACAGCCCCGAGGGAACATACGACGTGCTGCGAAAGTACGGCCAGGACCTTGTCCAGATGGCGCGGGAAAAGAAACTGGATCCCGTGATCGGCCGTGACGAGGAGATCAGGCACGTGCTCATGATCCTGTCCCGTAAGACGAAGAACAATCCGGTACTCATCGGCGAGCCGGGCG
>JAFSSK010000126.1 GCA_017451045.1 Clostridia bacterium
AAAATCAATGGCTTCCCGGTATTCCTTCGCTTCTTTCGCACACGCGACGGCCGTCAACGCGATCAGCGCGGCAATGAGCAGGCATGCAGCGACGATCCCCCACCTGATGCGTACGGAGCGTCTTCTCACCTTTTCATCGGCATCTGTTCGGCCGGCTTGAGTGATGCAGGCCGCCTCATCGATGTACTTGTCGTCGATCTCGCTGATAATCTTGTCTGTTTGTTCTCTATTCATAAAACCACCCCTCTTCAGTGAGAAATTGCTTCAGAGATTTCCGGAGTCTGGACAGCCTGACCGATATGTAGTGACGGCTCTTGTGAAGCAGGCCGGCAAGGTCGCCCACGCTGTCGCCGTACCAGTAGCGCCTGACGAACATGATCCTGTCCGGGCGGTCAAGCCCTTCGAGAAATCTGTCGATGACACGTGCGATCTGCTCCGCTTCGATCTCTTTGTCGACAGAAGACGGGGAGGAAAAGCAGTCCTGGATCTCTTCAAGCGCTATGTCATAGTGGCTGTTCCGCTTTTGCGCCGTATTCTTGTGATACTTCTTGAGCGACAGATTCCTGACAATGCGCAAAATATAACTCCTGAGCAGTTCGGGACGCTGCGGCGGAATCGTGTTCCAGACTGCGAGATAGGCGTCTGCAACGCATTCTTCCGCGTCCTGCCGGTTTCCGAGAATGTTTTCGGCAACGTGGAGGCATATGGCGCCGTATTTGGCAGACAGTTCGGTTATGGCCTGTTCCGAGCGCTCAAAGAACATTTCTATGATCTTGCTGTCATCCAAATCGCCGCCCCCCTTTCCGCTTCTTCATACATACAGTACGGATTTGAACGCAAAAATCTCACCTTGTCCGGCTTTTCAGATCATTATTCGCTTTTTTCACTCAAATGACGATCTTCTCACCGATCCGGGCTGCTATCTCCCGGTCCTTTGTCGTAACTGTGAAACGGTCGCCGTCAATCTCCAGATCAAAAGATTTGCCTGCCAGGCAAAAGCCTTTATAGGTCAGCTTATCCGCGATCCGCCGAACGGGCGGGGCAATCGTGATCGCTTTGTCAAACGAGACCGAGACACCGCTAAGGCTAAACAATACCACCTGGGCCAGCGAGACAGAGCTGATGTCGCACTGCAGCGGCGTATCCTCCCGCTGCATGCGCTTCTCCGCCGAAACAGAGTCTCCGAGGTAGGGGAAGGATTTGCCCCACCAAAGGATCCGTTTAAGGATATCTTCCGCCAGTGCGTCCCGACCCGTTTCATACAGCTGGCAGATGATCGCCGCGGCAAATTCCGTACAGATCCCGCCGCCACCGTTGTCTATGTCGTTGCTGTCGTAGGCCGGATCTTTCTTAGACAGGCTGTGCAGCCCGTCCGGGGAGAGAAATTCGTCCTCGTTCATGTGCGCAAGAAGCCTGTCTTTGATCTGCTCCGACACAACGCCGCTGTTCAAAAACTTGAACATCTGCACGGTATAGCGGGTCTCTCTTGCACCTTCCCAGATGAAATCGAACCAGCCCTCTTTGTCATTCCAGAGGCTGCCGATGATTTCCTTGATGCCTTCTGCCCGTTCGTCCAGCTCAAGGCATTCCGATCCGGCCAGACGGCACAGTTCCGCAGCTCGCTTCATCACCAGGTAGCGCCTTGCGTTGAGATCAGGCATGATCCCCCGATACTGCAGCCTGCCGCGCAGTTCCAGATGGTTCCTCCCGCCCTCTCCGTAATCGATCAGATGAGGCGCCGTTGACAGGTCGTCTCCCACGAGCGCGTGGAACCGCATCCATTGCGCGACCGTTTTTCCGGCGACCGTCTCGTGAAGGAAATCTTTATCCCCGGTGAGAAGAACGTAGTAATATACCATGTTGACGATCTTTTCCTGGTTGATCTGGTACCACGGGCCGCACGGCCTTCCGTCGACTGGCATGATCGCGTAGGACGAGGTGAGATCGTTTCGCAGATACAGCCTGAGCTGATTCTTGTGTGTTTCAGGGTCAACGAGGGGATGGACGCACATGCCGCCGCTGTAGTCCCACAGGTACGAGCACATGCAGCCGCCGTTCGTCGCGCCGGTGCTGTAGTAGGGCGAGATGCAGAAGCCGGGCCCCGTCCACCGGTTCGTCACATAGGTCACAAGCGATCTTAAATACAGTTTTTCGATGCGTTTATCGGAAGATGAAACCGAAGGAAGGTTGTCAAGTACCTCCTTGGTCCGTTGATCGATCCATTCGTACGTCTTTCGGACAAATCCGGCATAGTGCGCAGCAGCGCGTACCATATCCTGCTTCACGTGTTCCGGATCCCCGATATGGACGGACAAACTGAACTCGGTATGCCCGCCCGCGGTAAGGATCAGCCTGCCGGACGCCTTCCCGGGATCTGATTCCATTTCGGGAAGCGACCAGGTAATGCCGATTGCAGTGTCTGGCGTTGTCCGGTACAAGACTGCCTGAGGGCCGAAGGCTTTGAATTCTGCATTCCCATCTGGTATTCCTTCCGGGATGCGAAAAGTCCAGTCGTTCAGACACTTCGCGCCCCCTCCGTACGTCAGGGAAACGGGGAGAGTCAGGGAATCGTTCGTCTGATTCCTGACAAGGAACGAGAAGATGAGAAACCTTTCCTCAGGCGGGACGGCGACCATTGTCTCCAATTCGAAACCGGGTCCCGCGGCCGTGCGCTTGATGGCGGCGGGAAGCCACTGCCAGTCGTCTGCCGGGAGCGGTAAACTGCCGATCGAAATGGCCAGGGAAAAAGCGCTTGCCGAAAAGGGACAAGCCTGAAGACATCCGATCTTTCCGACATCGCTTTCTGGCGTCAGGACGGACAGTCTGTCGCCTGATATCCCGATATGTCTGTCTGTGAGAAGATTATTCTTTTTTTCAAAAGCAAATGGTTGATTTACTGGTATCATGTTGAACGCTTCCTCCTTTCCAGGAAACGGCTGGCGCATATCTTCAATTAACGGGCTTAGTTCGCAAGATCGGTATGCAGGTAAGGCAGCGGCAGACAGGATTCCTCCCGCATTTGCGCGAAGGCCATGTCTGCTTCTCCCTCGCCGGTCCGGACCGTAAAGCTGAATTCATAGAAACCGGCCAGCATTACTTTGAAGTTGGTCTCCCAGACATTGTTCATGATCCAGGCATATGCCGGACGTCTGTTCTGCTCAGCAGTGCCGTTCGCCTCGTCCGGCTGTAAATGATCCAGGCGGCCCATCCAGATCAGCGGCGTATCCGCACAGTATACCGATGTAAACCGACCTTCTCCGTCGGTAAAGACCATACCGTTCTGAGTGAGGAAGAAATTTGAGCAGGCTCGCGGCAGCTGATCGATGCCCGGCCGAATGATTGAATCTGTTTTATCCACGAAGACTGTGCCCGTCTTCGCTGTAAATGGAAGAGACAGGTATAAGCTTTCGGGATCCCACTCGCTTTTCTTGAGCAGGATCAGATTTACGTCCACACGGCTCATCCCACGGTAAAACGTCAGATCCTCAAATAAAAGCTTGCATCCTTCTGCCTCATATTCCAGCCGCAGGACCGCCCTTTCCGGCGAATTGCGAAGAATCGAAACCTGCTGAAGGCGTGCGGGATACTGCTTCGTCTCAGCATTTCGGCGACTCCTGCAGAAAGATCTGCGTAAACTGCACTGCTCCAAACCGTTCTGCGGCGCATCTGTCCGTTCATAGACCGGACGCAGTATCGCATCCTCGCGGTACAGATCCGTAAGATCGCGTTTTTGCTCAAGATCCGTCCACCGGATGATTCCGCCCGCCTCAGGGTCTATCCGGAGTGCATATCGATCGGTCCTGTATAACGGTCCCTCGCGGACAAGCAGGGCCTCTCTTGGCGGTTGATCTTCGGTTTCAGCATGCAAAACATAATTCGTTCCGGCCGGGATCTCTACCAACGACCAAAGGAACGGATCTGTACGCTCTGC
>JAFSSK010000127.1 GCA_017451045.1 Clostridia bacterium
CGCGACGAGCGGCTTGTACACGCCCCTGTACCCGAACCTGTTGTTCTGCAGAAGAACGTCCGTGAGCCACAGATCGTTCTTGTCCCGGACGATCTGGGAAATGAAGAAGTTCATCCTGCCGTTGACGATCGAAAAGGTGAGTTTGTCCGGCTGGATGTTGCGGCGCTTCTGCGGGTCGTACAGAAAGAAATTCGGCTCCGCGTCTCTCGTCAGGTACAATAGATACAGAAGCAAAAGAGACAAAAAGACCATCAGCCCGCCGCAGATGTTCATCAGCACGCGTCTGTAGGCCACCGCGTTCTGCGATCCCGTTATGAAGAAGACGATTCCGCCGCCCACGCAAAGGACGGCCAGCCCTATCAGGATCGCCGGCATGTATTTACTTTCCTTCAATGATTTCGGCACGTCTGTTCCCTCCTGTTCCGCTTCGAAAATATCTATTTTTTGTCTGAATTATCTGTGTTTCGCCTTTTTTTGAAAAATTCCTGTAAAAGC
Organism: Clostridia bacterium; assembly: GCA_017451045.1. Taxonomy (GTDB): domain Bacteria; phylum Bacillota; class Clostridia; order Oscillospirales; family CAG-272; genus UBA1770. Next base: position 496 of record JAFSSK010000127.1, read on the forward strand.
GCGAGACATTCCTTCTCACGCACGCCGCCCGTCGCTTCATAGGAAGCAGGCAGCGGATAGGCCCGCAGGTCAAGGACTGATCCGCACGCGCCAGCCTGCGCGTTCTTCACGCCGTAAACGATGCGTCCCACGCGGGAGAGCATCATGGCGCCGGCGCACATGGGGCACGGCTCCATCGTCACGTAGACCGTCAGGTCCTGCAGCCGCCAGCGGCCGAGTTTCTCCGAGGCCTCCCTGATCACTTTCATTTCGGCATGCGCACATGCCTGTCCGTCCGTCTCGCAGCTGTTGTACGCGGCCGCGACGACTTTCCCGTCCAGCACCGCCACCGCCCCGACGGGCACCTCGCCCGCGTCTGCGGCAAGACGCGCCTGGCACAGCGCCAGATCCATATACTCGTTGTCCGTCACGTCCGTTCCCTCCTCACCGCTGAATATAAGGCAGGATGACCAGAAGGACCGCGGACCCTACGGCATACAGGCAGAAAAGGACGACGGGAACGTTGAAGAACAGCGCGACGGCCCTGCCGCTTTCCAGCGGATAGTCCGCATAGCTGTCCCCGGGTTCGACGTTGCGGCCGAACGTTCCCTCCTCATAAACCGCTTCCGGCTTTTTGTCCTTTTCGCGCAAAAGGATCAGGATGATCCCGCATACAAGGCCTGCAGCCACTAAAAGCCCTTCCAAAAGATACATGACAGTATCCGCCGTGCGTATAGGCAGCCTGTCCGAAAGGGCCGTCTGCAGCACGCTGAAGAAATTGTTGCAGAAATGGATCACGATGCCGCACCAGATAGAGCCCGTCCTGTCCCGGACGACCCCTAAAATGACGCCGGCGATCACGGCGTACAGGAACTGCGCGGAATTTGCGTGCATAAGGCCGAACAGCGCGGCGGACGCGATGATCGCGGCCGTCCTTCCGAACGGCATGAGGTTGGTCTGGATCACGCCGCGGAAAAGGAATTCCTCGCATACGGCCGGGATCACCGCGATGCGGATGAACAGAAGGACCACCTGATAGTTTTCCTTCGCCTCCATCCCGATGACGTACTGCGACGCGTCATTGACGGAAAAGAACGATACCGCGACTGCGTTGATCATGGCGAACACCAGGATGGCAGCCATCCCCGCCATCACGACAAGCGGCGTTCTCGGCGTCAGGACCGTCTTCAGCGGCAGCGGTTCCCTGTCTTCCTTTCTGCTGATCCAGTAGAAGAAGAATCCCGGCAGCA
>JAFSSK010000128.1 GCA_017451045.1 Clostridia bacterium
CCTGATCCGGGCCGCGACAAGTCAGTTTTAACAAGAATTGAAACACCAGTCCTTTCATGCGTTTAATCTGGTAACTTCGTGATTGTTGACATCACTCTGGCTTTGTAATATAATGTTGTATATTAAGTTATTCCGCACGGGCGGACGGAGGTAGTATGGCAGAAGACAAGAAGATGGTAGAACAGATCACATCCATGGACACGGATTTCGCGCAGTGGTATACGGATGTGGTGAAGAAAGCGGAACTGATGGATTACTCCAGCGTCAAGGGCTGCATGGTTTTCAGGCCTTACGGATACGCGATCTGGGAGAGCATCCAGCGCGATCTGGACAGCAGATTCAAGGCGCTCGGGCATGAAAACGTATACATGCCGATGTTCATTCCGGACTCTCTGCTGCAGAAGGAAAAAGACCATGTCGAGGGGTTTGCCCCGGAATGCGCGTGGGTGACTGTAGGCGGTGAGAACCAGCTGACCGAAAGACTCTGCGTCCGTCCTACGTCGGAGACGCTGTTCTGCGAGCACTTCAAAAACGTGATCCATTCCTACAGGGACCTCCCGAAGCTGTACAACCAGTGGTGCTCCGTCGTCCGGTGGGAAAAAACGACGAGGCCGTTTCTGAGGACGTCGGAATTCTTGTGGCAGGAAGGCCACACCATGCACGAAACGGCGGAAGAGGCCAGGGAAGAGACCAGGCGCATGCTGGAAGTGTATGAGAAATTCTACCTTGAAACGCTGGCGATCCCCGCTTATACGGGAAAGAAAACGGACAAGGAAAAGTTCGCGGGCGCCGAGGAAACATACACGATCGAGCCGATGATGCACAACGGCGTAGCGCTCCAGGGCGGAACGTCGCACTATTTCGGCGACGGGTTCGCCAAAGCGTTCGATATCGTTTTCCAGGGAAGGGACAACACGCCGCAGTATCCTCATCAGACGTCCTGGGGCCTGTCCACCAGATCCATCGGCGCCATCATCATGACGCACGGGGACGACAACGGACTGATCCTGCCGCCTGCCGTAGCGCCGATCCAGATCATCATCATCCCGGTCGCGCAGCACAAGCCGGGCGTTCTGGAAAAGGCAGCCGAGATCCGGGACAGACTGAAAGCGTACAGGGTCAAAATCGACGACAGCGATCAGTCTACCGGCTGGAAGTTCAGCCAGTATGAGATGAAAGGCGTGCCCGTGAGACTCGAGATCGGGCCTCGAGACATCGAAAGCGGCAACTGCGTGCTTGTCAGCCGCGTGACGAGAGACAAGAAAGTGGTCTCGCTGGACAATCTGGAAAACGAGATCGCCGACATGCTAAAGCAGGTCCACGACGAACTGGTGGCCAGGGCAGAGAAGAACCTGGCAGAAAAGACGCACACAGCCGTTACCATGGAGGAATTCATCGAAACGGACAAGACGCAAGGCGGATTCATCAAGGCGATGTGGTGCGGCGACGAGAACTGCGAGAACAAGATCAAGGATGTTACCGGCGGCGTCAAGTCGCGCTGCATCCCGTTCGTTGAGGAGCAGCTGTCTGACGTATGCGTTTGCTGCGGCCGCAAAGCCAAACATATGGTGATCTGGGGTCGGCAGTATTGAGACCGAATGGGCACCGGCAGAAACCGGGGCCCATTTTTTGAAAGAAGGGATGCGTTTGAAAGGAAACTGGATATGGCGGCGACTGCGTAAAATCGATCCGGTCCTGCTGGGATGCACGCTGGCCCTTTCGCTGATCAGCATCATCACGATCTGGGGCGCTGTCGACAACTTCGGCTTCAGCAAGCTGCGCATGCAGATAGCCATGACGGTGGCCGGGTGCATTCTGACGGTCGTGATCGCCAATTTGGATATCTCGTTCATCATAGACAGGTTCTGGATAGGGATGGCGCTGATATCCGTCGTGTTCCTCGGCCTTACGCTGGTGTTCGGATCGAGCGGCGCCAGCATGGACACATCCAACAAAAGCTGGCTGACGATCCCTATCGTCAACATCATGATCCAGCCGTCCGAATTCGTCAAGTTCCTCTTGATCTGTTCCTTTGCCAAGCATATTTCGCTTGTACAGGACAGGATCAATTACCCTCTCCCACTTCTGGGTCTTGCCCTTCACGCAGGCGCCATCGTCGGCATGATCCTTTTGTCCGGCGACCTTGGCGTTGCGCTTCTGTTCGTTGCGTTCATCCTGTTCATGCTATACGGGGCAGGGCTCAGCCTGTGGTACGACGTGGGGCTCGCGGCGGCCGCGGTCGTGGCTTTCCCCTTCCTGTACAATTACGTTCTGAAAGACTACCAGGTCAAAAGGATCTATTACGGATTCCATCCCGAGGAGGATCCTGTCAGGTGGGGCTGGCAGGCGCTGTACGGGCGCAAGACGATCGAACACGGCGGCTTCCTGGGCATCGGCTTTTCAACGCCTGGCTACTATGAGACGCTCCCCGCTTCGCACACGGACTTCATTTTCTGTACCATCTGCGAAAAATTCGGATTCCTGATGGGCGCTTTGACGATCCTGGTCCTTCTGGTGCTCGTTTTGAGGATCCTGAAAATCGCAAGGCAGAAAAGCAATTACTACGGCGGCCTGATCTGCCTCGGCGTCGCTGCCGTGATCATAGCGCAGACAGCCGAGAACATAGCCATGTGCTTCGCACTGGTGCCGGTCGTGGGGATCACGCTTCCGTTTTTGAGCTGCGGCGGGTCGTCGCTGCTGGCGACGTTCATGCTGGTCGGACTGGTGCATTCAGTCGGCGCCAGGGAAGACAGATACTATCTTGACAAGAAAACAAAATAAGATCCCGAGTCGGACAAATGCCGCTCCGGATCTTTTTTTGTATGTGGCACTCAGTCGCCCGGACTGTCTTCTGGTTCGTGCGGATCGAGAGAGAATCCGTCAAGTCCCGAAGACTGCAAAGCGCTGAAGATTTTCTGCCTGATACCCTTGAACTGCCTGTCCAGTTCGTTGACGGTCTGGTGGACTGTCTCCCTTTCCGTTGCCCCGTCCGCGGGACATTTCGATCTGATCACGGGAAGGCCTGCCTGGTTGGCGAAATAGACGATCTCCTTTTCCGGCATGTAGAGCAGGGGCCTTATGAGAAACAGGTCCGATCTGCTGAGATAGGTGACGGGTCTGAAGCAGCCTAGCCGCCCCTCGTAGAACAGATTCAGGCAGAAGGTGTCGACGACATCGTCGAAGTGGTGACCGAGAGCCACGCGGTTGCATCCGGCCTCTCTGGCTGCGGAATGCAGGGCACCGCGGCGCATTTTTGCGCACAGGGAACAGGGGTTCTCCTCTTTACGGATGTCGAATACGACCTGATAGATATCAGTGGGCACGACCGTGTATTCCACGCCTAGTTTGTCGCAGAACGCAGCGATGGGGCTGAAATCCGTCCCTCCCGGGAAGCCGACGTCGATCGTGATGGCTTTCAGGCCGTAGCGGACAGGATAAAAGCGGCGCATTTCGGCCAGGGCGGCCAGAAGGGTCAAGGAGTCTTTCCCCGCAGAGACGCCGACGGCGACCGTGTCGTTTTCCTTTATCATATGATAGTCGTCAAGCGCCCGCCTGACGTATGACATGACTTTCTGAAGCTGATGCATAGAATCTCCTGAGACAGCGGCGGTCACCCGCCGTTATTTTTACGGTCAGTATAGTGTACAGGTCTCGTAGACTTTCTGGAAATCTTCCGTTGTCTGCCGCGGATCCCGTCCGGGGGCATCGCGGTAGATGACCAGCGGCTTTGTGACATGCGCACCGGATGAGCCGCCTTTGCACGATTCGACCAGCACTACGGCTGGTTCGGAAGCCGTGTCGGGAAACACGAACGTGATCCGTTTCGGCTCCAGCCGGGCTCCCCGCAGCGCGCAAAAGAGATCGGTGATCCTGTCCGGGCGCCAGACGCAGTAGAAGGAGCCGCCCGTTTTCAGCATCCGGGATCCGCATTCGCAGAAGTCCGTTATAGTCCCGAACACCTCGTGCCTGGCATAATACTTTTCATCTGCCTCGTTCCGTTTTCCCGAGGTCGTTTTCATATAAGGCGGGTTGGCGAATACGGCGTCCGCTTCTCTGCAGGCGTCAGTCGGACGCAGCGTCCTGATATCCTGCTGCCGGACATTCACGATACTGTCGAGGCTGTTGTCCGTACAGTTTTTCTGTGCGATTCCGGCGTAGGATTCCTGGATCTCGTATGCATCGATGGCCTTGAACTTCTGGTAGGCGGCGCACAAAAGAGAAATGACGCCTGTGCCGCATCCGAGTTCGACGGCGCGTCCTTTCGGCTTCGGCTTTATGAACGCGGCAAGCAGATATGCGTCTGTCCCGAAAGTAAGCCCTGACGGCAGCTGCCGGAGCGTCAGCGAGGCGTTGATGGACAGGGTGGTCTCTTTAGAAGGCATAGAATGATACTCCGTGTTCGAATGATCGAGAATGGTAAAAAACGGGCGGTGTTAGACCGCCCGTTGCTGTTTTATGAGATTGCGAAATACATCAGGCGTCTGCTTTCGGAGCGCCGACAGGACATGTATCTGCACAGGTTCCGCAATCGATGCACTTCTCAGGATCGATCTCGTATTTGCCGTCGCCTTCGGTGATAGCCTGGACCGGGCACTCTTCGGCACATGCGCCGCATGCTACACAATCGTCAGAAATCTTGTATGCCATAATAACAACCTCCCATTACGCGTCGTTGAATTCATTATACCACAAAAAACCTGAAATGCAACAGTTGATTCACGGATTGTTGCGCCCGGGATCATCGGACGCATCCGCGGGCGCCTGCTGCGCCTTAACGCGTTTCAGGACCTGGATCTGATCGCCCGAGAACGATTTGATGATCCTGCCGTTCCCGCGTTCCTTGTCCTTGCTCTCGGAATCCGGAAGGGAGACCTTGACCGTGTTGGACAAGGGCGCTACGGCCGTGATGTACCCGTCCCCTTCGGGGGTCCTTACGAAACTGTCCACCGCCGGAAGCTTGGACAGCAGTTCCGAATACGTTGGATATTCGAAGCTCAGGCAGCACATGAGACGTCCGCAGTTTCCGGATACCTTGCTTGAGTTTAAGGACAGGTTCTGGTCTTTCGCCATCTTGATGGTGACCTGCGCAAAGTCGGGAAGGAAGGCCGAGCAGCACAGCATCCTGCCGCAGGGTCCCAGACCGCCCAGCATCTTCGCCTCGTCCCGGATGCCGATCTGCCGGAGTTCTATGCGGGTGTGGAAGATCGAGGCCAGATCCTTGACGAGTTCGCGGAAATCCACGCGGCTCTCGGATGTGAAGTAAAAGAGCAGTTTGGAACGGTCGAAAGTGTACTGGACGTCCACAAGCTTCATGTTCAGCTTGTGGGCCGCGATCCTGTCAAGTCCGATGGTGAACGCGTTCTTCTCATCCTCATGGTTTACTGCGTCCTGCCGCAGATCTTCTTCCGTGGCAAGGCGGATGATCTCTTTCAGCGGCTGAACGACAGAAGACGCCCGGACCCACTTGTTGCTGAACGCGATCGATGCGAATTCCTGCCCGCGCGCCGTTTCGACGATGACGGACTGGCCTTTTTCGGGATGCAGGGAGCCGGGGGAGAAAAAGTATGTTTTCCCGCCGCTTGCGAAGCGGACGCCGACGACCTCGATCCGGTCTTCTTCCGGCACCTCGGGTTCTTTTTCCGCAGGCGCTTCATCCTGGTCCGCAGGGACGATGTTGTCGTCGATATCCTGCTCGCCGGCTGCGACGAAAGTATAAGCCGCAACGGTGTCTTCCGTGATATAATCCGAGGACCCGGTCAGCGAGAACGCCTCATCGGAACCGTCTTCTGCCCTTGCTGCCAGATCGTCCTCGAGCTGAAGCTGCTGCTTTGATTTTTGTCTGTTACGTCCCGATCTTTTTCTGTTCCGCCCGTTCCTGGACTTTTGCCTGTTTTGAGGAGCGTCCTGCTTTGCAGAAGAACCGTCACGGACCGCCTCGGCCACAGATTCGCCGGAAACGTCTGTCAGCACATCCGCCTCCGCCTTTTCGCGCGGCTGGCCGGAAGGTCTGCCGCCGTTGTGGCGTTTTTTGTAATGACGGCCGTGCTTGTGGTTCTGCCGTTTTTCGGGATGGTTTCTATTCTCGTTGTCAAATGTATTGTTGTCGTCCATATTGCCTCCTGGGACTCAAAGATTCAAAATTGATGTCTGCACGCCGAAACGTGCGACGGTCAGGGCCGTGTTGGCGTTTTGCGCCAGCAGCTCGCGGGCTTCAAGGACCGCGCTCCACAGCTGCCGGAGCGTCTTTAGCGGGATCCGTCCGGCCAGTTCGTTTGCATCGGAACGGTCCGTAAAGAACAAAAGGGGAACGGTGTCCGATTTTTTCAGCAGGATGAGATCCCGCAGCGCATCGGAAAGGTAAACCAGCACCGCGTCGATGTCAGCCCTGTTCGTTCCGAGATTCTTCAGCTTCGCGTAAGCCTCGGCCGCCCCCGGTCTGTCTACGCAGCAGCGGAGGAGTTCGTCTGCCGATTCGCGGTTCTGCAGGATCGCCTTTCTGGTTTTCGCGTCTGTCAGTTCCAGCGCCCGGCCGATACTGCCGCCCGCAAGCAGGATCAGCTGCTTGAGTTCCTCTTTCGGAATGCTTTTGTAGATCTGCGGGACGGCGCTTTTCAGGTACTCCCGTATGGTGTCGGTCTTTGCCGGCTGGAGCCGCAGGACCGGCGCGCGGCTGCGGATCGTTTCAAGGATCGTATCGGTCTGCTCGCACAGCAGCATGAAGATCACGTATTCCGGCGGTTCCTCGAGCGTCAGCAGAAGCGCGTTCTGCGCCTGTGGGGTCAGAAGATGCGCGTCCTCGATGACGTAGCATTTGTACGGGGACTCGATCGGATTCATCAGAACGTCCTGCGCAAGGAAACGGACGGACTCGATGCCCAGCGTCGCGCGCGTCCCCTCCCGGCGTATGTAGCGGATGTCGGGGTTGTTTCCTGCCATGATCTTTTTGCAGGCGGCGCATCTCATGCAGGGGACTGCGCCGGGATCGGCATGCCTGTTCTCACATGCGAGCGCCGCGAAGATCCTGAGCGCCAGCATATGCTTGCCGAAGCCTCTTCTGCCTTCCAAGATGTATGCGTGCGCCAGTCTGCCGGATTCGATCCGGGAGCCGATCCGGGAGCGGAGACCGTCATTGGCCAGGAAGTCATCGAAATATGATCTGCTCACGGTTCTCCACCTCCTCGTTAATGTGTTTGTATTATAACAAAAGTTAAGATACCCGTCAAGGAGAAGGGCTGCAGTCTTACTGCCTTTTGCGCCGGACTGCCCCGATCGCGCCCGCAAGGATGATTGCGCAGGGGAGCAGAGCGATCAGCAGGATCCCCCAGACCGTGACGGCGCTGTACGGAACAATCAGCTGCCCGACGGTCGGGACCGGTTCGATGTCATCCTCGAAAGACAGCACGGAGTCGCCGCACATCCAGGACAGCATGGAAGAAAGATACACATAGTTCCCGTAACCGGAATACTGGCTGAACTCATCGAGGAAGGCATAGGAGGAACCGATCCATATGACGCGGCCGCCCGACGGATCCTCGGCGATGGCGCCGACGGAAACGATGCCCTCATCGGAGTATATGACGTCATCGCCTTCCAGGTCGTCAAACGACGAGACGTAGGCGGTCGATGTCGTCAGGAACAGGGATGTCACCGTCAATCCGTCGGCGTTCTCCTTCGGAACGACGGGATGCCCCGCACAGCACACCATCACGCTGTCAGAAACAGGCGCTATGCTGGGATGCCTGCCGGGAAGGACGCGGATGATGAACGGATACTGGGTGCTGAGATAGTAATTCTCGTCCGTTTCCATGACGATATTGAACGTCCGTTCCGCAAGGGTCTCCATGCCCCATGATTCCATCAGGGACAGAAGCCTTGGCATCTCCGTGACGGTCTCGTAGTCCGTCATGGCTAAAAGCGCTCCGCCTTCGCGCAAATAGTTCTGCAGTGCGAACAGCTCATCTTCCGTCAGGTCGGCCGCCGGGCCGAACAGGACCACCGCGCAGCAGTCCTGGGGAACTGAGCCTTCCGTCAGCAGATCGAGTCCCCTGTAACGGATGGCCTGGTCGTCCAGAAGTCCCAGCATAAGATCAGACGGCTGTGTCTCCCCGTGCCCCAGCAGAAAACAGACGCATGGCAGGTCGTCTGCCGCGCAGTATATGACGGCGTTCGTCAGCAGGTAAGCGCCCTGGAACTTTTCCTCTACGGTATACCCGTATTCGGCCAGAGCGGAGGCGTAGGTCGCGTATTCCGTGATGGAGAACACCTGCTCGAGTTCCGGACAGTAGTACAGATACAGATTGCTGAAATCCACAAGGGAAGACCTTTTGGCGGAACTGACAAGGATGCTGCTGGCCGAGGCGCCCGCGATGCCGTTCGCGGCCAGGAAGTCCGCATCGTTAAGGTCTGCCTTCTGCACACGGATGCGGCCGGACAGAGCGGCGTACCGTTCCAGGAACGTCATCATGACGTCGTTGTCGCGCCCGTCCGGCGTGAGCAGGTACAGGGTGACGTCGTTTTCAAGGGATCCCAGCGCAGCTTTCGCATTTTCGGGAACGGTATAGAACCCGCCGGACGAGATATCTGCCCTTGTCAGCGCCGGGGACAGATGCAAGAAGACCATGCCCGCTGAAAGCAGGATGGCGGCCGAAAGGACTGCCGCCGAAGAGAAGCGGGAAAGCGCGGGGGATCTGCCCGTGTGCCGGCGGAACGCGGGATACCCGTAGCGCCGCCTGTAGGACACGGCGGCTGCCAGCAAAAGGAACACGGGAACGGATACAACGTTCAGTACGAGGTTTCCCCAGTCGAAAAGACCGTAGACGAGAAGCTTGAACTGGGCAAAGACCGCGCACTTGTTCAAGAGGGCCGGAAGCAGACCGGTAAAGAGCTGCGGCCGCAGGCAGAAGAGCAGCACGGCAGCTGCCAGCAAAACGCCGCCCGTGACGGCGCTCAGCCGTATGCTTGCGGAAAGCAGGTAGACAAGCAAGCCTGCAAGGCAGATCAGAAACAGGATAAGGACAAAAGAGAAAACGGGAGCGGAAGGCAGCTCGGAAGCAAGACGGTCCGCGAAGAACAGCAGTGCCACAGCTCCGGCGTTCAGAACCGCTGCCAGGACGTAGGATGACATCAGGCTGGACAGAAAGCAGCTGATCGCGAGCAGCGCGCAGGAGAGGATCAGGAACTGCAGGACCGAAAGGTATGCTGCCCCGAAACTGACTGTGCCGTAAAACGAAAGGATGATCGGGAAGAGCGATACAAGAAGAGCGGCAGGCGCCAGGAACGGGAGAAGGCCGAGAAATTTCCCGATTATGATCTTATGGAGAGGTATAGGAAGTGAATACAGCAGATCCCGCGCCGGCAATCTGTTGTCCGCCGTGAACGAGCGGATGGTAAGGAGCGGGAACAGGACGGCCAGGACAAGCAGCAGATAGTGATGCGTATAACTGGGTTCCGGAGATTGCAGCAGCAGCTGGAAAATACAGAACAGAAGCCCTGCGGACAGAAGAGATACCGCTATGAGCAGCGGCCCGAAAACGCCGTGGAGAAGGGATGACAGTTTGCGTTTGAAAACAGCTTTCATGACTCGACCCCGTTGCCTCCTTCCTCCTGAAGATCTCCGCTTTGCGCGCCCTGCGCCTCGACGATACCGTCAGCGGCAATCGTTCCGCGGGACAGCGTGAGGACCCGGCATCCGGGACGGATGTTCTCCGGGGAGGACATGGTCATGATCAGGGTCCGCCCCTCGCACAGACTGTCGAGCATCTGCCAGAGCGCTTTTGCTCCTTCGGGATCAAGACCGTCAAACGGCTCGTCCAGAAGGACGATCTCCGTCCGTCCTGCAAACGCCTGCGCACACCTGACCATCGCCAGGAACGGCTGGCCGAGGTTGCGGATCTGCCTTGTCCAGACAGAAGACAGTTCTGTCATCTCAAGGAACGTCCGCACAGACACGGCGCCGGCTCCTCTGGCTTCCGCTGCAAACGTCAGGTATTCGCGCACCGTCATGCCGGGATACGGCAAGGGACCCTGCGGCGCGTAGCCGACCAGGGGCTTCGCCCTTTGGGCGTCCTTGACGATGTCAAGGCCATTGATGCTGACGGATCCCTCGTCGGGGTCGACGCAGCCGGCCATGAGCTGCAGAAGCGCCGTATTGCATTCTTGCGCAGGACCCAGCAGGCATACCGTTTCACCGCTCGGGATCTGCACGGTGATATGATCGACAGAGGCCGTTTCCGGCCTGCCGGTTTTTGTAAGACCGGTGAGTTTGATCATGAAAAACCTCTTTGTGAAAAAGATTACTCAATTGAATTGGGACAGGTACAGGGAGCTGTAGAAGCCCTTTGATGCCAGGAGCTGCTCGTGCGTTCCGGACTCCAGGATCGAACCGTCGCGCAAAACCAGGATCATGTCCGCATTCTGCACGGTGGACAGCCGGTGCGCGATCACAAAGCATGTCCTGTGCGCCATCAGCGCGTGCATGGCCGACTGGATCTGCTGCTCGGTCTTGGAGTCGACGTTTGACGTCGCTTCGTCCAAAATCAGCATCGGAGACGTCGCCAGCATGGCGCGCGCGATGGTGATCAACTGCTTCTGGCCTTTCGAAATGTTGATGCCGTCGTCGGAAAGGACCGTCTGATAGCCTTGCGGGAGCGAAAGGATGAACTCGTGGATCTTTGCGGCTTTGGCCGCGTTCTCGACTTCCTCATCTGTCGCGCCCGGTTTCGCGTAGGCAATGTTCTCACGGACGGTCCCGCAGAACAGCCATGTGTCCTGAAGGACCATGGTATAGGCCGCCCGCATGCTGTCCCTTGTCAGCCTGCGGATGTTTTTCCCGTCTATGCAGATCTTGCCGGTCTGCGGATCGTAAAACCGCATCAGCAGGTTGATGATGGTGCTTTTCCCTGCGCCCGTCGGGCCTACGATGGCGATCGTCTGGCCGGGATCTGCGTGGAGGGAAAGATCTTTCAGTACGATCTTCTCCTCTGTGTATCCGAAATTCACATGATCGACGGAAACGTCGCCGCTGCATTCCGCAAGGACTTGTGCGTCCGGGCAGTCCTGCGGTTCGGGTCCTTCGTCAAGCAGACGGAAAACGCGTTCCGCGGCAGCCGTCGCGGACTGCACCTCGTTCATGATGTTGGCAAACTCATTGATTGGGCCGGAGAACTTCCTTGCGTACTGGACGAAGGCAGCCACGTCTCCCAGTCCGATGCAAAGCAGAAGCGGCCAGGTCTCCGGACGCGTCAGGGTGAGCATGTAGAAGATGCCGCCCAGCGTGGCGATCAGACAGATGGAAAGGTTCGTGATGAAGTTGACGGCTGGGCCGATGACGGCGCCGTGATAGTCTGCGTCGTAGTAGGCGTTCGTCGCCGTTTCGTTGCGCTCGTCAAACCGGCCAACGATCGTGTTCTCCTGTCCGTATGCGCGGATGGTCTTCTGTCCGGACAGCATTTCTTCCGCATAGCCGTTCAGCGCGCCCAGCTTGCCGGAACGCTTGCGGAAAAACGGCTGGATCTTTTTGACCTTGTAGCGGGTGAAGAGAATGGATATGGGCACCGTGACGAGGAACACGGATACGAGGACCGGAGAGATCGTCAGCATGACGACCAGCGAGCCGATGATGGTGACAAGGCTCGCGCATATCTGCAGAAGGTCGTTCGTCAGCGACGCGTTTATGGTATCCACGTCATAGGAGATGCGGCTGATGATGTCGCCCGTCGCGTGCTTGTCGAAATAGCCTACCGGCAGTTTCATGAGATGCTCGAATATCTCGTGGCGCATGGAGAAGATGATCTTCTGGGAAAGATGCACCATCAGGATATGAAGCAGGTAGGAAAGAAGGGCTGAGAGCAGGTAGACCGCTCCGAGCAGGATGCAGAAGAACGTGACTGAATCGAAGTCCACGGCTCCCGTGCCTAGATTGATGGCGTCGATGGCTTTGCCGGACAGTTTCGGGCCGACGAGCGCAAGGCCGTTGGCGGAAAGCATCAGCAGAAGCGCTGCGATACAGAGGCCTTTATGCCTGAAAAGATATCTGCAGATGCGCAGGAAGATGCGGGAACGGCCTGACTTCTGCTTGCTTTCAAAAGATTTCTGGTCAGTCAAGCAGATCACCTCCCATCTGGGAGTGGCTGATCTCCGCGTATTCGGGACATGTCCGCATCAGCGTCTCGTGGTCTCCCTGGCCGATGACTTTCCCGGATTCAAGAACCAGTATCGTCGCGCAACTCTTCACGGAGCTGACGCGCTGGGCGATGATCACGGAAGTGGTACCCGGATAGTCCTGCGCAAGCGCCTGGCGGAGCCTTGCGTCCGTCTGGTAGTCCAGAGCGCTGGACGCATCGTCCAGGATGAGGATCGACGGATCCCCGGCCAGTGCCCTGGCGATCAGGATCCTTTGACGCTGGCCGCCGCTGACGTTCGTCCCCTTGAAGGTCAGCTCGCGGGCATAGGATTCGGGAAACGATTCGATGAACTCGTCGGCCTGGGCGGTGCGGCAGCATGCAGTGATCCGCTCGTGGGGGATGTCCCGGCCGAACGAGATGTTCTCCTCGATGGTATCGTTGAAAATGAAGCCGTTCTGCATGACCGCTCCGAATGTCGCGGACAGTTCGTCGAGCGGGATCGTCCGGATGTCCCGGCCGTTTATGAAGATCCGGCCCTGCGTCGGGTCATAGAAACGCATGAGCAAAAGAGCAACGGTGCTTTTGCCGCTCCCGGTCGGCCCGATGATGCCCAGGGACTTGCCGGAAGGGATATGAAAGGTCAGATGGCTTATGTTGTCGCGGACGCCGTTATAGGAAAAGGAAACATCGTCGAAATAGATGCCGTCCGCGGGAATGCCTTCCGATGCGGGGACTTCGTCCTGCGGCAGAACGGAAACGTCCGGTTCCAGGTTGATGATCTCCTCGATCCTTCTGGCGGAAGCGACGCCTTTGGAATACTGCACGAACAGCCGCGTAACGGCCAGCATGGCGTTGGTGATCAGCGTGAAATACTGGATGAACGCGACGATCCTGCCGGGCTGGGAAGCGGATCTGTTGACGAGCACCGCGCCTATGACAATAACGCCGACAAGACCGATGTTTAGAAGAAGGGTGATCAGCGGATTGCTAAGCGCCATGGTGTATCCGGCTTTTTTTTCGGACGCGACGAGCGCTTTGTTGGCGGTCTCGAAACGGGCCCTCTCGTCATCTGTCCGAGACAGCGCATTGATGACGCGTATGCCCTGGGCGTCTTCCCGGACGATCCGGATCATATTGTCGTTGGATCTCTGGACACGCGTATACAGCGGGATGCCTTTTGCCGAGATGACGCCGATGACGAGACAGATGAGCGGCAGCGTCGCCATCATGACGAGCGTCAGCGTGCGGTCCAGCATCCAGGTCACGATCAGGCCGCCTATCATGAGAAGCGGCGCGCGGACGCCGAGGCGCTGCATCATACCGACGAAGTGGTGGACGTTATAGGTGTCCGTCGTCAGTCTGGATTCAAGAGAAGGAACGGTGATCCTGTCGATCTGCGAGGAGGACAGGCTGAGCGTTTTCTTGAAAAGGTCGTGCCTGATCACGCGGGAGGATTCTTTCGCGACCCGCGCGGCCATTCTGTTCGCGATGACATTGAAGATCAGCGCGAACAGGGCGCAGGCCAGCATGATCCCGCCCCAGACGAGGACCTGACTGATCTGGCCTCCCGGGACCACGTTGTCCAGGATGTGGCTCAGGATGTAGGGAAGGGTCAGCTCGATCAGCGAACCTGTGGCTTTGATGAAAAGGCCGAGTGCCATCCAGCCGTAAAACGGTTTGAGATAATGTGCTAGGAATCTCATAAATTACCCCGGAGTCAAAATTGAATTCCAAA
This sequence comes from Clostridia bacterium, assembly GCA_017451045.1. Taxonomy (GTDB): domain Bacteria; phylum Bacillota; class Clostridia; order Oscillospirales; family CAG-272; genus UBA1770. Next base: position 13,858 of record JAFSSK010000128.1, read on the forward strand.
CAGTGCGAAGGGGAGAAATATTCCGCCGTTCGGTCAGCGGTAATATACGTAATAGACGACGAGCGTCCTGACGGCGCCGCCGTTTTCCAGATCGGGTCCTGTGAGCACGACGCCGTCCCCGGACAAAAGGTCCCAGGCCTCAAGTTCCGTGATGCGGCACCGGAAAAGGACAGTCCCGGACGCGAACACGAGCAGGCAGTCGTCCTTGATGTTGAGACCTCCGTCCTTGCCGATGACGTCGTCGTTGCCGTTGCGGTTTTCGGTGACGTACCGGATATGATGCTTGCAGATCCTTTGCGCCATATCCAGCCTGTACCTCGGACTGGAGGGGTTCTTGCTTTTGAACAGTTTCGAGAAAATGCTCATGACCGGTCCTCCCGCTGCCCCAGCAGGAAGGCCCGTGCCGCCTCATACTGTTCCTGCGCGCGCCTGCGCTTGAGCGAGGCTGGGTCGAACTTGCGGCTGCGCACGGCGCGGAGAAGGATGTTCTTCGGCGTTTCTTCCGGATCGACAAGTTCAAGCGCTTCAACGGAGTAGCCGTTGGATTCGAGATACTTGAGACGGAGGGCGTCCGTGGCAGCCTCGCAGAATTTCTGGCGGAGCATGGAATAGCCGGAAAGGAATTCCAGTTCGCGGCAGTTCAGCGTCCGGTTGAGCTCATGGTGACAGCACGGGGTGGACAGGATGACGTCCGCAGACCAAAAAACGCCTTTATGCAGCACCAGGTCCGTTGCCGTGTCGCAGGCATGCAGCGAGACGACCATGTGGACGTGACCGTCCGGTTCATATGCGGAAACGTCGGCCGCGATAAAGCGCAGACCGGCAAAGCCCGCCTTTGCCGCGACCTCGTTACAGTAGGCGATGACGTCCTTTTTCAGGTCAACGCCCGTCATGGTGACGTCCCGGTGCAGGATGTTCGCAAAATAATGGTAGACGGCAAACGACAGATAGCTTTTCCCGCAGCAGAGATCGCAGATCTGCAGAGGCCCCTCTGCGGGCAGTTCTTTCGATGCGTCCCGGACGTATTCCAGAAACCGGTTGATCTGGCGGAATTTGGCCTGCTTCTTGTCATGGACGCGGCCGGAGCTGTCCGATATCCCGAGCGCCTGTAAAAACGGCTCCTCTCCCGTGAGCAGATAGTCCTTGACGCGGTTGTGGGCCGGCTGCTCCGGAGAGCCTTCCTGCGCATTCAGCGCCTTATCAAGCTGCTGCGCGCCGGACAGCATGGTGTTGCCGGAGCGGGAACGTTTGAACTCGCACTGGCCTGCGTCGGTGAACAGATCTGCCTGGAGCCAGCCGTCCATGCGGGCGAGCAGTTCGCCGGCCGTATTCTCGTCTGCCAGGTCGTAGTTTTTATGGAGGACTTTATTGTCTGTCTGATAAAGCGATGCCTGGACCGCCTGCCGGCCGCGGATCGCGCATGGCGTCAGGACCATCCGGACGTGCGCGGCTTCCACGGGTTTTGAGAAGACCGCCTTCTTCAGCATATTCTTCCTTGCGGCAAGCAGGAGCAGGGAAACGAACGATTCACTTTTTGTCATCGTCAGTACCGTCGCTTTCCGGACCGTTCTTCGGTTCCTTCTTCTCGTCTGCCGAAACGGTCCCGGCCTCCTCACGCTTGCGCAGGTATGTCTTTGTCTCCTGCCCGTGATACAGCCGCTTGATGTTGGCCCGGTGCATGAAGACGATGAATCCTGCCGTCAACACGGCCATGATCACGTTGACTCCCGGTCCGTTCATCGCGTTGAGGATCAGCGGATAGAGCAGGGCGGTCATGACGGAAGCCAGGGAAACGTAATGCGAGCCGAGGAAAATGATGATAAAGACGGCAAGAAGGATGGCCGCCACGATCGGCGAGATGACGATAATGGCGCCGAGCGTTGTCGCGACGCCCTTGCCACCCTTGAATTTGAAAAACAGAGGGAACATATGCCCCAGCACCACGAAGAAACCTGCGATGTAAGCGCCGTTGACGCTCGCGAGCAGGGCGCCCAGGATGACGGCCGCCATGCCTTTCAGGATATCAAGCGCCAGCGTGAGGGCCGCGGTCTTCTTGCCGTATACGCGGAGCATGTTGGTGGTCCCGGCGTTCCCGCTGCCGTGGTTCCGGATGTCGTCGTGATAGATGCGTCTGGACAGCAGGATGCCGAAGTTGACGCTTCCAAGGAGATAGGCCACGGCGATACTGGTAATGATCCCCAGAAAGATCATGGCTGTCCTTCCGGCGGAGTTGTCCGCGAAGAAAGTGTCTCTCAGATATGGGAACAGAGCGGGGAACTGTCTGTATACTTCTCCCATGGTTATCCTCCTTGCTGATTGGTTTTTTTGCCGGACTGATCAAGGTAGCACTGCTTGAGGAGCAGCGCGTCGTCTGTCTGCGTGCCGGCGGATTCGCATATGACCGTCGGGCAGAGTCCGTTCTGTGCGATGGCGCAGGCGAAAGGCTCGTAAGGCGGTCCGTACTGATTGTCTGCGAACGTCAGGTGCCGTTTCTCTCCGGCTTCGGTGTATTCTATCTTGGAAAAATGGCAGTGCATATATCTGGCCGTTTCGTCTCCCAGTGCAAGGGCGATCCGCTCAAAGACGCGAGTGTAGTCGTCCGGCACGGCGAAACAACCGTTTTCTCTGGCGTTCAGGTGCCCGAAATCGACGACTGGAACGAACAGATCCGGGCAGACGAGGCACTGTTCGATGACCTCGTCCACCGTCCCGAGCTGATTGATCTTTCCCATCGTTTCGATGCCGATCTTTAACCCGTTGGGGACGGACAGCGACGCTATGCGGACGAGCATGTCCAGCGAACGTTTCATGGCGTCCCGGCGGTCCGCTTTTCCCGCCCCGCCGCTGTGCACGACGATCGTTCTGGCCCCGACCGCCTCCGCGGCCTGAAGGGACTCCGTGATGATCCGCAGATTCTGCTCCTGCGTTTCCGGACTTTCCGAGGACAGGGAAATGAAATAAGGCGCGTGTAAAGACATGTGTATGCCGTTCTTACGGGCTTCGTCTCCGACGGCCTGGAGTATGGAAAGATTGCGCGGGACCCCTCTGCCCGCCTCATATTCGTAAGCGTCGAGACCGTTCGAACGGACCCATGCCGGCGCCTGCTGTGAGTTTTTGTTCCCTTCGAGAGCGAACCTGTCGCAGTTCCCGCCGGGCCCGAACAGGGCTTTATTGGTGCCGTCCATAGTCAGTCTCCTTTTTGGTGCTTGCGTTTGTAGCGGCGGATGACTGGCTTTTCCAGCCACCGCTTGAAACGGAAGAAAAGAGTGGTTTTGTCTTTGATCGGCGGAACGATGATAGCTTTGAGCCCGATGTGCTTGCCTGCCAGGGCGTCGGTGAGCAGCTGATCGCCCAGAACAGCCGTTTCTTCTTTCGTGACGCCGAGCTGGCGCATGGCGATCTTCAGGTGCTTTGCAAACGGTTTGTGACTGTCCGGGAAGACAGGCAGACCGAGTTTTTGGTTGAACAACGTGATACGGTCGGCGTGGTTGTTGGACACGAGCGCCGCCTTGACGCCTGCGTCCGCCAGCTGACCCAACCACCGGATGATCTGTTCGTCCGGCTCCGGCATCTCGTAAGGGGCAAGCGTGTTGTCGATGTCGATCAGCAAAGCCCTGATCCCGGCGTCCGCAAGGAACGCCGGCGTTATATCATAGTAATGGTCGAACATATAGTCGGGCATCAGCCAACCCATAGCAACCTCCGTACATCAGAAAGGTGTGATCAAAGAATGTCCGGGAACCAGTGCGCGATATTGACCCTGCACGGCTCGCAGGGGACGGATGCCTGCTCCGCTCCAAACTATAATCAAAGTTATTATAACATATTTTTTATTTCAGCGGGGCTGTTTTTTGAAAAAGATGATCCGCGTACGGGATTGGCGGCTTACTCGTGTGTTTTCCTTGACTTTTCCAAATAATAAAGTATAATTGCAAGTAGAAAAAAACGCATCGCTCGGAGGTGCTCATATGGAAAACACAAGAGAGACATGGCTGCTGCTTGAACCGTTCGCTATGGGGTTCAAAGAGGCCGACACGACAAACATCGCGCCAGAGTACAGACGCGAATACAGGATCGCGGCTGGCAACAGGAAGCAGATGGAACATATCCGGCTGCATATCGATCCGAAAGACTGGTTCGCCGGCCCGTGCGGCCGTTTCCCGGACCAGGGAATCAGGTACAACCGCGGGAACGGCATCTTCCATTTCGCACCGGATGATCTGGAGCGACGCTGCAGAGATTATCCTGAGCTTGCGGAAGAATTCAAAAAGCTTTACGGTGAATTCGATCATATTCGTACCGACAAGATCGCAGGCGGGACGCTCAGACCCGATCAGCACGAAAGATGGAGCACCAAAGCCTGCTGGGGCGCGGGCGCCGGACATGCGAACCCCGATTATGAGATGCTGCTCCGCCTGGGGACCGACGGGATCCGCGAAAAGATCAAAAGGTTCAGAAAGATAAACGTCGGGAAAGACGGCTTTTATGATGCGCTCGAACTGGCTTTGAGCGCTTTGGACGTGGTGGGAAAGAGATACCGGGAACTGGCCCTTGCAATGCTTCCGGATGCATCCGCAGAGGATGCGGTCATCCTGAAAAGGATCGCCGACGCCTTGTCGGTCGTCCCGCAGAAAACGCCCAGGAACTTCTTCGAAGCCTGCCAGTTCTTCTGGCTCGCGTTCAGTTTCATCGACACCGACTCGCCGGGCAACTTCGACCAGTTCATGAAGGATTACTATCTGCCTGACGACAAGGCGGACCGGTATGAGTGCCTGCGTCATCTGTGGGAACTGTTCCACAGGACGAGGACCTGGAACCTGTGCATCGGCGGCAGCGACGAATTCGGGAACGACCTTTGCAACGATCTGACCTACGACGTGCTTCGCGTCGCCAGAGAATTCAAATATGAGACGCCGAACCTCACGATGCGGTTCCACAAGAACAGCCCGGACAGGGCATGGCGGGCCGCAGCGGAAACGCTGGCGACCGGCATCGGGATGCCTGCCATCTACAACGACGACGTCGTCTGCCCGGCGCTCGAATCGCTCGGCATCCCCGCGTCGGACTCTCACAAGTACTGCATGAACGGCTGCAACCAGATCGATATCTTCGGGAAATCCCACATGGGGCTGGAAGACGGTGAATTCTGCGTGGCTAAGGCGCTGGAGTACGCGCTGTTCAACGGCGAGGACCAGTATAATTTCCATGTGCTGGGGCTGGAGACCGGAGAGGCAAAGGACTTTCCGGATTATGAGAGCTTCAAGCGGGCATTCCTTCAGCAGTGCGACTTTCTGGTCGACCAGGTGGTGGAGATCTCCAATCATATCCAGCAGATATTCGCCAAAGAGGCGCCTAACCCCTGGATGTCCTGCGTGATCCAGGGATGCATCGAGAAGGGGCAGGACTACAAGAATCACGGGCCTTTCTACGGACACGGTCAGATCCTGACCGAGGGACTGCCTGATGCGGTAGATTCGCTCGCCGCCATCAAGCATTACGTGTATGATACGGGAAAGTACGCCATGAGCGATCTTGTGAAGGCGCTCAAAGCCAACTTCGAAGGCTATGAGGATCTTTACAGGGATTTCTCAACGTACCATAAATTCGGAAACAACATCGAGGACGTAGACGCAATTTACGCCGAGGTCTCCGATCACATTTACGAATATGCGCGCACCAAAAAGACGTTCCGGGGAGGCTACTTCGGGATGGGGTGCTCGACTTTCAACCGTTCTGCGGACTACGGAATTCATCTGGGCGCGCTGCCGAACGGGAAGAGGCGGGGCGAGTCCACCCTCGGGGAGAGCATCGGCCCTGTCCCGGGATGCGACACGAACGGTCCCACGGCCATGCTCAACTCCGTCCTGAAATGCAACCAGTACCTGGCGACGAGCGGCAATGTGCTGCAGATGAAATTCATCAAGAGGCAGTTCGAGACCGAGGAAGGCATGAACGCGTACGTGGCGCTTGCGAAGACCTATTTCAGACTCGGCGGACAGACGCTGCAGATCAACGTTGTCTCGCAGGAAGAGCTTCTTGACGCAGTCGCCCACCCCGACAAGCACCAGAACCTGATCGTCCGGGTCGGCGGATTCAGCGCCTACTTTGTGCGGCTGGACAGCGGCCTTCAGGAAAACATCATCAAGCGGACGCAGATGGGTTTCTGATATGGTGTTTGCGATTGTCGGCGGCGTACTGCTTGTAGTGGTGGCGGTTGTTTGCCTTTTCCTGAACAGGATCATTTTTTACTCGCCGCTACCCGGCCAGAGCGACCATTTCAATCTTCCGAAAGGGGAGCAGCTCGACCCGTACAGGGAAGGGGTCCTCAAGGAGATCGCCGAACTGGAAAAAGTGCCGTTCGAGCCGGTGGAGATCCGGGCGTATGATAAGATACGGCTGTTCGGCCGGTTCTACAAAGGGCGGGAAGATGCTCCCTTCATGATCCTTTTCCACGGTTTCCGCGGAACGTCCATAAGAGATTTCGGCAGCACGGCCAGATGGCTGATCGGAAAAGGCCTCAACGTTCTGATGATAGACGAACGGGCTACGGGGAAAAGCGGCAGCCATTCGATCACATACGGGATCAAGGAACGGATGGACTGCCTTAGCTGGACGGACTATCTGGAGGACAGGTTCGGTAAGGAGATCAGCGTCTGCTGGTTCGGGATTTCGCTGGGCGCCGCAACGGTGCTCATGGCGTCCGGACTGGATACGCCGCAGTGCCTGAAGGGGATCATCGCGGACGCGCCGTACTCGTCCCCCTCCGAGATCATATGCGAAGTCGGAAGGGCAGGCGGATTCCCGGTAAAGCTTCTTTACCCGTTCGCGGTCCTGACAGCGGCCGTGTTCGGACATTTCAACCTGAGAAAGACTTCCGCCGTCGAGGCGGTCAAACAGGCGAAAGTGCCGATCCTGCTCATCCACGGCGACGATGACAGATTCGTCCCGTGCCGCATGGGGATAGAGATCGCGGAAGCCAATCCGGCCATCAGGCTGGAACTGTTCCCGGGTGCCGGGCACGCGCTCTGCGCTTTGACGGACACCGAAAGATACAGGGCGCTTGTGGAGGCATTCCTTAAGGATGTTGCAGGCACAAGTCAGTGGTGATAAGTACACCCGGCAGGGCTTCGATGAGTCCTGCCGGGTGCCGGTCACTGCCTAAAAAAGTTCTTGACAAAACAATAGGGATATGGTATCATAATCAACGTTCCGAATGCGAGTGTAGTTCAATGGTAGAATTCCAGCCTTCCAAGCTGGTTGCGTGGGTTCGATTCCCATCACTCGCTCCATATGTGCCTTTAGCTCAGCCGGATAGAGCAACTGCCTTCTAAGCAGTAGGTCGAGGGTTCGAATCCCCCAAGGCACGCCAGCGGAACAACATATGGTGGGATTGGCGCAGTTGGCTAGCGCGTCAGGTTGTGGCCCTGAAGGTCGTGGGTTCGAGCCCCATATCTCACCCCATATGGCTATTTTTGTACGAATTAGTGCAAAGATAGCCGTTTTTCTTTGCCAATTATGTGCAAATCAACTATTAAAAATAATCAATTCGTGTTACCAAATTGAACCCACTTTGAACCCACTTTTGAACCCACTTTTTGCGCCATCATATTCCATCCAACAATGATCCTATCAACGCATGGTCTTGTGGCATAATGTGAGAGTAAGTGTTGTAGGTTTGGGTTACAGAGGAGTGACCGAGTCGCTTGCTTACGGCGGTAACCGGGACTCCGGAAGACAGCAGAAAAGATGCGTGACTGTGGCGCAGATCGTGAACTCTGATATGTACTTGCAAGTGCTTTTGTATACAACAATAGTGTTGTCCCAGTTAAACTTGAGATAAAAGAGCGAAGTGATGTAGATAACTCACTATATATTCTTGCAGCAACTGAGGCAATAGAAAAAGATGAAATTGACAAAAAATCAATTTCATCTAACGGGGTCGTGGAGGGTGTCCGCAAAAGCAGTCATTCCTCTGCCCATGTAATAAGTATAGCACAACTCCTTGAAGAAATCAACCCATCAAAAATCCATAGTATGCACCGCTTTGTATTATTAAAGCCAGGGACACGAAATGGGTTATTCTCTGTAAATGTTGCTCTGCATGCCTTGCATATGTATCTGTGTTGATGAATTTCATAAGTAATTGGATGCCCTGGCTCCAATGGAACATCTTTGAGTTTAACCACTTTTTGCCCGTGTCCTATTACATTTCCGCAACAATGCGGGCAACAGGTGTCTGCCGTTGTTCTCGTGCTGAAAAGCTTTATGGTCTGTTGTTCATCGTTGTCTGAAAAGGCTAATTCTTCGCTTACATAATATTGACATTTTACGCCAAAAGTTGTATCGTTAAGTAAAGTCATGGATGCTTCCTCCGGTATGGTTTTTGGTGGTACTTAAAGTATACCATATGGAAGCTCCATGGCTTATTTATTTTTTCAATTTGTCCAACTCAAACACACAAAAATGTGAAGAGCCTTTTTATTGCACACAAAGGCGCCGCTTTCTAATTGAAGGCGGCGCCTTTTAAGGAGCAGATCTGTCGATAAGCCGGGTTCTGTCGTTGAACGGTCATCTATCTTCGCTGGTTATTGCTAAACAGCTTCGGGAGCGATCCCGTGCCACCTAAGGATATATGTCGGGCCGACATCCTTTACGGTGTTGCTTCGGATAGGGTTTACAGCGGACACATGTTGCCATGTGAACGAGTGGGCTCTTACCCCGCTTTTCCACCCTTACCTGCGAGTCGCAGGCGGTTTGTTTCTGTTGCACTTTCCCGGCGGTTACCCGCGGCGGATGTTATCCGTTATCCTGCCCTGTGAAGCCCGGACTTTCCTCACGGTAATACCTTTCGGCACCATACCGCGCGACCGTCTGGCAGACCTGCTTGTGCTCCGGGTGCTGAAAACAGCTCCTGCCGGAGCATTTCTATTATATGGATTTGAATGATGTTTGTCAAGCAATTCCATTTGACTTAGAAAAGGAAAAGCGATATAATTATTTCACTTTCAAGATAGCGAGGGATGGAAATTATGAGTCAGTCTTTTGGACGGTATAAACGTGTTCTGATGTTCGGAATCGACGGCATGGGCGCCTACAACAAAATCGCAAAGACGCCGAATATGGATGCCGTGTTCGCCAATGGCGCCACAACGTATGAGGCGTACTCCGAACGCCCGACGATAAGCGGTCAGTGCTGGACGAGCATGCTGACGGGCGCTATGCCGGAAGTGCACGGCCTGTCCAACTGCAACATGCACCCGAACCCGGAGATCCCGACGCTTGTCACGATGATACGTAAAGCGCATCCGAATGCGACCCTGGCTGTCTTTTCCGCCTGGAAATCGATAGGCTGGCAGATCATCGGGGAAGGAATGGGTGCGGATGTGATCGACGGAGGCGAGGACGAGCCTTTGATCCAGAGACTGGAAGCGTATCTAGAGGATCACGATCCGGAGTTCTTGTTCGTCCAGCTTGACTGCGTAGACGGTGCGGGACACGGAAACGGATACGGAACGCCGGGCCATCTGGACGCCATCACCAAAGCCGACGAACAGTTCGGACGCGTCGTGCATCAGTATCAGAAGCACGAAAGGATGAAAGACACCCTGATCCTGCTGTCGGCGGATCACGGCGGGACGCTCAGAGGATCCCACGGGGCATGGACGCCTGAAGAGCACTTCGTCTTCCTCGGCGTGGCAGGCGACGGCGTTTTGCACGGGCAGATCGGGGAAGTGCATCTTCGCGACTATCCGGCCATCGTGCTGTGGGCGCTCGGGATCAAAGAGCCGGCATTCAACAAGAAAGGCTATGTCGGGCAGCTTCCGGTCGGCGTGTTCCCGGACGCAGGTGTTGCGGAAAGGATAGACGTTTCAACGAAGCAGAAGTTCTTCAAACCGTCCGCCGAGCCTGCGGTCGGCAGCGAAGGATGGATCGGGAATTTTTTGCCCGAGGAAAAGATAAAGATCTTCATCAACTTCGAAGACGGCGTGAAGGATGTGTCGGGCCATTGCAAGACGACCGTGGAGAGCGGACTCATCAAGCATTATTCGGAGGGGATACGCGGACAGTGCGGGGAACTCGGAAACGGCATATTCAGAATTGACAACATCCAGCACGGACCGGTGTTCTCCCTTGCGTTCTGGCTGATGTGTGACGTCAGCAACGACTCCTGGTCGGATGTTCTCACGACCAAAGACGGCGTGCACAGGGGCTTTTCCATTTCCGCGGCCGACTCCGGCATGGGCATCTACCTGAAAGAGATCAACAGCAGAGGCAAGTACGATGACTGCTGGAAACTGCAGCGTACGGGGGACGAAGGCCTGTCCAGATCCGCGTGGACGCATTTCATTTTCACTGTCGATCTGGTAAAGAACAGGATCACCTCCTACATGAATTTCGCAAAACGGATAGACGGCTGCCCCAATTACGATCTGAAGGATTTCATCCGGTTCGATTCGGTCAGGTGCGGGGTGGATCACTCGGAAGGCGCCTATAAAATGGTGGACGACATCCTCCTTTACGACGGCGCACTGCAGCCGGGGGCACTGAAAAAATACTATATGTTCCGCCCGTAACAGACGGGTCGAACGCGCAGAACAGAAAAGACCGTTCAGGGATTTGACCCGGGACGGCCTTTTGTATGAAGTGCGCAACAGGAATCAGTTTGCTTTTGTGATCGCCGGGATCCTGGAGACTGCCAGCGCAGCCACAGCCGTGATGACGATCTCCGGGATCATATAAAGCCCGTTATAGAAAACAGAGTAGATGATGCCCAGCGCCGCACCGCTGAAATTCGACAGGATGACATTGCCTATCGCATAGAAGCCTTCCTGGCTGAAAAACCATTCGGCATATGTGCCGAAGAAGATGTAGCCGGAAACGATGTGCACGAGATATCTTGCAGAAAGCGCCACGACAGAGCCAAGAATGAGGGCGGGCGTCTTCGACAAGGAATTGCGGAAGATCCCGCCGATGCCGAGCACGGTGTAGGCCAGCAGGTAATCCAGAAGGACGATGAAAACGGCCGCGCGGTATCCCATAAAATCGTCTGAATTGACGGAAAACAGCGCCAGCACATATCCCGAGCCTACGAAAGCCCCGAGGGCCAGCTGGATGACAGAGTAGAGGAAAGAGCAGAAGAACCCCCATCGGATCCCGAACATATAGGCGATGACGATGATGGGAAGCATGCTGGCGATCGTGAATCCGCCGCCGAACGGAAGATTCAGAAACGGGATATAGCCGCATACAATCGCCAGGACCGTCGACAGAGCGATCAGGACGGCGCTGGTCGTGAGTTTCTTTGCTGTGTTTTTCATAATATAACTCCTTTGGAGAAAAATGCGAATGGAAAAAGGCCGCACGTATAGCGCGGCCTTTTCGTTGTAAAGCTCCCTACGTCGGTATTGTCCGAATCAGGTAAAGGGTTCGGTGTCACCATCTCAGCCGACTCATGCGGTCAGCACCCCTGCCGTTTATGCTGTTTAATAATAGAAATTCACGCCGACGGATTTCATATCCGGCGCGACCGCCATGACATTGTCGTAAATGACGATCCTGTCCATATACGGCTGGCATTTGTCATAGAACAGCTCATCGCAGATCAGATCCGAAAAACTGAACAGATCGTTTTCAAACCAGATCTGGTTGTTTTCTTTCGAATACGCGCCGTCCGGAAGCTCGTATTTCCGGATGATATGATAGCCGTAATCGGACGTCAATAGTATAACATCTCCGACCTCCATTGTCAAGAGCGAATCACGCGCCGTGTTGAGGTAATCCATGTCCTGCCCCAGACTCGAATAGGAAATGTCTTTGCACAAAAAATAACCGTCCTCATACCCGCTGTCCGTGCCTGCGTCGTCGCTGTCCGTGTAAATGTAGTGCTCGAACGTGATGGGGTCGCCCGGGTGCTCATCGAGAGCGGCCATCAGTTCCGACACTCTGCTTTCGACCGCCCGCAGTTCTTCGGCTGAAAGGGATTCCGTATCGCTTTCGCCGTCATTGTCACGGTCCAGATAGTTGATCAGCCCGTTCTCCTCGTCATAGGCAACGGTACCGTCCGGGTTCCTGTAAACGCCCTCGCTGTCAGGGACGCCGTTGACGGTATCGTATGCGATGGTCCCGTCCTGGTTGTAGTAGATGACGTTGCCGTCGCCGTCCCGTTCGGGAATGTACTTGTAATTCGCCAGGAAAATCTGCTTGAAGCAGACGAAATTGGACTGGTAAAACTCATCCTTTGCGCTGGTAGCGACCAAAGACGCCCGGGCACCGTACAGATGCTGCTTGAGATATTCCAGTTTCGCTTCCATTATGTATATGTCCCGGAGCATGTCGTAGTTGACCCCGTAGTCGGCCAGGATGCGGTTGAAAGTGCTCTTTGAGCCGTTGGCGTCATAATCGATGCGCTCCTGCATATCCTCGTCTATGGATTTGTAGTAAGAATCGGGAAGCGTCAGGCCGTATTCCTCGTCAAACAGGTAGAGCGTGACGAGATACTGTTTCAGATTGTTCAGGACCGCCTGGCTGAAATACTGATTGTATGTGGTCCCGTCCATGGAGATCGTCATGTTCCAGAAACTCTCGTCGGTGACGGAGTAGCCTGTCTGTGTACGGACCGAATAGGCGAGATTGCCCTTCAGCCGCGACAGCAGCAGCTCGTATGTGTTGACGGAGATAGTGCTCTTCCCAAGGGACATGAGCGTACTGGTACTCGAAACACAGCCGGACAGGCTGCACAAAAGCAACAGTACGGCCAGCGCAAAAGCGGTTAACAGGGCGATTCGTTTTTTCATGTTTTCCTCAAGCCCGGATCCCGTGACGGCTGTCCGGAAAGGCGGGCCATGCCTCCGTAATAGTAGTGTTTACTGCTGATTTGCCAGTTCAAGGTATTTTTCAAAGAGTTTATGCAGATCGCGAAGGATATCTTCGTTTGCGCCGAATCTCATCTGGATAGACAGAATCGGATCGGTGGTGATCTGAAGTTTTTTACCGAATAGAAGTTTCATATCCACCCACATTTCCCGGTCGAACTTGTAGGGCACGATGATGACGTTCCTGCCTTCCTGCTTGACTGATTTCATCCCGCACCGGGAAGCAAAAGATTTGATCAGGGCGATACGGATCAGGTTGTCCGCGGCCGGCGGCATGTCGCCGAAACGGTCCAGCAGTTCGTCTGCGATATCATCCTGGTCATCCTGCGAATGGATCATGGCGATCTTCTTGTACAGCGCGATCCGCTGCGTCGAGGCGGGGACGTACGATTCGGGCAGGTATGCGTCGAAATTCAGGGAAACGACGCATTCGGGGTCGGGTTCCGGCGGCGTTTGACCGCGCTCCTCGAGGATGGCTTCGTTGACAAGCTTGATATACATGTCGTATCCGACGCTGTCCATGTTCCCGTGTTGCTCGGTGCCGAGCAGGTTGCCGATCCCGCGGATCTCCATGTCCCTGATGGCAATGTTGAATCCCGCGCCGAATTCCGTGTATTCCCGAATGGCGTCCAGGCGTTTCTCGGACAGTTCGGACAGGGCCATCCCGCGCGGGTAGGTCAGGTAGGCGTAGGCTTTCCTGGAGGATCGTCCGATGCGTCCGCGGATCTGGTGAAGCTGCGCCAGACCCAGCCGGTGCGCATTTGTGACGATCAGCGTATTGGCGTTCGGGATGTCGATGCCGTTCTCGATGATGGATGTGGCAACCAGGATATCCAGCTGGCCGGACAGCATATCGTTCCAGGTGTCTTCCAGCTCTTCCTTCGGCATCTTTCCGTGCGCCACGCCGATCCTGGCTCCGGGTATGGCTTTCTCAAGGGTTGCCCGTACGTCCAGAATGTCTTCGATCACATTGTGCAGATAGAACACCTGCCCGCCGCGGTGGAGTTCGCGTTTGATGGCGTCCGTGACAATCAGATCGTCATATTCCAGCACGTATGTCTGGACGGGCTGCCGCTCGCCTGGCGCCTCGTCGAGCAGGGAAATGTCCCGGATCCCGTTCATCGCCATATTCATCGTCCGCGGGATCGGCGTGGCCGTCAGAGTCAGCACGTCAACGTTGGGCGCCAGCTGTTTGATCTTTTCTTTCTGCGCCACGCCGAAGCGCTGCTCCTCGTCCACGATCAGAAGACCGAGGTTCTTGAATTCGATATCGGCGGAAAGCAGCCGGTGCGTTCCGATCAGAATATCCGTCTCCCCCCGTCTGAGACGGTCAAGGGAGATCTGATTCTGCTTTGGCGTTTTGAACCTAGAGACCATGTCGATGGAAACGGCGAACGAGCGCATCCTGCTGGTCGCGGTCTGGTAGTGCTGAAACGCGAGGATGGTCGTCGGCACGAGGAAGGCCACCTGCTTGCCGGCCAATACCGCTTTGAAGGCGGCCCGAAGTGCGACTTCCGTCTTTCCGTAACCGACGTCTCCGCACAGCAGCCGGTCCATCGGGACCGGTTTTTCCATGTCCTTCTTGATATCCTCTATGGCGTTCAGCTGGCTGGTTGTCTCTTCGTAGGGGAAGGAGGATTCGAATTCTTCCTGCAGCGCGTCGTCCGGCGGGAAAACGAATCCCGGCTTCCGCGAACGTTCCGCGTACAGCATAAGGAGTTCCTTCGCCATCTGCTTGGCGATGGATTTTGTCTTCGCTTTCGCTTTTCCCCAGGAGTCGCTGCCCAGCTTTGAAAGCTTGAGCGTTTTATCGTCTGCGTTGGCGCCGATGTATTTTGCGATCCTGTCCAGTTTCTCGACCGGAATGAACAGTTTGTCCGAGCCGTCGTACTTTATGCTGATATAGTCGTGCGTGATCCCTTCGACGGTCAGCTTTTCAAGGCCCATGTAGATACCGATGCCGTGGACGTCGTGCACGACGTAGTCGCCTACGTTCAACTCGGCATAGGAGAGGATCGTTTTCGTGTCTTTCGATCTTTTCGTTTTGCGGTGCCTGCTCCTCCCCGAATACAGGATGGGGCCTGCTTCTGCGGGGATCAGGCTGACGACTGCCGCTTTGGAGCGCAGCAGTTCATACCCGGTCGATGAGCAGGAGGACGTGATATAGACGGTGCCCCGTTCGAAATCGGTCGTTTCGATCTCTGTGCCGGGCTGCAGAACGACGTGACGGAATCCGGCGCTGCGCAGAAGGTCCGACGCGTTGGACGCCGCTGTCTGGTTTTCCACCTCCAAAAGGATCTTGAACCGGTTGTCGATCAGGTGTCCCAGATCTTCAATCAGCAGTTCAAAGGATGTCGCGTATGAGACGGGCTGTCTTGTCTGAAAACTGAACAGCCCCGCCATTTTCGTGCCGGACATCCTGTGTGTGAACGAATCGAGATGCAGGGCCGCGCGCCGTTCCAGATAGGCGACAAAATCTGATGCAGATTTGGAATAGCGGGCATATTTTTCCGGCAGCATGCCGTCGTCGATCAGACCGTTGACGACCGAGAACAGCTCGCTCTCTGCGGTTTTGATCTGCTCGGACAGGGCATTTGTCCCGAGCAGGAAACAGACGTTGCGTTCGGGCAGATAATCCAGCAGGCAGAAGGCCTCCGGATATACCAAAGATATGTATTTGTCGATGAACAGCAGTTCTGACCCGGCTTCTACGGCATGGATCTCGGACTCGAGAGACGTGCGCGCTTCCTGTGTGGGCGCCGCCTGGCAAAGCTGCTGAAGGACTTTTTTCAGCTTGGCGTATGCCGGCTTCCCGGGGAGGATCTCCCGCGCCGGCGGAATGGAGATCCTGTCGATCTGTTCGATGCTGCGCTGCGTTGCCGTATCGAACAGGGTCATGCGGTCGATCTCGTCGCCGATCAGCTCGATCCTGACCGGCGCGTTGAAATCTGTGGCCGAACCGGCTTCCGTAACGGCGTCGGCATAGGGCGGGTAAATGTCGATGATGCCGCCTCGCACGGAGAACTGACCGATCCCGTCGACAAGATCGCAGCGGATGTACCCGGCGTCCACCAGCGCCCTGGAAACGGCAGGCAGATCCAGAGAATCCGACTTGTTGATGACCAGTGTCGCGTCTTTCAAAACGGCCGGGGGGATCGTATAAGACAGGGCTGCGTCGGGCGTGGAGACGACAACGGAAAGCGTCCCTTTTAGAATGCCCGTCAACACTTGCAGCCTCTCATGCTCGAAATCATGGGAGGCCGTGATGTTATAAAGATTCAGATCTCTCGGAGGAAACACCTCTGCGGATATGCCGCAGGCGGAAAGTCTGTCCCGGATGATCCGGCAGGATTTTCCGTTCGGGCAGAGGATAAGGGAGGGCGCTGCGGCAGCTGCCGGCAGATCGTCAAGCAGCGAGACGAGGAACGATTCGACCGCACCTTCGCACAGCCCGCCGACCAGGATCGGCATCGGCTTTGTCCGCAGACAGGAGCCGACGGCTTCGAGCAGCTGCCCGTATTCCTCCTCCTCCCGGATGAACGAGGAAGAAAGCTTATTGTCCATGGTCCTCCTTTGCGGGTGATCCGTTGTAGGAATTGCAGAGCTGCTGCGCCGCATCCAGCTTATCCTGGAGGATCAGTTCGACGCCCTGTGCGATCGTGGAGAAGGAATCGAACAGGATCTGCTGTTCGTCCTTGGTGAACGGGGAGAGGACCCAGTCTATGAGAGAATAGTCCGGTGACGGCTTTCCGCCGATCCCGACCTTGATGCGGGGGAAGGTATCGGCTTGCAGCTGATAGATGATGCTCTTGATCCCGTTATGCCCGCCGTCGGTCCCTTTCCCGCGGACCCGGATGCGTCCGGGATCAAGGCTGATGTCGTCGAAGATGACAAGGATATGTTCGGCCGGGATCTTGTAAAAAGCGGCGGCCTCTCTGACGGCGTTCCCGGAATTGTTCATCATCGTCTGCGGTTTCATCATCAGAACGTGTTTCCCGCTGATGACGGCATCACCGCACAGAGCCTGGAATTTTGAGCGCGTGATTTTGCAGTCGAATTTCTGAGACAGGTAGTCCATGGTCAAAAAGCCGGTGTTGTGACGTGTCAGGTGATACTTCGCCCCGGGATTCCCGAGACCGACGATCAGCCAACTGACGGGTTCGGCGGGAGACGTATCTTTGGCAGTTATTCTTTTCAGCAGTTCGAAAATATTGGCCATATCTACCCCTTGTCGTGAAATGAAAACGCAACGACGCCGTCTGCCACGAACGGCACACGGTTTTCTGCGTTCATTATAATAGATATAATATAAAAAGTCAATAAAAACCGCCCGCGCGGCCGCGCAAACGGCCGGGAACGCGGCAAAAACAGGCGAAATCGCGATAATTTACACATTTTTTACATTTGGAGCCGCCGATTTTTCGAATATGAGTAGATTTCCTTACTATTATATGTTATAATCTAATTTACGCTGACGGCATTCCGTCTTGAAGTTGATTAATATTTTTTTATTCTTATACGGAGGTATTTTCAATGGCAAAAAAGTATTGCTACCTTTTTACCGAAGGCAATGCAAACATGCGTGAACTCCTCGGAGGCAAGGGCGCGAACCTCGCAGAAATGACCAATATCGGTCTGCCTGTCCCGCAGGGCTTTACGATCACAACAGAGGCGTGCACCCAGTATTATGAGGACGGCAGAAAGATCAATGATGAGATCATGGCCGAGATCTGGAAGAACGTTGACCAGATGGAAAAGATCAACGGCAAAAAGTTCGGCGACAAGAAGAACCCGCTGCTGGTTTCCGTCCGTTCCGGTGCCCGCGCATCCATGCCAGGCATGATGGACACGATCCTTAACCTCGGTCTGAACGACGACGTTGTCGCCGCAATGATCGCTGGTAACCCGGATCCCAAGTTCGAACGCTTCGTCTATGACTCCTACAGAAGATTCATCCAGATGTTCTCCGACGTTGTCATGGAAGTGGGCAAGAAGTATTTCGAGACGCTCATCGACCAGATGAAAGCAAAACGCGGCGTTTCCTTCGACGTGGAACTGACCGCTGCAGACCTGAAGGAACTGGCTACACAGTTCAAGGCTGAATACAAGAAACAGATCGGCACCGACTTCCCGGCAGACCCCAAGGTCCAGCTGTACGAAGCGATCCGCGCCGTGTTCCGTTCATGGGACAACCCCCGCGCCAACGTATACCGCCGCGACAACGATATCCCGTACTCCTGGGGTACCGCAGTCAACGTGATGCCGATGGTGTTCGGCAACCTGAACGACAATTCCGGTACAGGCGTCGCGTTCACACGTGACCCGGCTACCGGCGAAAAGAAACTGATGGGCGAATTCCTGTTCAACGCACAGGGTGAAGACGTCGTTGCAGGCGTCCGTACGCCGATGCCCATCGAGCAGATGGCTGAAAAATTCCCGCAGGCATACAAAGACTTCGTCAAGGTCTGCGGAATCCTGGAAAACCATTACCGCGATATGCAGGATATGGAATTCACGGTCGAGAACGGCAAACTGTACATGCTGCAGTGCCGTAACGGCAAGAGGACCGCTCAGGCCGCTCTGAAGATCGCCTGTGATCTTGTTGACGAAGGCATGATCGACGAGAAGAAAGCCGTTCTGATGATCGATCCGCGTAACCTTGACACACTGCTTCACCCGCAGTTCGACCCGAAAGCCCTGAAGGCTGCAAAGCCGCTGGGCAAAGGCCTTGGCGCATCCCCCGGAGCTGCCTGCGGACAGATCGTCTTCACAGCTGAAGACGCTGAAAAGTGGAAAGCAGCCGGCAAGAAAGTGGTCCTTGTCAGACTTGAAACATCTCCCGAGGATATCACAGGCATGAAAGCCGCTCAGGGTATCCTGACAGTTCGCGGCGGTATGACCTCTCACGCAGCAGTTGTTGCGCGCGGAATGGGAACATGCTGCGTTTCCGGATGCGGCGACATCGTGATGGACGAGGCGAACAAGCAGTTCAAACTCGCCGGCAGGACCTTCAAGGAAGGCGATGTCATCTCCATTGACGGTACGACAGGTAACATCTACGGCGAAGCGATCGCCACCAAAGACGCCAGCATCTCCGGAGATTTCGGCAGACTGATGTCCTGGGCTGACAAATACCGCAAGCTTCAGGTCCGCACGAACGCCGACACACCGCGTGATGCCAAGAAGGCTCGCGAGCTGGGCGCAGAGGGAATCGGTCTGTGCCGTACAGAACATATGTTCTTCGACCCGGAAAGAATTGCCGCGTTCAGAGAAATGATCTGCTCCGACACAAGGGAAGAGAGAGAGGTCGCGCTGGCTAAGATCATGCCTTATCAGCAGGCTGACTTCGAAGCTCTGTACGAAGCACTGGAAGGCTCTCCTGTAACCATCAGGTTCCTGGATCCTCCGCTTCATGAATTCGTTCCGACCGAAGAGGCTGAGATCGCCGCTCTTGCAAAGGCACAGAAGAAGTCTGTTGAGACGATCAAGGGAATCATTCAGGGTCTCCATGAAGCCAACCCGATGATGGGTCACCGCGGATGCCGTCTGACTGTCACATATCCCGAAATCGCTGAAATGCAGACAAAAGCAGTCATTCGTGCTGCTATCAACGTTCAGAAGAAACATCCCGACTGGAAAGTCGTTCCTGAGATCATGATCCCGTTGGTGGGCGAAGTCAAGGAACTCAAGTACGTCAAGGACGTTGTCATTAAGACAGCCGATGAGGAAATCGCATCTGCAAAAGCCGAACTGAAATACGAAGTCGGTACGATGATCGAAATCCCGCGCGCCGCTTTGACGGCTGACGAGATCGCGAAAGAAGCCGAGTTCTTCTGCTTCGGTACGAACGACCTGACGCAGATGACATTCGGATTCAGCCGTGACGACGCTGGCAAGTTCCTTCCGGCTTACTACGATGCAAAGATCTTTGAAAGCGATCCGTTCGCGAAACTGGATCAGATCGGCGTCGGCAAGCTGATGGAAATGGCAGTTCGCCTCGGAAAAGAAGTTCGCCCGAATATCCATTGCGGTATCTGCGGCGAACATGGTGGAGATTCCACATCTGTCGAGTTCTGCCATAAGATCGGCCTGACATATGTTTCCTGCAGCCCGTTCCGTGTGCCGATTGCCAGACTGGCAGCCGCACAGGCCGCGATCAAGGACAGTGGAAAATAATCCCATGCCCTTCAAATTCGCAGAGTATACGCTCAGAAAGCCGGCTTGACTTCAAGTTCGGTCGCCTGAGTTCATAATGAGCCCCCATATCAACACGCACCGTTTTGATATGGGGGTTTCTCCTGTTTGGATTCGCAAATGTTCGAGTACGCGAGTACGGAAACATCAGATAAGATTGGATGGAAGTATAATTGTCTGGCCTGGAAGAGTATGATATAATATGGCTGGGTTTTTGCGGATGAAATTGAAAAAAAGAAGGGAGATCGAATCAAATGCTTTGCATTCTTATGCACAGAAAGACACCTGTAGTCGAAATTGAGATCGATAACAATTCCGGGCTGATTCAGAGAACTGGCGCAGTTTTTAATGAGTTTCATCTCCCTGTTGGTGTATCTATTAGACACGGTATCACGGATCGTTCAGCTCTTAACGAGTGGTGGACAGATCGTTCCATACCCGCGAGCCGGTCGGGGATCCGGGAAGCACTGGAAGTCCTGAATCTTCCTAACACCAGGCCGCTTCTTGCAAAGTGTTGCGGGTTGAGTCTTTCGGATCAGTACTGGATCTGCCCCGACGGGTCCGGTCTTACGTGGGAAAGCATAAACTTCTTTAGCAATTCTTTTTCAAACGAATTCGGAGATATTCTTTTCGGCAAAGGATGTGCAAATGATCCTCCGGATTTTTTATCCCCGGACTGTACATGTGACGGGAATCTGAAAAAGAAGTGGAAGATAACGGAGAGGAAGCGCATCTTGATCAAGGGCGGGTCTAATCCGTATCGGCAGCAACCGCTCAATGAGGTTATTGCCACAAAGATCATGCACCTTCTTGGTATTCCCTGTGTCCCTTATTCAGTCTTATGGAGCAAGGGTGAACCATACAGTATTTGTGAAGATTTAGTTGATGAGAAGACTGAACTCGTTCCGGCCTGGCGCATTTTAAAAGTTGAGAAACAAAGCAATAGTATTTCTCTTTACCAGCATTTTCTAAACTGTGCTGATATGCTTGGCATTCCTGGGGTTAGGCAATTCCTTGACAGGATGATCGTGCTTGATTATATCATCGCCAACGAAGACCGCCACCTTAACAATTTCGGCGCTGTCCGGGATGCTGAAACGCTGGAATGGATTGGCATGGCGCCAATTTATGACAGCGGTTCTTCACTAGGCTATGACAAAACGGTCCCCATGATGCTGAACAGAAACGAGACCGTCTGTAAGCCCTTCAAAAAATATCACGAAGAGCAGCTGAAACTCGTGTATTCGTTTGACTGGATAGACTTTGATGCGCTGGGTGATGTAAAGAATATTGTTGTTGAAACGCTTTCAGACGAAAATGCCAAGGCATATATGGATGATTTCAGAATCAAAATGATTGGCGAACTTGTATGCAGGCGGATCAGGGATCTGCAGACACTGGCCATGTCTGTCGGACGTCGGCAGGAGATCAACACAGACGACGAGGTCGAAAAAAACATCGCCGCCGATTATTAGCAGAAACTGTCCATGTAACGCTCTGACAGCCGCAGAACGGAGAACTGCAGACCAGCATACGTATAAAATACTTTGGTTCTTCACATTTTTTAGTAGGCGATTTAGGGATGGAGAGGAATTTGATATAGGAAAAGAAATATAAAAGATTCCTGTATCCATAAGCACACCTTTTTTATTGTTAAGGCCTTCCAATTTGCCAGTGTTGATCGGAAATATAGCATGTGCCACAAGACCTTTTAACCGGCCGAACTTGGCCAATGCCGGAATCGGACTATGAATTGCCGCATAGAACAATTTCCCCAACCTCGTCGAGCGTCTTCTGGATCACGAACATCAAACAACCGGAACATGTCTTCTTTCATTGCATAGCATATGGCAAGATCGGAATACGAAGATTCTTTGATGATCATTATCAACTCTGCTAGGATTGACTGCTTTAGAAAAGAATTATTGAAAGAAAGAAGATATTAAGAAATACCAAATGTCGGGGGTGTAGCGCATTACAAAAATGTCAGCAAGGGTGCATAGGGCGAGCGACTCGTAATGGAAACGAACTTAGGCTTGATGACCGGTGCGATTTCCGAAAAGATCTTCAATTTAAAAATTTTTTTCTTTTTTCTGAGAAACTCAAATAATCCTATCGCAGGAGGTACCATTGTGATGAAGAAAATTGATTGGAAAAAAGTGATTCTTGATGCATTATTGGTTTTTGGTAGTTTGATAGTGGCTTGTTTCGGGGGGTATTTTCTCAGTAATGGCGTATTTGGTTTAGTGGGTTCATTGGTCTCTGATAATAATGTTTCAATCATGCGGTGGGCCACTTTTGTTCCATATACTGTAATCGTGCTTCTTGCTTTGTTCTTTGTCTCGTTTAGCAAAGAATACATCCGACAACACTACTTCGCACTGGAAACTGTTATTTCTTCCATAGCCGCTTGTATATTTCAAATGATAGCAGCTAACATTATTACTTTTGCAATTTATACCAGCGGACCAGCCCTTTATTTTGCGCATATATTGTATGCTGGAAATAATACTACTCTTCATTTTTCTGATGCTGATGTGCCAAGCAGATTATACATTATTTGTATGCTGGTATTGGATTTATTATATATAATCTCAGCAGTATTGGGCGGCTACCTTGGGCAAAAAAAACGGAGTCAAGAACGTTTAGCACTAATCAACAATCAAAACAATACAAAACTGAAATAAACACGTTGCCATGGCCCGCAAAGCAGCATACGGAAAAAAACTTTTCCCGGTCCTTTGATCAAACAAAGGGCCGGGAAAAACATATGAAAGGTAAGCGGGTCACCCTATTTTCTTTTGGAAGCGGAAAGCTCTTTTCCCATCTCGGTCAGCAAGCTTTCCAGGAATTCACGATCGTCAACATTATCGACGAGGATCATGTCTTTCGCTCCGGGGTAAGGTGCTGTGAGCGATGCCTGCGGCATCAGTTTCTTTGCCGAATCCATACATTTGACAAGAAATCTGTTGTCGTATATGCCGCCGATGATCTTTTCATTGTAATAAATAATGTATTCGCTCATCATCGGACGGTATGTAACGCCGGCTAGCCCTGACAGCTGATCGAGAATGAATTCAAGATAATCCTTGCTGGAAGCCATGTCTGTGATCCTCCCAATATATGCTGACGTCAGCCGGACCGTGGAACGGTTTCAGATTTTGGACTCCTGGAGCAGTCTGATCATCAGATCGCCCAACGTATCCATCATCTCTTCCGTTCCGATGGTTATCCGGAGATGCTTTTCGTTGTTTCCGGTGAAGACACGGATAAGGAATCCGTTTTCTTCGGCTTTCTGCTTGATCTTGTCGGCGTCATAGCCCACCAGTTTGATGTATACGAAATTGGCGTCTGATTCGTATACGGTCACACCCGGTACTTCGTTGAGCTTCTTGGAGAATTTCTCGCGAGAATTGACCAGTTTCGCGGTGATGGTGTCGTAATACTCTTTGTCGTTCAATGCCGCGATAGCCATGCGCTTGACGATGTGAGAAAGGCGGTGCAGGGGCATGTCGAGCCAAAGGACCTTTTTGAGCTCTTTGGAGCAGATTCCGTAACCAACCCTGAGGTTCGCCAGCCCGTAGTACTTTGAGAACGAACGCGAAAAGACGACGTTGTCGTATGTTTCGATGATCCTGCGGACATCGAGGGTGTATTCAGAGAAACCGTAGTAGGCTTCGTCTACGATAACGAGGGTGTCGGGATAAGAACGGATGATGTCCTCTAGATCCTCGTCCGCCATCTTGTTGCCTGTGGGCATCGCGGGCGTCGTCAGGATCATGATCTTCGGATTGTATTTTTCAGTCTGCTCCCGGATGCTTTTGATGTCGTGAGCGCATTTCGTTTCGTTCTCTATGATATTGTACTTTGCGATGTTGACGAATCTGTAATCTGCCACGCCGTAATAGTAGCTCCAGCCCGGATCAGGCAGCAGGATCGTGTCTCCCGGATGCGCGATCATGCTGATGAAGGATTTCAGATTTTCGGCCGAGCCGTTGTTCAAAAACAGGTTTTCCGAAGGAATGTCGAGCTTTTTGGACAGCTCTTCGATCAGCTCATCTTTTTCGTTGGATTCGTACAGACAAAGATCTGTCGGGACGAGCTGTTTGAGTGTGTCGAAGCACTTCGGCGACGGGCCGTATAAGTTCTCATTGAAGTGCAGCCTTCCTGTCGTCCATTCGGTAGGGACGCCTGCATATCTAGTGATTCCTTCATATTCCGAAGTCAATCTGTTTTTCATAATGAACCCCCTGGTTATATCGTTCTTTTGTTCACAAAAAATAGAATTGCATAATGCTACGGTCGATAAGTATCATATACTAGCAAGAATGTTTAGTCAAGGTTTTGCCCAGCCAACGATCGGGGACAACATCGGTGTCTTGAATTTGAATGCCGGCAGCCGTAATTCACGACAAATCCGAGCCCTTGACCAACCGGCGCAGGACTCGGATCTGTGTTGTCTGGTGCGAGAAACGGGACTTGAACCCGTACGGTGGTTACCACACGCCCCTCAAACGTGCGCGTCTGCCAGTTCCGCCACTCTCGCTCGGAACACTCATAATTATACACATCTCTGCTGATTTGTCAAGCATTTTTTGTCAGGAACGCAAAATACGAAAGGGCATGTCCGCCTTGCCGGAAGGAAAGCCGGAAAGAACGTTACAACGGGCTTGGGAAGGATTTCCGTTCCTTGACAGAAGTTCTCTTGTAGATTATAATTATAATGGAATTTTATTCATTAAGCGGAGGTCGCTCATGGAAGCGGAAAGACCTGTAGCCTCTCACCAATTGTCTTTGCGTGACAGCGAAACATGTCAAAAATATATACTTGCGGTAAAAAAGGCCAACCAGGAAAAGCGGGAAGAAACAGGACGTTCTCCCCGCGCCTATGTGCTGACTTTCGGATGCCAGCAGAACGAGGCGGACAGCGAAAAACTGGCGGGTCTCGCTTCTGAAATGGGGTATGAGAAAGCCGCTCATCCGGATGAGGCGGATCTGATCATCGTCAACACGTGCGCCGTTAGGGAGCACGCCGAGCAGAAAGCCCTGTCCATCGTGGGACAGTACAAGCACCTGAAAGCCAGGAATCCGGAACTGGTGATCGTGATGTGCGGATGCATGGTGACGCAGGCTTTCAGGCAGAACGAGATCAAGCACAATTACCCGTATGTCGATATCGTGTTCGGCGCGTCTTCGATGTTCCGGTTCCCGCAGCTTCTGTGGGAACACATGGAAAAGGAAAGAAGACTGATCATCCCGGACGAGGAAACATATCTTGTGGCCGAAGGACTTCCGGTCCGGCGGAACAGCACATACCGGGCATGGGTATCGATCATGTACGGGTGCAACAACTTCTGCACCTACTGCATCGTGCCGTATGTGAGAGGCCGCGAGCGTAGCAGAAGCAAGGAAGACATCATCAGCGAAGTCGAAGAACTCGTGAAACAGGGATATAAGGATATAACGCTTCTGGGGCAGAACGTCAACTCGTACGGACATGACAATCAGGACGGAGTGGATTTTGCGGATCTGCTTGCACTGATCGACAATATCGAGGGCGATTACACCATCCACTTCATGACCAGTCACCCGAAGGACGCGACAGAGAAGCTGATCGACGTCATCGCATCCGGCAGACATATCGCGCATCATTTCCATCTCCCTCTGCAGTCCGGGAGCGACAGGATCCTGAAGGCGATGAACAGGCATTATGACGCCCAGCATTACAGGAAAGTTTTGAACTACTTAAGACAGCGGATCCCCGACGTGACGGTGACGTCCGATATCATGGTGGGATTCCCCGGGGAAACGGAAGAAGATTTCTGCGATACGCTGGCATTTTTAGCGGAAGCAAGATTCGACATGATTTTTTCCTTCATCTACTCGCCAAGGAAAGGAACGCCTGCCGCGGAAGCCGCGGACCAGATCCCGCCCGAGGTCAAGAGCGACCGGTTCAGCAGACTGCTGCAGCAGCAGAACGAGATCTCGCTTGAATCGAACAGGCGCCTTGTCGGGAGCACCCTGAGGGTCCTGTGCGACGGGCCGAGTAAAAATGATCCTGATGTATGGAGCGGACGTACGGACGGGAACAAGATCGTGTTCTTTGACGGGTCAAGGGAAGACATCGGCCGGTTTCTGACGATCAGAATCACGCGGGCGGAAGCGTTCGCGTTATACGGGGAGAAGGAGTCACATGGATAAACAGCAGGAAAAGATCATACTCGAAGAGGCCGCGAATCTCGGACAGAAGATCCGGGATGACGCCAGAACGATCACGCTGAACGTAGCCAGAAAAAGATTCCGGGAAAACGCGGAACTGCAGCGGATGATCTCAGAATGGAGAAAAGAGAACAACGATCTGCAAGAGGAGTTGAAACGGACGGATCGCGACACATACACGCTGGACAGCCTCCAGACCAAGCTCGACGGGATATGGCAGGAGATCGTTCAGGATGAAGACTACAAAAGACTCAGCGATGCAGAAGCGGAAATGAACGAGCTGATGGCAAAGGTCAAGACTATACTTGAATACAACATCACCGGCGAAAAGCCGTCTTGCAAAGGCACAGCCTGCGCAGGATGCCGAGGATGCTCGGCAGATCCGGAACGGAAGGAGAATAAGGACTTATGACTCCCATGATGGAGCAGTATTTTGAGATCAAGAACCAGTATAAGGACTATATCCTTTTCTACCGTCTCGGGGATTTTTACGAGATGTTTTACGACGACGCCGTGATCGCCAGCCGGGAGATCGACCTGACCCTGACCGGCAAGGACTGCGGCGAGCCGGAACGCGCTCCTATGTGCGGGGTGCCGTTCCATTCGGCGGAGACATATATCGGCAAACTGCTGGAAAAAGGCTACAAGGTCGCCATCTGCGAGCAGACGGAAGACCCTGCTCTGGCAAAAGGGCTTGTCAGAAGGGAAGTCATCAGAGTCGTGACGCCGGGCACACTGATCGAGCCGGGACTGTTGAAGGATCAGAAAAACAATTATCTTTGCTCGATCAATATGACGGACACCGGGTGCGGCGTCTGCTTCGCTGACGTTTCCACGTCGCAGATCTTCGCCACCTCATTCGACGGCCCGGACGCCGTGGGAAAACTGACGAACGAGCTCGGTACATATGAGCCGAGCGAGATACTGATCAATACGGACGCGTCTTTTCTGGAAAAGGAGACCAAACATACCGCAGGCGGAATCCACGCCGTCTGGAACACAGACCAGAAGAGCCGGTATGACGAAGCCGAATGCAGGGAACGCGTCATCAGCCAGTTCAAGGATATGGCGGGCAGTCCCGTGCTGGAGGACAAACCGCTGGTGGGAGCCGTCGGCGCGCTCCTGTCCTATATCTCCGAAATGGAGAAGGGCGATATCTCTTATATCAGCGAGCTGCGCGTCTACCGCGACGATCAGTTCATGGAAATCGAGCTGAATACCAGGAGAAACCTTGAACTGACGGAAACGCTGCGCACCAAGGACAAGCGGGGGACGCTGCTGTGGGTGCTGGACCACACCAAATCCGCGCCCGGCGCGAGACTGCTCAGAAAATGGATCGAGCATCCGCTGCGTCACGTCAAATCGATTTTGAGACGGCAGGGCGCTGTCGAGGAACTGTTCCAAAACTTCATGCTCAGAGAAGAGATCGGCGATCTGCTTTCCCAGGTCCTTGACCTGGAGCGTCTGGTCACCAAAGTCGTTTACGGAAGCGCGAACGCGAAAGATATGCGCGCCATCGTCTCGACGATTTCCATCCTTCCCGGGATGAAAGCGACGCTTGAAAAATGCAAATCGGAAGAGCTCTGCAGGATCAGGACGGAGATGGACACGCTGGACGACATCCGTGATCTGATCCAGAAAGCCATCGCAGACAATCCGCCCTTTTCGCTGCGGGAAGGCGGTCTGATCGCAGACGGGTACAACGAGCAGGTAGACTATTTACGGTCCGTCATGCACGACGGGAAGAGCTGGGTTGAAAAACTGGCTGACGAGGAACGCGAAAAGACCGGGATCAAGACGTTGAAGATCGGATACAACAAAGTGTTCGGATACTATATCGAGATCACAAGATCCCTTTTGGACCAGGTCCCCGAGCGCTATATCCGCAAGCAGACGCTCACAGGCGCCGAGCGCTTTATCACGCAGGAACTCAAGGACCTGGAATCCACCATCCTCGGGGCAGAAGGCAAGATCTGCGCGCTGGAGTATGAGATCTTCCAGCAGATCCGGGTCACGGTTGCCGAGGACGCAAAGAAGATCCAGAAAGCCGCGGCGCTCCTGTCCGAACTGGACGCATACCTCAGCCTTGCAACGGCTGCTGTCCGGAACAAATACAGCAAGCCGGAGGTAGACGAGGCGGACGTCATCAATATCAAAGAGGGCCGGCACCCTGTCGTCGAGCGGTTCGTCAAGGACAGCTACTTTGTCCCCAACGACACTTACCTCGATACAAACCGGAACCGCATGATGCTGATCACGGGACCGAACATGGCCGGAAAATCGACTTACATGAGGCAGGTGGCGCTGATCACGCTCATGGCCCAGATCGGATCGTTCGTCCCGGCCGCGGACGCGCGCATCGGCGTGGTGGACAAGATCTTCACCCGGGTAGGCGCTTCAGACGACCTTGCGTCGGGACAGTCCACCTTCATGCTCGAGATGAACGAGGTGGCGTATATTCTGAAGCATGCCACGAAAAGAAGCCTGATCATTTACGATGAGGTCGGACGCGGAACGTCGACGTTCGACGGGATGAGTATCGCCCGGGCGATACTGGAGTATACGAACGGAAAGAAGATCGGCGCCAAGACGCTGTTCGCCACGCACTACCACGAGCTGACCAGCATGGAGAACGAATTCGACGGCATCGTGAATTATAACATCGCGGCAAAGAAACGCGGCGACGAAGTCACTTTCCTCAGAAAGATCATCAGGGGCTCCTCGGACGACAGCTACGGGATCGAGGTGGCTAAACTGGCCGGCCTTCCCAACGAGGTCATCAAGCGAGCCAAGGAGATCCTTCGGGCGGTCGAGCTGTCCGCGAAGGATCTGACGACTTCAGATTCCGATTTGTCGGGGCTGGAGGACGATTCCGTCATCGACCTGGATGACGTCGTGAAGGAGCAGGTCATCCAGCAGCTGAAGGCGCTGGATATCAATTCGCTGTCCCCGTACGAGGCCATATCGCTTCTTTTCCAGATCCAGAAGCAGATCAAGGAAGCGGACTAAAACGAAAGAGAACACAGGAGTTGCGCTATGGGAAAAATCAATGTGCTGCCGTTCGCGGTCGCCAACCTGATCGCCGCCGGCGAAGTCGTGGACCGGCCCGCATCCGTCATCAAAGAGCTGATGGAGAATTCGATCGATGCCGGGGCCACCAGGATCACGGTGGAAATACAGCATGGCGGTGTGACGTTCATGCGCGTGGCTGACAACGGGTGCGGCATTTCGGCAGAAGACCTGCCGGTAGCCGTCAAGAGACATGCCACCAGCAAGATCCAGACCGCGGACGATCTGGACGGGATCAAAACGCTTGGGTTCCGCGGCGAAGCGCTTGCGGCGATCGCTGCCGTCTCCCACATGCGAATCATCACCAAGACCCCGGAAAGCACGATGGGCGCCATGCTGGAGTCTTTCGACAGCGACCATGTGGAACTGACGGAAAGAGGATGCTCCAGCGGCACGACGATCATCGTCGAGGATCTGTTCGCCAACGTTCCGGCCAGGCGGAAATTCCTGAAAAAAGATATCACGGAAGCCATGGCGGTACAGGCAAACGTGGAAAAAGTGGCGCTGTCAAGGCCAGATATCGCCGTGACGCTCATCATCGACGGCACCATCCGTCTGGAAACGGTCGGAGACGGCAGCCTTCAGAACGCCATCTACTCCGTGTTCGGGAAAGACTTCGCCGGGAAACTGATAGAGATCAACACCGGCTCGGACGGGATCGGACTTACCGGATTCATCGGGAGGACGGACAACTACCGCGGCAACCGGAACTGCCAGAATTTCTTTATCAACGGCAGATACGTCAAGAGCAAAACGGCGATGGCCGCCCTGGAACAGGCGTATACCGCCTACATACCGGCGGAGAAATACCCCGTATGCGTCCTGAATCTGAAGATAGATCCGAAACGCGTGGACGTCAACGTGCACCCCGCCAAGCTGGAAGTTCATTTTTCCAACGAAAAGCCGGTTTTCGACTGCGTGTACTATTCTGTCAAACTGGCGCTGGAAGAGAACGTCACACGCCCCTCTCTGTCGCTTGAAAAGGGATGGGACAACAAGGGAAGGATGGCAGACTCCTTCGTCCCGGTGGAAGAACACCCGGAATCGGTTCAGAAGCGCCAGCTGAGCATTCCCATGCGCACGCCTGAGCCGGAAAGAACGAAGGTGCCTGAACCTGTGCCTGTCAGAACGGACGAGCGCATAACGCGTCCGGCCCCGCCCCAAAGCCCTACGGCACCTGCCGCTGACGAAAAAGCGTACAGACAGCCTTCGGCGGATGAACGCCGGACAAGTCAGCCCGAGCCGGGCGCGAAAAAAGAGATTCCGGCGCCCATACCGGAAGGGACCTGGAAGATACTCGGGGTCATTTACAACGCCTATATCATCGTAGATATCGGCGAAAAAGTCCTGCTGATCGACCAGCACGCCGCGCACGAGCGGATCAATTTTGAAAAGTTCAAAAAACAGATGCTGGCGGAAGAGCCTGCTTCGCAGATGCTGCTGACGTCGATCGACGTCATGGCGACGGAGGAGGAGATCCGGGCACTGGATAATTTCAGGGAGGAACTGAGCCGGATCGGATTCTCGTTCACGTCCGGAAAGCACGCGGTCCAGGTCACCGCCGTCCCGGTCGGGATCGAACCGGAGCAGGTCCCCGGACTTCTGACGGAGATGGCCGCCCAACTGCTCCAGGGGACAGGGAACGTCCGCCTGACAAGGGACATCCTGTTTGAGAAGGCGCTGTTCCAGATGTCCTGCAAGGCATCGATCAAGGCTGGCAGGGTCTATACGGACGAGGATATCGAATGGGTCGTCCGTCAGCTGATGGAGAATCCCGAGATCACTTTCTGCCCGCACGGGCGCCCGGTGGCGATGGAACTGACCAAAAAGATGCTGGATCAGCAGTTCGGCCGCGAATAGGAGCCGGACGCGGATCCGCCGCAAAAAAGAACTTTCCGACGTGCAACTGTCTTTTGCATAGCCGGTCAGCCGAAAGGATAATAGAATATGTTTGAACTGCTTAAACAAGAGGGCAGGGCAAGGAGGGGCATCCTGCACACGGTGCACGGAGACATCCAGACACCTGTCTTTATGAACGTTGGCACCTGCGCCGCGATCAAGGGGGGCGTGTCAACGGAAGAACTGACGAAGATCGGATGCCAGGTCGAATTGTCCAACACCTATCATCTGCATCTGCGGCCGGGTGACGGCGTCATCAGAGACATGGGCGGCATCCGCAAGTTCATGAACTGGAAAGGACCGGTTCTGACGGACAGTGGCGGCTTCCAGGTCTTCTCCCTGGCAGGACTGAGGAAGATCAAGGAGGAAGGGGTGTATTTCGCCTCGCATATCGACGGACGCAGGATCTTCATGGGCCCGGAAGAGAGCATGCAGATCCAGTCGAATCTTGCGTCTACGATCGCGATGGCGTTCGACGAGTGCGTCGAGAACCCCAGCCCTTACGATTATGTCCGTCAGTCATGCGAGCGTACCGCAAGATGGCTAGTCCGCTGCAAAGCGGAAATGGACAGGCTGAACAGCCTGCCGGACACCATCAACCGAAAGCAGATGCTGTTCGGCATCAATCAGGGCGGAACGTATGAGGATCTGCGGATCGCCAATATGCAGCAGATCGCGGAACTGAACCTGGACGGCTACGCCATCGGCGGGCTGGCGGTCGGCGAGGAGACGGAGGAGATGTACCGGATCATCGACGCGGTCGAACCGTATATGCCGAAAGACCGCCCCAGGTATCTGATGGGCGTGGGAACGCCGCAGAACATTCTGGAGTGCGTGCATCTCGGCGTAGATTTCTTCGACCGCGTGATGCCGAGTCGGAACGCAAGACACGGCAACCTGTTTACATGGGAAGGCAAGATCAACATACAGAACGAGAAATATCTCAAGGATCCGAACCCGATCAGCCAGTCCTGTAACTGCCCGACCTGCAAAAAGTATTCAAGGTCCTACATAAGACACCTGATCAAGGCGAAGGAGTCGCTGGGCATGCGTCTCGCCGTGACGCACAATCTATATTTTTACAATTCCCTGACGGCGAAGATCAGGGAAGCGCTGGACGAAGGCTCTTTTGAAAGCTTCTACCGGAAATACCGGAACGTTCTGGGCGAACGGAACCCAGACTGAGACAACCGCATAACAAAGCAAAAGCGCCAAGACTCGATCTGAATCTCGACGCTTTTTTGACCGCGCTTGCCTGTGAAGCATCCACAGGTGTTGCCGCACGGTCTGGCTGGTTACTCATTTATATACTCAAAGCGGCGTGCCGCCAATATCCTACGGGGCTCTATTTTATGTATAATTCCCTGGGGGTAAGAGTGTATCGTTTGAGTTTCGCGGAACGGATTATTTCGCGTAATCCACCGCTCTGCTTTCCCGGATGACGTTGATCTTGATCTGTCCGGGATACTTGACTTCGTCCTGAATCTTTTGGGCCATCTCTCTGGCGATGATCTTCATACCGTCATCGTTGACATCTTCCGGCTTGACCATCACGCGGATTTCACGGCCGGCCTGAATCGCATATGCGCGTTCAACGCCGCTGAAACCGGTGGCGATCTCTTCCAGTTTTTCAAGACGCTTGATATAGTTTTCAAAGTCTGCTCTTCTTGCGCCGGGCCTTGCCGCGGAGATTGCGTCCGCTGCCTGGACAAGGATAGCAATAATGGTTTTCGGCTCAACATCGTTATGGTGAGCTTCGATGGCATGGACTACGTCCCTGCCTTCTTTGTACTTCTTCGCGAGCTGAACGCCAAGTTCAACATGCGAACCTTCCACATCGTGCGGAAATGCCTTGCCGATGTCATGAAGCAGACCTGCGCGCTTGGCAATCTGACTGCTCACGCCGAGTTCTTCGGCCATGGCTCCGGCCAGAAAGGCTACTTCGATGGAATGCTGCAGGACATTCTGCCCGTAACTGGTACGGTATTTCAGACGGCCCAGCATCTTGATCAGTTCAGGATGCAGACCGTGAACGCCGACTTCGAAAGTTGCGCGTTCTCCTGCCTGTTTGATCTCCGCGTCCACCTCACGCTGCGCTTTTTCTACGGTCTCCTCGATACGGCTGGGATGGATACGCCCGTCCGCTATGAGTTTCTCGAGAGAAAGTCTTGCTACCTCGCGCCGCACCGGATCGAATCCCGAAATGGTGATTGCCTCCGGCGTGTCGTCGATAATGAGTTCGACGCCTGTTAGTGTTTCCAGTTTCTGAATGTTACGGCCTTCACGACCTATGATACGTCCTTTCATATCCTCACTCGGGATCTCAACGACTGAAACGGCGTTCTCAGATACCTGATCTGCCGCCATGCGCTGAATGGCGAGAGTGATGATATTCTTTGCTTTCGTATCGGCTTCTTCCTTGAATTGTTCGTCAAGTTCATCCAGGCGCTGAGCGAGTTCGTGCTTGTACTGAGATTCCGTCCGGGACATCAGTTCCTGCTTGGCTTCCTCGGAACTCAAACCCGACAGTTCCTCAAGCTTTGCAATCTGCTCCCCGAGCGCTTCTTCAATCTTGACACGCAAGTCGTCATTGTCCTTGATTTTCTTGTTCAAAGCTTCTGTTTTATGCTCTAAAGCTTCTGTTTTCTTATCCAGGTTTTCTTCCTTCTGGGTAATCCAACGCTCCTGACGTGTAACTTCAGCTCTGCGTTCTTTCAATTCGCGTTCGACTTCGTTCCGTTGACGGATGATCTCTTCCTTTGCTTCGACCAGGGCTTCCTTTTTGGCAGATTCGGCCTTTTTCTGGCCTTCTTCCAAAATGCGTTTGGCCTGTTCTTCGGCAGATCCGATCTCCTTCTCCGCAACTTTTTTCCGATACATGATGCCGGCGAAAACACCGGCGGCAGCACCGACGATCAAGGCGATGACACCGACTAGAATCACGACAACTGGTTCTGGCATGGTAACACCCCCTTTATTTAATTAACAAACAACTATGCGCATAAGCACATAAAAGTTCATTTTATATTTTACAATAGAAAACTTCGGTTGTCAATATCAGTTGGCAAAATACCCGCACGACCGGGACAGTCTGACGGTCAAAACCGGGAGATCCAGACTGTTTCAAGGCCTTGCAGAACCTTGACAATCAAAGGACCTTATGATACAATACAGGCATGAAAAAAGGCACAGTAAAAGGAGTTGATTCTTATGCTTCACGAAGATAAAACGATGGATAAGATCGTTGCCCTGTGTAAGAACAGGGGATTTATTTTTCCAAACAGTGAAATATACGGCGGCCTCGCCAATGCCTGGGACTACGGCCCGTTGGGCGTTGAGTTCAAAAACAACGTCAAAAAGGCATGGCTGAAGAAATTCGTTCAGGAATCGCCCTACAACGTAGGACTTGATTCCGCGATCCTGATGAACCCCCAGACCTGGGTGACCACGGGTCACGTTTCCTCCTTCTCCGATCCGCTGCTGGACTGCAGAAGCTGTAAAGCCCGCCACCGCGCGGACAAGCTGATCGGGGATTTCTACGCGGACGTCAACGTCGATGCGATGTCCTTTGACGAGATGGACAAATTCATCGCCGAGCACGACAATATCGTATGCCCGGTCTGCGGGCAGCACAATTTCACGCCCATCCGCAAATTCAACCTGATGTTCAAGACGGCGATCGGCGTTACGGAAGATTCGTCGTCCACTTGCTATCTCCGCCCGGAAACGGCTCAGGGCATCTTTTTGAACTTTCCGAACATCCAGCGGACGACCAGACGGAAACTGCCGTTCGGCGTGTGCCAGGTCGGAAAAGCCTTCCGAAACGAGATCACGCCCGGCAACTTCACTTTCCGCACCCGCGAGTTCGAGCAGATGGAATGCGAGTTCTTCTGCAAGCCCGATACGGATCTGGAATGGTTCGCTTACTGGAAGGACTACTGCAAGAATTGGCTGCTGACCCTCGGGATCAGCGAAGAGCACATCCGCATGCGAGACCATGAAAAGGCGGAACTTGCGTTCTATTCCAAGGCCACGACGGATATCGAATATGCGTTCCCGTTCACGGACTGGGGAGAACTGTGGGGCATCGCGGACAGGACCAATTACGACCTTGGCCGTCACCAGGAGGCATCCGGAAAAGACCTTTCCTACTTCGACCAGGAAACGGGAGAGCATTACATCCCGTTCGTGATCGAGCCGTCCCTGGGGTGCGACCGCGTGGCGCTCGCGTTCCTGTGCGAAGCGTATGACGAGGAAGTCGTCGACGCCGAGAAGAACGATGTCAGGACTGTCCTTCACCTGCACCCGGCGCTCGCTCCGTTCAAAGCAGCCGTGCTGCCGCTGTCCAAAAAGCTGTCCGAACCCGCTGAGGCGATCTATAAGGAACTGTCCCACTACTTTATGGTCGACTTCGACGAGACGGGCTCGATCGGAAAGCGGTACCGCCGTGAGGACGAGATCGGAACGCCTCTTTGCATCACGTATGACTTCGACAGCGAGGAAGACCATTGCGTGACCGTCCGCGACAGAGATACGATGGAACAGGTCAGGATCCCGATCGAAAACGTCCGCGAATATGTCGCGAAGGCGATCGATTTCTAAAATCGGAAAACAGATACACAAAAAAGACTGCTTGCGCGCCGGCATAGCCGAGCGTTCAAGCAGCCTTTTTCAAACGGTTGATCCGTTTGATTATCCGGCAGACAGGTAGCCAGAAAACTGATTATTTGATTTCGACAGTTGCGCCGGCTTCTGCCAACTGAGCTTTCAGTTTTTCAGCATCATCCTTGGAGACGCCTTCTTTGATTGCCTTCGGGCAAGCTTCTACAAGGTCTTTAGCTTCTTTCAGGCCGAGACCGGTGATTTCACGGACAACTTTGATGACGTTCAGTTTGCTTGCGCCGAAGTCTGTCAGCACAACGTCAAACTCTGTCTTTTCCTCAGCAGCTGCGGGAGCGGCAGCGGCAGCGCCGGCAACGGCAACGGGAGCGGCAGCGGAAACGCCGAATTCTTCCTCAACAGCCTTTACCAGGTCAGCCAGTTCCAGGATTGTCAGGGACTTCAGTTCCTCAACGATACTTGCGATTTTTTCGGATGCCATAATCATATTCCTCCAAATTCTACTAAATGTTTCTTTGTGAGATCATGCTGCGGGTCTGTATGCTTTCGCATCAGGCTTCTGCAGCGGGAGCCGCCTCTTCAGCGGCAGGAGCTTCACCGCTCTTGTCGACAACTGCCTGCAATGCATATGCAAAGCTGAACAGCGGGGAGCGGAGACTTCCAAGAAGTTTTGCGAGCAGAACTTCTTTAGACGGAATATCCGCCAGTGTCTTGACTTCATCTGCGTTCAGCAGCTTGCCGTCGCAATAGCCGGCCAGAATTTCAAAGGTAGCGATCTTTTCAGCGTACTCTTTGAGGATCTTGGCGGGAGCTACAGCGTCTGTGGGACTGACGGCGATGGCTGTCATACCCTGAAGATGCGCCTTCATATCGGCGTAGCCTGCTTCATCGCAAGCTCTGCCTGTCAGCGTATTCTTCATGACGACATACTTCACGCCGGCTTCACGAAGCGCTTTACGCATTTTGGTATCTTCATCGACTTTGATACCCTGATAGTTCACAACGACACCGGAAACGGAGTTTTTGATTTGCTCAGCGAGATCGGCGACGATCTGCTGCTTTTGTTCCAGAACCTTAGTGCTGGGCATTCAATTCACCTCCCATTGTGAAAAACCGATAAAATAGAAAAAACTTTCTCCCGAAGCATCACAAGCGCCGAAAGAAAGCCACACACATAGTTTCGATATGAGTTTGTCTCTCCTCGGCAGGGAAGCAATGCTTTTATCGGGAACCTGCTGTCTTTGGATAACGGGGCAATTATAGCACGGGAAAGAAAGCCTGTCAATAGTTTTTTTTAAAAAATCCGGCTGCCCGTTGCCGGACAGCCGGATTGGAATCAGTTTTCATTCGCGATCAAAAGGTCTTTCGCCGCGGTGATGATCTTTTCCCGCAGCCATGCCGGCTCGAGGACTTTTACGGCTGCCGAGGCGGCAAAGATGGATGCCATGAACTGCTCCACGTTCCTGAATTCGCAGATGTACTTGGTCAGCGAGACTTTATCGATGATGAAACGGCTCAGTTCAAGGGGCGTCAGCCTGTCCGTGATCTCCAGCGTGGCGGAATAGGGGATCTGCATCTGGACCATGGACCCGTTGTCGCTGAAAGCGTTGTCGACGGTGATGTCCTCCTCGGCGCCGCTTACGTAGCTGTCGCTGGAACTTGCGAACAGGAACGGCAGCGTATAAGGCCCGGAGTAGTAAAAACCTTTGCGGCTGGAATCGTAACAGATCGGCGCGCCGAGCTGGTCGCGCAGATAGTCTATGTCCCGCTGCGCCTGCCTGTGCGAGATCGAAAAACGCTCCGCCAGGTGATTACAGTTCGGATATGAGTTTTCAGACAGCCTTTTGTGGATCCACTGGATGCGTATGTTGGCGTGCATAACTGATCTCCTTGCGTGCTGAAATCCTAGTCTTCCTCCGCGTTGCTTTCCGCGTCGCTGTTGTCCTCTGCGTCACTCTCCGCTTCGTTGTCATCCTGTGCGATACGCTCCGCCTCATTCGTTTCCTCTGCAGTTTCTTCCGCCCGGGTCTCGGACTGGCCGGCTACAGGCTCAAGCTCTGCAGGGACGGCGGAAGCCATCTGCAGCATCCGGATGAAGGCATACACGGACATGGAAAGGCAGAAAACGGAATAGTGCGGAGACTGGGTGAAAGCGAATACGCCGGCTTTTTCCGGCAGCAGCATGGAAACGGCCGCGTACGAAAAGCCGAGTAAAGATGTCAGAAAAGCGGAGTAGATCAACCATCCCGGATGACCTTTTCCGTCGGCAAAGGAAAGCCTGATGTCACAGGACAGGAACATCATGCTGGAAAGGATTGCCAGAAGCGTCAGGACCTTCAGGGGGGCGTTGATGGGAACGACCGGGTCCAGGTAGTAGGAAGCCAGCTGGACGAATCCCCACAGCAGGTATGCACAGCCGCAGATGGGCTTGAAATGGATGCTTTTCTGCAGGGCAGGGAAAGCTTCAAGAACAAAATACATACCGGCAATTATCAGGAGGACTATCTTACAATAAATTGTAAATTTGCCAGGTTCGGCAATTAAATTCTTAACATACTCAACGAAGAATGGAATTACCGGTAAGGCGCCAATCACAAGATACGGCTTCCCGGGCCGGGAGTCTCCTGCCTCTCCGCAAAGACCGGCCGCCCTCATCGCTTTCGCCGTCAGGACCGCAACCACGGCTGCCGCGGCACTCAGTACAAGGCAGGCGACGACCCATGCAACAGGCAGAACGCCGCTTTGGAAGTAACCGGGCGTCGTGTCATAGGAGGCGGACACGGCAACGCAGAGAAGAGTTGCCGAGACTACGACCGCTGCGGCAGACAGGATCCTGAAGACTGTCCAGGCTATGCAATTGAATCGAATGCTGCTGCTTTTCACGGAAGACCTCGCACGGTTGATTTCTGACAGTATTTTAACACTTTTTGATGCCTTGTGTCAACCGTGGCGCCAATTCGGTCAGATTAAACGAAGGAAAGGACTTGTATCTCAATTCTTGCAAAAACTGGCTTGTGTTGCGACCTGATTCAGATAAAATACTGCCTATTTCATGATGTTTTTTCAATGCTACAAATGCAACTGGCGGTTCAATTTCAAAATTCCGGACGATCTTTTCTCATGATATTTTTCATGCTCAACTTGCTATAATTTCTTTTGAGTATTTTTATAACCGATAACGTGAATCTCATGATCAGACTCTGGATTTGTAACGCTTCTTTGCCTTGATTATTTATACTGCCTTCCAAGAAAAACACATTCAAACAGAAGCACTACAGATTATTACTATTCTTGCGCCGATCGATTACAAAAGGTAAAAGGTCTATTTTGTTATGAAATGTTTATTAATTCTACAAAAAACGCAAAATTAGAAACAAAGTCGCAAATATGCATTTACATTTTAGCATATTTGTGGTTTAATAAAAGTAGTATCGAGGGCATTATTTGTTTCGGAAGAAACATGAGTATGAGTCGATTTGCTCTTATCGGCGATAATCCTATTCATCAATATAAGTTGGAAATGATTGTAATACAAGGATGCGTTAGCGGTGACGGAGAATGTTTATTCTCTCGACTCTTAATGTGTGCCAATGAGTGTCAAGGAAACACCAAAGATAATGGTGGCGGTGATCACACTTGTAACAGTCAGTGTGCCTATTCTAGCTTATCAATTGCAAGTGTTTTTGGGGGTGGGAGAAAAAAGATGATTGAACTTCCGAGTAGTATTAAAAAGGCTATTTGCAAAAAAAAGATCCTGCGGATATTGTTATTTTTGTTGTCAACAACTATGATAACTATGATTATTATTCTATGGGGAAATATGATGTTCCCTTTCCCGGAAAACCTTGTCGTATTCAAATACGTATGTTATGCAGTGCTTCTCATTTTACCGATTTTCTTTACAAGAATTTACCTAGTTTTTACTGATACCAGTTACACTGGAGAGTCAAGTCCAAATTTGTGTGTAAATTCCTTTAGGCATGAAATGCAGAAGGCTGCTTAAGCCTCTTATCTACCCACATGCACAGATGGATGGCGCTGTCAAGACCGCCGAAGGCGAGGCGTTAGCCGGTGCCTTGACAG
>JAFSSK010000129.1 GCA_017451045.1 Clostridia bacterium
GATAATCAGAAAGGCATGTTCGAACTGACAAACAAAAAAACGTCATTGCGGCTTGAAGTCAAGGGCAACGAGCCGTTCGTAATGTCCCTTGATACGCAGAATCACCGGCAGACGGTCGGGGAGCCCGTCGGGATGGGTATGCCGAAAGAATACCAGAGCGGAAGCGAGACAGTCGCTTTCAAGTGGGAATACAAAGGATACGAATATGAAAAGGGAAACAGGGGAGCGGAAGGCATCGTCCTCCGCTTCGAGGACGGGGGAGCCGGTTTTGCTTACTGCCTGCATGTCCTGACCTGTCCGGACTACAGCGGCCCGTTCGAGTTCTACGGGGAACTGACGAACAACGGAAACGGTCCGAAAACGGTCTTGCCTGGCGCATTTTTCAACGCATCGATCGCCGGAGAGGGAACGCCGGTCCTTACGTCGTTCAAAAAAGAGAGTGGGGTCGCTGAAGGATGGCAGATCCATGACGGGACGTTTTTCAAGGGAAGCGGCATCTATACCCAGGATTTGACGGAGAGACCGTCATTCTCCGCATACACGTCTCCGAACCAGGACTGGAACGCAGGCGGCTATATCCCGATGTTTTACGTCGATTACGGCAGCTACGGCTACTACATGGGCATGGAGTGGTCCGACTGCACACTGGCGGCCAGGTACGACAGAGACCAGGAGCAGATCCAGGTATCCGCACAGCTATATAAATTCCTGTTCAAGACGTCGGTGCCGTCCGGGACGACCATGCTGATCCCCAGCATCTATCTCGGGACGTATGACGGCGATATCGACGACGGATCCAACCAGTTCAAGCGGTGGTATTTGAACTGCAAGTCCCCGGAACTGATTATGGATAACCCGGACGAACCCCTGACGCAGCAGGATGACCAGATAGGAGTCACCGCATCTTCGTACGGCATCCAGTCCGTCAAATGGGATTACGGCTGGTGGGACAGCGAGCCCGCGAACGGAAACTGGAGGACGAACGAGGGCCTTCTGGAGAGAACCGGATCTTCCATTCGCGAATATGCGGACAAGGTGAATGCTGCCGGGATGAAACTGGCGTTGTATATTCTTTTGAAGGATACCGGCCTTGACCGGGAGGGTGTACCGACTTCTGTCGGCGAATACGGCCATCCGGAATGGTTTTCCAGACGTATTGTGACGGTCGGAAAATCGGCGGACCTGGGCAACGAGGAATGCGTCAAATTTTTCCAGCAATATCTTTCGAACTTCCTGAAAGAGAACCATGTGACGACGTGGCGTTCGGACTTCGAACCGATCTGCCGCGAATCGGACAAGGAGAACAGGCATGCCTCGAACGGCAACGACGTCGGGTACTGGTGCACGGTTGGATTCTCGGAACTTGTCGATTACCTGTACGAGAATGTGCCCGGATTCAGATACGAATCCTGTTCATCGGGCGGATCGATGAAAGATCTTTTCACTATGACGAAAGCCGTCGTCATCAACTGCGACGACTCCGCGGACTACATGTCGCTTCACATGTCGTTTTATGATTCCTCCTTCTGCATCCATCCGGCGCAGCTCCAGCTGCCTTGCAACCCCTGTACGTTTATGGAAGGATACAAGTACTACACGGGAACGGCGGATATCAAGTACGGGATGAGAGCCACCATGACGGGCGGCGTGATGTACGGATTCTGGGACACGACCAATATGATGGACGTCGTGAACGGCTACTGGCCCGAAATGATGGGCGAGACATACAACAAGAAGATCAAGCCGCTGATCAGGGAAGGCGATCTTTACCATATCCTCCCGCGTCCTGACGGCGTTCACTGGGACGGCCTGGAATATGTCGACGCGGACACGGACAGGGAGATCAAGGGACTTGTGATGCTCTGGAAGCCGACGGACGAGGAAGGAAGCGTCAAGCACATCGTCCTGCGCGGTCTGCATGAGGACGTGCAGTACCGTCTCGTTTTCGAAGACAGACCGGAGCAGAACGCCGTTTACAGCGGCAAAACGCTGATGGAAACGGGCCTGGATGTGACGATCGAGGAGGCCATGGGGTCTGAATACATCTGGATCTATGAGGCGGAATAATAATACCCAATTGGAGAAAAAGCAATGAAAGCGATCAAAAGGATCATAGCCTTACTGCTTGCGCTCACGTTCACGGTCGCCCTGTTTGCCTGCGGGCAGACGACCGATGAGCCCCGGCAGAGCGGCGACAGCGGAACAAAGGCAGACACGCAAAGCGATACGGAATCCGAAACGGAAGATCCTTTTTCCGGGCAGTCAGAATCTGAAACAGAGCAGGGGCAGACGTTCGAGAATCCCGTCTCTTTGCTGACAGGCAGCAAGATCTTTTTCAAATGCGTCTCTTCCTACGAAAAGACAAAACTTGTCGACATCGGCCTGATCGATGCATTCATAAGCGAATTCGAATCACGCCTCGGCGTGGTGATGGAAACCAAAACGGACCGGTACGAAGTCAAGGAATCATCCAGGGAACTGCTGGTCGGTGAAACGAACCGCGCGCAGAGCATCAAACTGCTTGCAGACATCGGAGCTGCCGGCGGATTCAGAGCGGGCATCTATGTGGACGGAAACAAGATCGCCGTAGCGGGGAACAGTTACTATATGACCTACGTGGCCCTGTGCGAACTCCTGGATCATCACATCGTGACAGACAGCAAAGGCGCCCTCAACATCACTTTCGAAGACGGATACGAATGGATCTCCGAAGAGGGAAAAGGATATCCGGATCCTGTCGAAGCCGCGCAAAACGATCAAAAACTCACGTTCTTCTTCGACTCGCATCTGGTACAGACACTCAGTCCTACGGCCAGCATCAACGGACGGATCGTGATGTTCTCCACTCTGCAGGGCGGAGGGAGCGACGGGACATACTGCTACGTGGCGCAGGATAACGAACCGAATGCGATCATCCTCAAATACGACATGGCGACATGGGAACTGGTAGGGCAGTCACAGGCTCTGCCGATCGGGCACGCGAACGACATCACCTATGATTCCAAGCGCAACAGGCTCGTCATCTCCGACTGCACGGCCGATATGGGATGGTGCGGAATCCATTTCGTCGACCCTGAGACGCTTACCCTGATCGAGACCATCACGGTCGGATTCGGGAACGCGGCGGTGGAGTACATACCGGAAACGGATCAGTATCTGCTCGGCGCGGGCGGCGACGGAAGTTCGAACTATCAGTTCGCCCTGACAGACGGCGATTTCAATATCTTAAGAAGGTTTGAAGGAAGTCAGGATCCGAATCTGGTGAATCAGGGCTTCATGTATGACCAGTCGCTGATCTTCGCACCTCGGTATGCCGAAGAGGGAACGGTCCAGTACGTGGCCGTTTACGACATGGACGGAACGCTTTACGGACACATTCCTTCCTACGATATCCCTGAACCTTCAACGGAAGTCGAGTTCATGTTCCGGTGGGGAGAAGTATTCGTTATCGGACTCAACGGCGGGGACGACAAGGTCGGAGCGTTCTATCTCATTCCCGAAAACTGGTGGTAACCGGTAATCCGGGGAAAAAAAGACGGATATGCGTAACGGCCCCGGGCGCGTCACAAATTCCGGTGTGCTTCTTGACATATTAATAGTTAAATGCTAAAATATTTACATTACAGGAAAGGGGAATCATCATGGGACAATTCAAAGTCAGAAAAACAGATAACGGTAATTTCGTATTTGCGCTGATTGCCAATAACAATCAGGTGATCTGCACAAGCCAGCCCTACACGACCGAAAAAGCATGCAATGACGGTATCAAAAGCGTACAGAACAATTGCAAGAGCGAGATCGAGGACCAGACGCTTGTAAAGGTTGAACCCAAAAAGAATCCCAAATACGAACTTTATTTAGACAAGGCCAAGGAATACAGATTCCGTCTGGTCGCGTCCAACGGCAATAATATTCTGGCAAGCCAGGGATATACCACGAAAGGCGCATGCCTGAACGGTATCAAGAGCATCCAGGCCAATGCGCCCGGCGCTGCGATCGTGAAGGATGAGCCGGAAAAGTCCGCAGCCAAAGCAGCGCCCGCAAAGGCTGCTCCTGCTAAAGCTCCTGCCAAAGCAGCGCCCGCGAAGGCTGCTCCCGCGAAAGCTCCAGCCAAAGCGGCTCCCGCAAAGGCTCCTGCGAAGAAGAAATAATCTTTGCCTGTCTGCCGGGAATACTTTTTATGAATGCCGATCCTGTTCGTCATCACCTGACAACAATCGGCATTCTGTTCTTTACTAAGAGATGCGGCTTTTTGCCGCGGAGGCTTCATGTTAAAACTCATCAAGCGTTTGTCTGGCTCGATACGCCAGTACAAGAAGGTATCCATCCTGACGCCCCTTCTGATCGTAGGGGAGGTCTGCATGGAATGCCTGATCCCGTTCATCATCGCGCAACTG
Source organism: Clostridia bacterium (assembly GCA_017451045.1). Taxonomy (GTDB): domain Bacteria; phylum Bacillota; class Clostridia; order Oscillospirales; family CAG-272; genus UBA1770. The sequence continues at coordinate 4,398 of JAFSSK010000129.1, forward strand.
ATCTCCGCGCTGGAAACGGCTGCGAAAGAGAATATCGATCCGGAGCAGACGTTCTGGGTCATCCTGCGATACAGTATCGTGCTGATCGTCATGGCAGTCGTGTCGCTGACCTGCGGCGCGCTGGCCGGCTATACCTGCGCAAAAGCGGCTGCCGGCTTTGCCAAAAACGTCAGGCAGGATATGTATTACAAAGTCCAGGACTACTCTTTCGAGAACATAGACAAGTTCTCCTCCTCGTCGCTCGTGACGAGGATGACGACCGACGTGTCCTTCGTCCAGATGTCCTACATGATGATCATCAGGACCGCCATCCGGTGTCCTTTGATGTTCGTGTTCGCCATCGTCATGGCCGTCATCATGGGCGGCTGGCTCGCGATGATGTTCGTCCTGGTCATCCCGATTCTGCTGTTCGGCCTGATCGCCATCACCAGACGCGCGATGCCGATGTTCCGCAGGGTCTTCAAGAAATACGACAAGCTCAACGAATCCATTGAGGAGAACATCTCCGGCATGCGTGTCGTCAAGTCCTTCGCAAGGGAAGACTACGAGAAGGAGAAATTCAATACGGCCGCCGAGAACGTCCGCAACGATTTCACGAAAGCGGAGCGGACGGTCGCCTTCACGACGCCCCTTATGCAGTCCTGCCTGTACCTGAACATGGTATTCGTGCTGCTGCTGGGCTCGTATCTTGTGTCCAACCAGATCCCGGCGATCAGTTCCGGCGTCATGAGCGTCGGACAGCTTTCCGCCATGCTGACGTACGGATTCCAGATCCTCATGTCGCTGAATATGCTGTCGCTCATCTACGTGATGCTGACCATGTCCGCCGAATCCGCCAGACGTATCGTCGAGGTCATGGAGGAGGAGCCGTCGCTGAAGCAGCCTGCAGATCCCGTCATGAAAGTGGCGGACGGCTCAATTGATTTTAAAGACGTATCGTTCAAATACTCCAGCCGCGCGGAACGGAACGCGCTGGACCACGTGACGCTTCATATCGGCAGCGGCCAGACCGTCGGGATCATCGGCGGCACTGGCTCCTCCAAATCCACGCTCGTCCAGCTGATCCCGAGGCTTTATGACGTGTCCGAGGGGACGCTGCTCGTGGGCGGAGCGGACGTGAAGGATTACGATCTGAACGTCCTGCGCGACTCTGTCGCGATGGTGCTGCAGAAAAACCAGCTGTTCTCCGGGACTATCCGGGACAATCTGCGCTGGGGAAATCCGGACGCCACCGACGAGGAGATCGAGAAGGCCTGCCATATGGCCTGCGCGGATGAATTCATCAATACGTTCCCGGACAGGTACGACACCTGGATCGAGCAGGGAGGGACGAACGTTTCCGGCGGGCAGAAGCAGAGGCTCTGCATCGCCCGCGCACTGCTCAAGAATCCGAAAGTGCTGATCCTGGACGATTCGACGTCCGCCGTGGATATGCGGACCGAGGCGATGATCCGGAAGAGCTTTTCCGAATACATCCCCGAGACGACCAAACTGATCATCGCGCAAAGGATCTCCTCCGTCATGCAGGCGGACATGATCATCGTGATGGACGGCGGCGCCGTCGTGGCCGTCGGGACGCATGAGGAACTGCTCCGGACCAATTCCATCTATCAGGAAGTCTACAGCTCCCAGATCCAGAACGGAGGTGAAGACGATGCCTGACAAACAGAAAGCAATGAATCGCGGCCGCGCCAAGAAAGGCACGTTCGGCCGAATCATCAAAAGTCTTTTCAGATACTACCCGGTGCTGAGCACCGTGATGCTGATCTGCATCATTTTCTCGTCGGCCGTTTCATCCATACCGGCGCTGTTCATGCAGCGGATCTTCGACGCGCTCACTGAACTGCCTGCAGGAAGCTCGTGGCTCGACATCAAGGACTAC
>JAFSSK010000130.1 GCA_017451045.1 Clostridia bacterium
AGGGTTTACACGTGAGCACGACGAATTTCATCATGATCAGGGGTCCGATGGTGATGACGCGGTCGAAGGATTTGCCCGCTTCAAGCATTTCCTTTAAGGGAAGCGTTACGTTGCCGTGCCGGCCGTACGAGCCGTCGTCCGTCATGGTGACAAGCTCGTCTGACGCGTCCCGGAACTCGTCCTCCAGGATCACAAGATCCTTGGAGCGGAAGCCGATGATCGATGTGACGTTGGCACCCTTTTCCTTCAGCGCCCGGGCGATGGGCAGGGCGATGGCGCAGCCGACGCCGCCCCCAACGATGCACGCTTTTTTGATGCCGTCCAGGTCCGTGGGCGTGCCCAGGGGACCGACGAAATCCTGAATGCAGTCTCCTTCATTCTTTTGATTCAGCAGGAAGGTTGTTGCGCCGACGATCTGGAAGATGATCGTGACGCCGCCGGTTTTTTTGTCCGTGGCGGCGACGGTGAGGGGGATGCGTTCGCCTTCTTCGTCCACGCGCAGGATGATAAACTGGCCGGGCAGGGCCTTGGCCGCGACCAGCGGCGCTTCGATCTCCATCTGCGTAACGGTTGGGTTCAGACTTTTCTTTTGTAAGATACGGTACATAGGCAGTCCTTTTCGCCGGGATAAAACGCAAAAAAAGCGCTTTCCCCGGGCACGTTAATATTGGTGCAATTATACCATGATTTAAGACGGAGCGCAAGGGGAAAACAGGGGTTTCGGGACAAAACGAACGGGCCTTCGTACAGGTCTTTGCGGAAGGCTTTCGGCGGCATGGGTGCGGATACAGGCAGAGCGCGGCCCGGCAGGGAGATGGAAAGAGCGAAGACGAGAAGAGGGGAAAACGGAGGAGCGAACGGCGGCGGTCCGAAACCGGTCCGCGCATAAGGCGGGACGAAAGCGAGGACGATTTTCCAAAAACACGCACGAATTGTGGAAAGTCCACAAAAAGCAGAATGGATTTTAGAAATAAATGTACGCATAGGCGTAGGATCATCCGTTGACAATTCGGGTTTCTTGTGATATTATTTACCTATATTGTTTTCCGGGTACATCCGGGAATTGAAAACATTTTCATTTCGACCCGCTCTTGCGGGGAAGGGAGATTTTATAACTATGAAAAAGATTTTTGCGATTTTCATGATTGCGGTCGTACTGCTGGCAAGCGTTTGCGTAGTAAGCGCTTCTGATTTCACGCCCAGCGTAACGGCCAAGGACGCGCCAGAAGTCGTTGCGAACGATGACGGAAGCGTCGGCACTGTCAAGGACGCCAGCGGAAACGTCGTTGCCACGGTAACGGAAGAGCAGGTCAGCGTCGTATCCTACGCTAACCGTACCGAAGACAGCACGGCGGCATCCAAACTGAATACCGCCTATGAAGATCTTACCAGCGGAAAGGTCCAGGACGAACTGAAGCAGCAGCTCACGAGCTATGCCGCATCTGTCGACAGCGAATACACAGCAGACAACATGGTCGTCAGCGACCTGTTCTATCTGGACGTCGAGGAAGCCGTAAAGGAATCTCTCAACGGTTCGAACTACCTTGAAGTGACATTCGAGACAGGCATCGCCGCAGGCGAGAAGGCTCCTGCCGTTCTTTATGCATGCGACGGAACGAACTGGGAGATGGTCGATCCCGCGAACGTCAAGAACAACGGCGACGGCACCATCACAGTTAAGTTCTCGACCCTTTGCCCGATCGCGTTCATGTCCGCAAGTGCCGAGGCAGCACCGGCTCCCGTAACGCCGGCAACACAGACGCTCGGCGCAGGATACACTATCCTGATCATGCTGGCAGCTCTTGCCGTAGGCGCGCTTGCAGCAGTCATCGTGCTGCTAATCATTAGCCGCAAGAAGGCAGCGTAAGGCTGTATAAGGCAATAAGCGAATAAACACCGGGAAGGATCTGCCAAGAGGCGGGTCCTTCTCTTTTTGCCTTGAGAGAAAAACGGTGGGAAAGCAGCAGGGAAGCAGAGGAAACGGCTGGAGAGACCGGGATGACCGAGGGGAGAAAAACCGGAGAGGCGGTCGAGGAGCGGGAAAGTCCCGGGAAAAAGCGGAGGATGTGCGAAAATTAAGATTTTGTTTACATTTGGAATGGCCGGATTATGCTCAAAGCAGGTTGACAGTCTTTATTATTTGCATTAAAATATTAAATAACCCGAATTATTCATGGAATTCAAGTAGGCCGGTGTAATTGTTGAAAAATCACCCGTCTAACCAGAAATCCACTTTTTGTACTCTCAACAGTCTCAAAAACCCTGTTAGTCCTCCCCAAAAAAGGCAGAGTACCCCTATC
>JAFSSK010000131.1 GCA_017451045.1 Clostridia bacterium
GGACAGCTCGGCATCGACGGGAAGGATCTGGACAAGAACAACAGACAGTACGTCCTGATCAATTCCGCAGCATACTATAACTTCTCCGGCTTCAACCAGAAACTGGCCGCAAGGTACATCAAACTCACAATCACGCTGGCAAAGAAGAGCGACAACTACGAAGAGGCGCTCAGAATCCCGGACTATCTGTTCGATTTCGAGGTACTGGACAAGAACGGTGACTCCGTCGAAGAAACGTCAGGAACGGACACCTCATATTCCTTCATTATTTTGCTCAGCGATCTCGAGGAGACGGACCCGGGTTCCTACTCTTACTACATCCCGATCAACTTCAAGGTCTATTCCGGCAACAACAGCGACTTTGAGCACAAGGTCGGAGACAGCAATATGGAGTATTCCAACTACAGAGTCATCGTCACGGCGGGACTTCTGGGCGAGAACGTTGAAGCGGGGATCATGACAGGATCAGACGGATCCGATCATATCGTTTACACCAATGCGAAGATCCACAGCGAGGTAATCGACTGAGTTTTGGATACCGGAAGAAAACAATCTTTCTTTTAACAGGAGTTGTTAATCATGGATGTCAATGAAAGCACTGTAAACGCCGGGTTACCGGCAGGACGGGGATGGAAACTGTTCGCCTTTTTGTCCAAGATCGACACGCAGACGATCTCCTTCATCATCCTCATGCTTCTCTCGGCCCAGGTCTTTTTCGGCCTGTTCCAGACGACACCGTCGCAGATGGATCTGGCTTCTTTGTATTACGGCAAAACGGCTATTATCCGATTCCTGGGGTATCTGGGGATCCTGAACTGGCTGATCGACTTCTACTGCAAATGTTTCATCCATAAGGAGAGGACACTGAAATGGACGTTCCTGATGCGTCCGTGGACGGGGCTTTTCGCACTGCTCCTGATGTGGTCCGCCTTTGCGATCATCATAGCAAGGGACAAGAGCCTTGCATTCTTCGGAGGCGCCTACCGTTTCGAAGGGTATCTTTCCTATCTTGCCTACGCGGGACTGTTTCTGAACGCGTCCCTTATCAAAAGTGAGAAATACCGCAAGATCCTGTTCGTCACGACGGCTGCCGTCTCCACCGCCCTGGCGGCCCTGACGCTGCTGAAGGAACTGGCGCACGTGCCGTTCCTGATGAACAGAAGCGGATACGTGGGCGCATACAGTGCGACGTTCATCAATTCCAACCACTACGGGTACTACCTGTGCGTATCGATGGCCGTCATCGCGGGGCTGTTCGTTATGGCGGAGAAGATAAGGGACAAGATCATTTTCGGATGCTGCTTCGCGGTCAACATGGTCGTGATGCTGTACAACGCGTCACTCGGTCCGTATCTTGCGATTGCGCTGGGACTGGTGCTGCTGTTCGTCTTCAGCTGGATCCGCAAGGGATTTAGGAAGGCGTGGCCGGTACTGATCCTTATCGCCGTCCTTGTGGCCTTCAGCTTCGTCATCAACGGACACAAGATGATAGACGACATGGTCCTTATCACGAAGCAGCTCGGCAACGTGATCGGCGTGATCGAGTCTGGAAGCACGGACAGCCCGGAGGGACAGCAGGCGATCAATACCATCGGCAGCAGCCGGGGAGTCCTTTGGAAGAAAACGATCAAAGTCATGCTGGAGCATCCCGAGATGGGGATCGGAACGGACAACATCCAGCTGTATATCGACAACCAGATCCCGCACAACGAATATCTGCAGGTCGGGGCTAACCTCGGCATTCCGGGGCTGCTCATGTACCTGGGGGCTCTTGTCAGCTGCCTGGTGTTCGCTCTGAAGAACCTGAAGAAGATCAGCGACGGGGCGCTCATCGCCGGCACGGCTACGCTTGTATACTGCGTATCCGCGTTCATGGGCATCAGCATCCCGATCGCCACCTACCAGCTGTTTTTGTTCCTGGGACTTCTCACAGGCTGGTTCAAGAACCGCGACGAGGAGAAGATGAACGCAAAGATCCTGGAAGAACTGGCTGCCGGTACGGCGGCAGAATCTGCCGGATCGGATGAAGGCGCGACCTCGGAAGCGGCAGCGGAAGACGCAGCCGTGACAGAAGAGAATACTGAAAACGAAGTTCCCGCAGACGGAGCGGAAGCTGCAGGCGGAGAGACTGTCGAGAACGCGGAGACGGGAAGCAATGGCTGAACTGCTGTTCTTAGGGACATGCGCCGCAGATTTTTCGCCGCGGCTGCAAACGGATCTTTCTGACCGTTTCGACAAGGATGCAAGGCGCTCCTCGTCAGCGCTTCTTGCTGGGAAATACCTTTTCGACTGCGGTCCCCACACGCCGGACGCTTTGAAGATCGCCGACGTGGACAGAAAAGAAATCACCTCGATCATCCTCACGCACCTGCACCCGGATCATTTTATGCCGCAGAGCGTGAAAGAGGTCCTTGCAGGCAGGGAGGAGAACGTAAAGCTTTACGTCCGGGAGGACGCGGACGTTCCGCAGATCGCCGGCACTGAGGTCGTGCGCATGAAGAACTTAGTCCCGTATGACGTCGACGGAGATCTGACGGTGACAGCACTGCCGGCCAATCACGACGAGGGATCTTTCCCGCGCCATCTGTATCTGGAATACAAGGGCAAAAGGATCCTTTACGCGCTGGACGGGGGATGGATGCTGAACGCCGCCTTCAATTTCCTGCGGGACAAGCGCCTGGACCTTTTGGTCATCGACGCCACCTGCGGAGACTACGAAGGGGACTGGCGGATGGCCGAGCACAACAGCATACCGATGATCAGACTGATGCTGCCATCTCTCGCGGCAGCCGGCGTCACTGACGGACATACGAGCGTATACCTGTCCCATCTGGCGCCGTCCTTGCACCGACCGCACGACGAAACGGAAAAGATTGCCGGGGCGTTCGGCGCGCACGTGGCGTACGACGGCCTTCGAATAGAAATTTGAGACAAAGCGGAAGACAGAAAAACTGTTCTTCCGCTTTTGCGTAATTTGTGGTATACTTAAAATGGTAAGATATTTAGATTAATTAAAACAGGAGGACGGTATGAGCAGGTTTTGTTCGAATTGCGGCGCGGAGCTGAACGAGGAAGACAAATTCTGTCAGAACTGCGGCGCCAAGGTGGAAGAGGAAAAGGCAGAAGCAGCTTCAGCCGAAGAACCGGTCAAGGAGCCTGAAGAGGAAAAACAGGCGGCCCCTGCTGCGTGCGGCAAGGGCGAGATACGCGAGGGGATCCCCACACCGGGCTTTTCAGACAGAGTCAACCATCCGCAGATCCTTGCGGCCGTGAAGCGCAACCGCAAGGCGGCCAAGGTGTTCCTTCTGATCCTTGTCCCGATCCCCATCATAGGATTCCTCATTTACAGCCTGGCGACAGGAAACATCGAAGTGGGTCCAGCACTTGGATACGGGTGCATCGTCTCCGCAGTCTTCCTGGTCTTCGCCCTGGTGAGTTTCATCCGGGAGCGCGCCAAGAATACCTACGAGGCGGTCGTGACAGACAAGAAAGAAGGCTGGACGTACCGCAACCACGGCAGCAGCGAGGACCGCGAGCGGATAAGAGAGTACGTAACGATCGCCCGGACGACGGACGGAAAGAAGAAAAAGATCGTGGAGCACGAGGGATCGCAGATCTGGGCGTACAACTACCTTGAGATCGGCGACAGGTTCAAATACCATCCCCAGTTCCATTTCCCCTATGAACTGTACGACAAATCCAAGGCGCCCTACATCGCCTGCGTGAGCTGCGGCACACGCAATCCGGTAGAGGCGGACAGATGCTCGAAATGCAAGCTGCCGCTTCTGAAATAAGAACGGAACGTAAAGGGCTGAAAGGAGAGCGCCTATGGCGAAAAAACAGAAGACCGAGACCGGAAAGACCTATGTCGGGAACGCCCCGGCAAAAGGCGAAGGCCAGGCGGAGTTCGAGCGGTTCAAAGAAGGGCAGCGGACGGAAGAACTGCATCCCGTGACGGAGCGGCAGGCCTATACCGAGTCTGAAACGGTCATGAGCCCCCGGGCGCAGGAAACGCGGGACGACGGGCGGAAGACGAATGCGGAGAAAGCCGTCAGGACGGCGCAGACGCTGCGCAGGGTCTTAGCGGTCGTGGCGGTCGTGGCGGTCGTTGCGGTGGCGACTCCGGAATTCGTGCCAATCCTTGCCACGACCTCGCCCGAAATACAGATGGCCTACATCTATACGGAAGAGGATTACATCTTCTATGAGATCCAGGTCGGCAATTATATGGACGGAGACGAGCTGTGCGTCTCCGTTTACAACGATTTCATCCGCAAGGAGCAGAAAGCGAGCGAGCCGTTCATCTCAGGTTCTGTCGATGGCCTGAAGCCGGAGTTGCGCTATCACATAGAGATCTCGTGCGCCGGCAGAGTCCTTCTGCGGCGGGTCATCACCGCAGGATCCGGCGAAACGATCGAGATATACGAAAAATCATCCGAACCTTAACGAAGGAGCTTTGAACATATGCAGGAAAAAGAAAAGCAGAGCCAGCTGACCAAATACATCGTGCTCGGCGTGATGTGCGCTATCACGATCGCGGCATTCGTGCTGTCCGGCTACCTTTACGGATACAATTCCGTCTTTTACAATAACGTAAGTCAGAACGTGTTCCTCAACACGCTCTTCCAGAAGATCCCGGCACTGGTCAAGACCATCCAGATCGTGACCATCGCCTACCTTTTGTTCTGGGCCCTGAAGGTCCTTCTGCAGCACGTGCTCGCCAGGACGAAGAAAGGGAAGACCATCACGACCCTTCTGATCAGTTTCCTGAAATACCTGATCGGCATCGTGGCGCTTCTGATGATCCTGTCTGCGTGGGGAGCGGACACCCGGTCGCTGCTTGCCAGTGCCGGTATCTTAGGCCTTATCATCGGTCTTGGCGCGCAGAGCCTGATCGCCGATGTGCTGGCCGGCATTTCCTTCGTGTTCGAGGGTGAGTTCCAGGTCGGGGACATCGTCGTAATCGACGGCTGGCGTGGGACCGTGAGCGAGATTGGCATCCGTACAACGAAAGTGACGGACTGGGGCGGGAACATCAAGATCTTCAACAACAGTTCCATCTCCTCCGTCATCAACCAGACGCGGCAGTTGTCTCTGGCCGTCGCGTACATCTCCATCGAGTACGGCCAGTCCATCCCGGAGGCGGAACTCGTCATCAAGAACAACCTGGACCGCATCCGTGAAGCGATCCCCGAGATCGTCGAGGGACCCTTTTACAAAGGTGTGGACAGTCTCAGCGCCTCTTCCGTGGACCTGTTGTTCATGGCCAAGTGCAAGGAGGAGGACCTTTACGGCGTGCAGCGCGCGCTGAACAGGGAACTCAAGATCGTGTTCGACGA
>JAFSSK010000132.1 GCA_017451045.1 Clostridia bacterium
AAAGTCCCTTCTGACGGAGAAAATCCAGCATCAGCCAGTCGTCGTCGGACGGACCCGTTTTCAGGTCGATCAGCTGCAGGACGAGCTTGAGCCTGTCAAGGCCCGGATTGGCCGTGAAGTATGCGTCCGTCAGCGTCCGCAGCTTTTCGAGCTCGGCGGCAGGCCGGCGGGCGTACCCGTATCCGGGAAGATCGGCAAGCAGGAACTTGCCGTCCACGTTGTAGAAGTTGATCGTAACGGTCTTTCCGGGCTCGCCGGAGACTCTGGCAAGGCTTTTCCTGCCGAGCAGCATGTTGACGAGCGTGCTTTTCCCGACGTTGGAACGCCCCGAAAGGGCGATCTGGGGCAGGCCGTTCTTCGGGAACTGCCGGCTGTCGCCCGCGCTGAGAAGCAGATTGACGTTCTGGAAATTGACTGCCATGGCAAAACCTTTCAAAAACGGCTGTCAGATGGTGTGGATGACGCTGTCGTTCTGCAGATCGGGGATCCTGATCTCGGGCAGCGCCTTCTGGGACTCGTGCTCGGAAACGATCGGTTCCGGAACGGGTCTTAACGCATGGCTGAGGACTTCCTCGATGCGGCTGCAGGGAAGGAAGGACAGGGCCTCGCGGGCCTTGGGATCGATCTCTTCAAGATCGGGCAGGTTTTCCGCGGGGATGACGACCTGGCGGATGCCGGCCGTGTAGGCGGCCATCGTCTTTTCCTTGAGACCGCCGATCGGAAGCACTTTGCCGAGCAGGGAGATCTCGCCCGTCATGGCGATATCCTGTCGGACGGGAGTCCCGGACAGCGCGCTGACGAGCGCCGTCACCATCGTTACGCCCGCGGACGGGCCGTCTTTCGGAACGGCGCCTTCCGGGAAGTGGATATGGATGTCTTTTTTCTGGTAGAAATCAGCGGGGATATGGTATTTGCTGGCGATCGTGCGCACGTAGCTGACGGCGATGGAGGCGGATTCCTCCATGACCTTGCCCAACGACCCCGTCGTCTGTACTCTTCCGGTGCCGTCCATGACGGCGACCTCGACCTTGAGCAGCGATCCGCCGTATTCCGTATAGGCCAGGCCGTTAACCTGACCGACGGTGTCCGCTTCGTCCGCCTTGTCCGGCATGTATTTGCGCGGCCCCAAGTAGGACTTGACGTCGTCGGCCTTGATCACGACGGCGTTCTCGCCCGCGAGGATCTTCGCTGCGGTCTTGCGGCACAGGTCCGCGATGGCTCTTTCAAGATTGCGTACGCCAGCTTCGTGCGTGTAGTAGTCTATCAGTTCGGACAGCGCGCCGTCCGTGATATGCAGCTGCGTTTTGGACAGACCGTGGCGCTTCAGCTGCTTCTTGATCAGATGATGCTTGGCGATGGCTGTTTTTTCCGTTTTGGTGTATGAGTCGATCTCGATGATCTCCATCCTGTCGATGAGCGGCTTCGGAACGGTCTGCAGCGTGTTCGCCGTGGCGATGAACACGCAGTCGGACAGGTCGAAGGGAAGTTCCACGAAATGGTCGCGGAAGGTCTTGTTCTGCTCACTGTCTAGGACCTCGAGAAGCGCGGAGGCGGGATTGCCGTGCGCGTCCTGGGTCAGCTTGTCTATCTCGTCCAGAAGGATCAGCGGGTTGCATACGCCGACCTGGGAAAGCGCCGTCATGATGCGGCCCGGCATGGCGCCGATATAGGTCTTGCGGTGGCCGCGGATATCCGCCTCGTCACGGACACCGCCCAATGATACTCGGACGTACTTGCGCTTCATGGAGCGGGCGATGGACGCGGCAATGGAAGTCTTGCCCACGCCGGGAGGGCCCACAAGGCACAGGATCGTGCTCTTCAGGTCGGGATTGAGCTGGCGTACGGCCAGGTATTCCAGGATGCGCTCCTTCACTTTTTCAAGACCGTCGTGGTCGGCTTCCAGGATCTTGGAGGCCGCCTCCACGTCGATGCGGTCCTTTGTCTTCTTGGTCCAGGGAAGCTCCAGACAGACGTCCAGATAGGCCGAGATGACGGACGCTTCGGCAGAGCCGAAGGGCAGTTTGGCCAGTTTGTCCGCCTCTTTGAGCAGCTTCTCCTTCACGGCCGGCTGCTTGATGTTCAGTTCGTTGATCCGCTGCGTGTAGCTGCCGGCGTCCGAGGACCTGTCGCCAAGTTCCTCCTGGATGACGCGCAGCTGCTCGCGCAGAAAATAGTCGCGCTGGTTGCGGTTCATGTTCGCGCGCACGCGCTTCTGGATCGAGGATTCCGTCTCCAGGATCTCCTGCTCCTCCTGAAGGATGGTCAGCAGGGTTTCGAGCCTTGCGACGGGCTCGAACTGCTCAAGGACTTCCTGCTTGTCCACGGCGCGGAAAAGGATGTTGGACGCGATGAAATCGGCCAGGAGCGCCGGGGCCTTGATGGCTCTGGCGGCTGTCAGAAGATCGTTGTTGCTGTTCGGGATCGTGCGGAGCAGATCGGCGACCGAGCGCAGGATGACGTGCTTGTAGGCAAGCGCGTCGATGCTGTCGGAATCGGTTAGATGGATGGTTCGGCAGATCACGTCGGCCGTAAGATAGTTGCCTGTTGGGTAGTATCTGAGCATCTTCGCGCGGGCGTATCCCTCCGCCACGACGCGCAGTTTGTTGTCCGGGGTCTTGACGGACTGGCGGATCTTCACGACCGTGCCGGTCTCGTAGTACTGCGGCTCGGGACGCTTGTCCTCTTCGTATTCTTCGGGTTCGTGCAGCTTGATCATGAAGACGAACGAGTCGGAGCCCGTGGCGGCCTCTGCGGCAGCGATGGCTTTTTCGTCGTCGAGTTCGAAAGACAGGGAAACGGACGGGAAGGCCACGATATTGTGTGTGAAAATCATCGGCAGAGTCTTGTTGTCCGCCTTCTCGATAAATGTTGCCATATATAAATCCTTTCGGGTAATTCCTTTTCAGTAAAGATTATTATAACATAAGGATATAAGAATGTCCAACAAAACTTTTGAGCAAAAAAAGAACCCAGCTATTGCTGAGTTCTTCAAACACAGGAAAACGCATACGGTCGTTCCCGCCAGGCAGGTATCATGAGCTTGATATTCCGCGTAAAACGTATTCCGACGCGCTGCAGTTTATTCAACTGCACGCTAATTGTACCACAGAAGCCCGGGTTTGTAAAGTAGAAATTGGTGTGAAATTTCACCCTTGATTTTTGTGCAATACGACCAGTCGGCAGAAATTTCGGCATGGTTGCATTATTCATTTTGTCTATAAAAACGATAGACATCGATGTCATAGGTCCGGGCGCTGCGGACAGCCGCCGATTTCTTCGATTTTTGTGAAAAAAACTATTGACAACCCCGTTCCCATCTGCTATAATCTTACAGAACAAAGAAGAACATCCGTTCTCACCGTGCCACCGGTAGTGCGTACGGTCGATATCACTGACAGTATGGGGCCATACTGTTTTATGTGTGCGGATGTTTCATCCGCCCTTTTTCATTTTACGGAGGTGAACAGCCATAGCAGCAACGAAGGATTTACTGGTCAATGAAGCGATCTCGCTCAAGGAAGTCCGCGTGATCGGCGTCAACGGCGAGGCCGTCGGCATCATGTCGTCCGCCAGCGCGCTGAAGATCGCGTACGACGAGGGACTGGATCTTGTCCTGATGTCTCCCGCGGCGCAGCCGCCCGTATGCCGGATCATGGATTACGGCAAATACCGCTTTGAGCGCGAGAAGAAGGAAAAGGAAGCCAAAAAGAAGCAGCAGGTCGTCGAGCAGAAGGAAATACAGCTTTCCTACCGCATCGACGTGCACGATTTCGAGACGAAGCTCAACCATGCCAGACGCTTTCTGGGCGACGGCAACAAGGTCCGCGTCGTTCTGCGCTTCAGAGGCAGGGAAATGAGCCATCTGTCCCTGGGTCAGGAAACGGTAAGCCGTTTTCTCAAGGCGCTCGAGGAACTCGGGCAGCCGGATAAGGCGCCCGTTCTGGACGGCCGTTCCATCATCGTGGTCGTTTCGCCGATCAAGAAATGATCCGCCGGCAGTCATGCCGCACATGTGAAAGAACAATAATTACCGCGTGAACCGTTCCCGTTCGCCGCGGCATATTGATAGAATATCGAAAAGGAGACAAGAAAATGGGAAAAGTCAAAACACATAGAGCCTCAGCCAAAAGGTTCTCCGTAACCGGAACCGGCAAAGTCAAAATGTTCCACAACCAGCATCGTCATAAAACCGGTCTGAAGTCCTCCAAACGGAAGAGAAATCTCCGCAAGGGCGCTTACATGAGCGAAGCAATGGCCAAGAACTACAGGGCCATGATCCAGGAATAATCGGCAAGGGAGGATACAGAAATGGCAAGAATCAAAGGCGCAATGATGACGCGCAAGAGAAGAAATAAAGTCCTGAAGGCAGCCAAAGG
>JAFSSK010000133.1 GCA_017451045.1 Clostridia bacterium
CCGTGACCGAGGACGACATCTGGACGTTCTCGACCGTAACGAACGGATATAGGGTAACGGTCCCGGATCATTCGGACTGCCGGCTGCGGTTCGGATCGAGCCAGTCGCTGAACGTTTCTTACGAGCCCGGCATCAGTACGAACACCAAGTGGACCTATACCAACGGTTCCCCCGGGACCGCTCAGTTCAACGAAGCCAGCGGAAGCACTGCAGGTTATTCAAGTCTGACTGGCTTCAGCAAGGACCTGTACATTTTCAAGGTCTCTATGAACAGCGCACTGGACAAACTTTCAGACACAAAGACATCTTTGGGATATAAAACGCTTGTCAAGGCGTCGCTCAACACGACGGGCGCCACGGCGCTCACGATGGTCGCAAAGATCGGCTCGGGCGCCAGTGCCAAATACTATACGCTGGCCATGAACGACCCGGAAAACATCAAGACGATGGACGTCACGGACGTCATGAAGGAAGGCCTGGAAGGCAACGCGATCTTTCTGTTCGACGCGGCCGTCTGGACGAATCTCGGGCAGGACTACTCGCTCGTGTTCGACAACAGAGGTCTGTCTTCCAGCAGTTACCATCTCCTGTCTGCGGACAGTGACAACCTGAACGAGGGTCACCCGACGTCTCCCGAAGTGGCGGCAGACGGTGATCAGACGAAATATACCTGGTCCCTCCAGACGTTCAGCTCAGGTGGAGACAGCCTGTACCTGTTCGGGTACCAGGATCCTGTCAACGACGAAGGGGTGTTCACCTACGTCTACTTCGATTCTGCCGATCTTACCTTCAAGACGACGACAAGCAGCAGGACGGCGCTCTCCTCCGGGAAGTACGTCCAGTTGTATCAGCTCGGAAGGAAGCAGTCGATCGAAAGCGGATACCAGACGCTCGAGATCTCGCTCGAGGACGACGGGATCACCATCACGTCGTTCCCGCTGAACGAGGTGGAGGCGGACGACGTCGTCACATACTCCGCGGGCGGGCAGAATACGCCGGCGCAGGGCGAATACATGATCCTGACAATTCAGGGCGGCATCTACTATGCGCTTGCGTACGACCAGCACGATAGGCTGTCCTTTGCCGACGTCTCCCTTCTGTTCAACGGACACTTCGACGGCAGAGGAGACCTCGGCACCTACTGTATCTCTGTCAACAAGCGGTATCTGTGGGAGCAGCGGGGAACGCCCGCCATCACGTCCGGGACCGCCGCGAACCTGACCTTCCACAATATCGGCGCCAATATCAACCTGTCGCTTGAGGACGGGGACAACGGCGTCCTTACGTTCTCGGACGGGCAGCTTTACAGCACCGTCAGCGAAACGGATTACTACCTGGACTTCACGACGGCCGCAGGCTTTACGATCGGGACAACCGAGTCGACAGTTCCCATAAGGCTCTACGCCGTCGGCGCGAACAGTATCGACACCGGAGACGACTCTGGCTCTCTGCAGTACGTCTATTACAACTACGGACTCAATACGGGTTCTACCTCCGGCATCAACTTCAACAACTTCTCCTTCACGAAGGAGCTGATCGCAAACCTGCCGAAATACGCGATGGACTACAGCGGCACACTGCAGTCCACGGAAGGATGGACGCTGATCGGCGATACAGTGCTGACAGACGTCAATTCCACCGTCAAGCTCGGCAGCGGCATCACGCTGACCCAGAACCTACCTACCATGGCGGCGAAATTCCATGCGTTCGACTATGAATACTCCTTCTCGGACGAGGAAGGGGAGACGGTCGAGGGCGAAGTCTCCTACTACGCGCCCCAGGGTGCCGTCGCGTTCGCGGTCGCGAGCGCGAGCCCGACCAAGCCAGTTTTCGTCAACGTCATCGTCTCTACGGAGCAGGATGCCGAATATGCGGAGGATCTGCGGTACCTGGCCGTCTGGAAAGTGGCTTCCATCGACGCGGAAAACGAATCGATCACGGTCCTTGCCGATTACGACGAGACGCTGCAGGGGCTGGAGGCGGCAGACAATTCCGTTTACGACTACGCATATACTCTGCAAAGCAACTTCTATACGCCTAACTTCGCCATCCCGCTTCCGAACATCCTGTCCCAGGATATGGAATCGGAAGGGAGCGCGTCATTCGTGAAGATAAACACGAAGCAAAAAGACGAATTCGACAAGACCATTTACGAAAGTCACTGGCTGCATAAAGAAGAGACCGGAAACGATGTGTCCTACGAGCATCTGATCGCGCATACGTTCACGATCTCCTCTCCCGGCGTGTACTACTTAGGTTCGACATGCGGATCTGTGTCCGTCTCGTACCTGTACATCGGCGACATGATGGGCGGTGAGGAAGGAGAGGCTGTAGGCGTTGATATCTCGGACAAGCTCACTATCGACTTCGTATGGGGCACATACAGCCAGGTCGGCGGATTTGATACTGACGCGGCCGTCGGAACGATCGCCTACGTGCTGCGCAAGAGCGAGACAGAGTCGCTGGCATGGGTGCACAGCAACATCTACCCGTTCATGACCAACGGCACGGCAGGCCTCTACACCGGCTCGGAGCCGGACGGATACAACCCGACGGACGACATGATTCTGTCCGTCCAGAGGACCTACACTGCGGCAGACGGAGACGATCCCGCCTACTCGCGCGTGACCATCTCCGCCACGACGACGGACGAGATCTATGACGAGGGGAACGGCGTCCGGTACTACAACATGAACACCGCCACGCAGCGGCAGACAAGAAAAGTGACTCTCTTGTTCCCGAATCAGCCGGCTGTGGAAGAAGGCGGTGAAGGCGGCGAAGGGAACGGGTGATCAGCGACAGATCCTGCCCGCGATTTCGAAATTATTCCCGCCGGGAAAAGTTGTGATTGAATTATAACATTTGAAATGCTATAATTTTATAGGCTGAAGGCGGGGCGTCCGCCCCGCGTCAGCCGCAAAAAGGCAAAACAAATATTTGAAAACAAACGGAGAAAGCAAATGAAAAAGAAAGTCCTGGCTCTCATTTCAGTCGTTGTATGTCTTGCAGCCCTGTTCGTATTCAGCGCGTGCAGCATCAACATCGACCTGAACAATCTTGACGGTGAAGAAAAGTCCGAACTGACGGCGGACAACAAAGAAGACAGCATGACGCTGATCAACAGATTCTTTGAAGAAACGCTGAAGGATCCTAACGTCGTCATCACGACCAAACTCAACGGAGATCTTGTATCCATCGAAACGATCGAAGGCAAGAACAATTTCGTCGATTACAAGGCAACAAACGTTAAGTTCTACGGCTTCGTCAAGGACGGCGAGTACTATTCCGCCACCGACGGCGAAGGGACACAGTACTATACGAAAGACAAAGTCATGTATGATCTGTACTACTGTTACTTCATGTCCAATGTCAGGGTACTCGAAATGCTGACTGAAGAAAGCGGCACATTTGCCTGCGAACTGAAATACGAATCGAAGACGGAAAGCGGTGTGAAGAACAGTACCGGTTCCCTTGCTTTCACTTTCACGGCCGAAAGCGGGACGATCAAGGTCACGGGGACTGCAAAGGACGATCTGGTCCGGTCCATTACCTTTGAAGTGAACGACACAGAGGCAGGAACAACAAAGAACACTGTCATGACGTTCGAATACGGCTCGGCCAGCGTAACGATCCCGGATATCTCCGACTGGTACGACGCGACCGGCACCATTGTAGACGAATAATCCGAAAAGGCCTTATGGGGTGCTGCCAAAAACAGCACCCCATTTGTAAAAATGAGTGTTTGAATTCAAAATCAGAAAAGAGAAACGGTCGTGAAGATACTGCTGGCAGAAGACGAAAAGAGAATGAGGCGGGCGCTGTGCGAACTGATGCGCCAGGAAGGATACGAGGTCGAGCCCGTTGATAACGGAGAAGACGCCCTGGCTTACATCAAAGACGGGATCTACGACATCATCGTCCTTGACGTAATGATGCCCGGAATGAACGGATTCGACGTGGCAAGGAACGCCCGGAAGGCCGGGATCCTTACGCCGATCCTAATGCTGACGGCCAAAGGCGATCTTGACGACAAGGTCGAGGGACTGGACAGCGGCGCTGACGACTACCTCACGAAGCCCTTCATGGCCAAGGAGCTGCTGGCAAGGCTCCGCGCGCTCGCAAGGCGCGGCCTTCCCACCAACGACGGGCAGCTGACCTTCGGGGATCTTACGCTGGACGCGAAAAACGCAAGTCTCAAGTGTGATAACGGCAAGAGCGTCCGACTCGGAGACAAGGAACTCAAGATCATCGAGTACCTGATGACGAACCGGGGGCAGCTCTTGTCCCGGGAACAGATCGCGCCGAAGATCTGGGGGTATGAGAGCGACGCGGAATACAACAACGTGGAAGTGTATATGTCTTTTGCCAGAAAGAAGCTGGCGTTTGTCGAGTCCGCGTGCGAGATCAAGGCGCACCGTGGGATCGGCTATGAGTTGAGGTGCAGAGATGTTCAGTAGATCCAGAAGAAAAATCGTTTTCGCCATCGTCCTGTCTTTGCTTGCCCTGATGGCAGTGACGCTCGGTACCATCTTTCTTTCCAACCGGATCGCGCTCTGGCGCGAGAACGAAATGATGCTGAGAACGTATGCACAAAGGTATTCGCCGGGACCGTCTTCGGATGAATTCCCGGGAGGCGACGCGCCGGAAGGAATGCCGGGTCAGCAGCCTGATCAGCCTGTGCCGCCTGCCGGCGGGAACCAGGCAATGAACGAGCCGATGTTCAGACTGTCCACGTTCTATTCTGTGGCATATGATAAATCCGGAGAGGTCATAACCGTTGACAGCGGCAACAGCGATCTTTACGACGAGGAGGCTGTCCTTGAGATCGCCTCGTCGATCCTGAAGGGCACGCGCAGAAGCGGCACGACGGGGAACATGGCTTTTCTGGTGGAAGACAAGGGGAACTATACGCTGGTCGCGATGATTGACATCACGGTCAGCAGGCAGAACCAGCAGACGCTGTTCAGGCAGATGATTATCATCGGCGCTATAGCGCTTTCGGTTTTAGTCCTTATCTCCGTCTTCATCGCGCGGCGGATCGTGAGACCTTTGGAGGAAAACGACAGAAGACAGAAAAGATTCGTCTCCGACGCCGGGCATGAACTCAAAACGCCCGTGGCGGTGATCTCCGCCAACAGCGAACTGCTAAGGCGCCAGATCGGGGAAAGCGAATGGCTCGACAATATCGATTACGAGAACGGATGGATGAGCGAGCTCATCACGCAGCTCCTGGTATTGTCCCGGGCGGAGAACGGCGAACTGCAGAAGGAAGCGATAGACTTGTCTGCGCTTGTGTCCGGTGAGGTCCTTCCTTTCGAAAGCCTTGCGTACGAAAAAGGGTTTTCCATCAGTTCTCAAGTCGAGCCGGGCCTTATGACGGAAGGGAACGCGGGGCAGCTGAAGCAACTGGTGTCGATCCTTCTGGACAACGCGATCTCGCACGGAACGGGGAAAGAAATAGGTCTTCAGCTTTCGCTGGAAAGGCATCACGCCGTCCTGGCTGTTTCGAACGACGCCGAGCCGATGAGCGCCGAGACGCTTTCCCGCCTTTTTGACAGATTCTACCGCGCCGATGAAGCCAGGAACGAATCGGGCGCACATTACGGACTGGGACTTTCCATCGCGAAAGCCGTTTCGGTCTCCCACGGCGGAGAGATCAGAGCGGAGTATAAAAACGGTAAGGCAGTGTTTACGGTAAGGATACCTGCAAAAAGGCAATCCTAAAGCAAACGGCTGTATAGGACACGTTTTTTCCTTCTTTTCAACCGACTATAGAATCAGAGGCTGCCCGAAAGCAGCCTCTGGCTTTTATTCAGAACACCGAACGAAAAAGTTTCAAAACACCGAAAACCGGTTGGAATTTTGAAAAGCAGGACGGTTTCTGAACGGTTTATCTAAATTTGGCAGAAGACTCCCACTTCTGTAAGTGGTGAGATGAATGCCTCTTTTTTGAGAAAAAAGTAATTGCTCTTCACATGTACTGCTTTTGGTGCACATGTGATGGTATAATTATGATGATGGAAACATCAATTCTCAGAAAGGAGGAGAATCAATGTACCTGACTGTGAAGCAACAGGTCAAAAACCTTTCGAAAGATCAGTACTGTGTCCTGCGGGAACTGTCTCATGCAGCCAAAAATCTGGCCAATGAAGCCATATACAATATCCGTCAGTACTTCTTTGAAACGGGCGGCTATCTGA
>JAFSSK010000134.1 GCA_017451045.1 Clostridia bacterium
CTATAGGAGTGAGGGCTTCTCGCGCAGTTGCTTTTCGTTCATCCCCGTGCTGAAAATAGATTAGGGTGTTTTCGCGTGCTTTGAACAGATTCGGCAGTTTTTTTGCTTGTTCCAGAGCTTTTTCATGTTCGCCTATTTTCCAGTAACCAAAGCAAATATTGCACAATGTTGCTCCTCGAATTTCAGAGTCTTCCCCATATTGGAGAATTTGCTCCTGTATAGCTATGGATTCTCGGAGATTTTTCAATTTTTCTTCTTCACTTCCTTGGATTTTCTCAAGCGAAGTTGATAGCTGTACAAGAAGAAGTGAATCATTTGGGAAGGTCTTCAAAGCGGTACGCATCAGTGCAACGTTATCGGAATGATTACCGGCTTTATTATTCTCAGCCCATGCTTTATTGATTTCAAGATATCGCTCTTTCATTTCAAGTTCTTTGATGCCTAGCAATTCATCAATGCTGATTTTGAAATAATTAGCAAGAGCAGGGAGCATCGTTATGTCAGGATACCCGTCTCCACGTTCCCATTTGCTGATAGATTGAAATGAGATCCCAAGATGTGCTGCTAATTCTTCTTGTGTTAAGTCGCGTTCTCGACGCATATGCTTGATTTTTTTGCCTATAAGTAAATCCATATTGTTCACCCCTTGTCGCAAATTTTTATTTGAATTGTCCACCTGAATTATAATTAATAACTGGCTCATTTCAATAACTTAATCGGAGATTTTCTTCTACTAATAGTTGAAAAATAAAGCCGGAGATAGAATTTTGCATAGAATCATCATTGAAAACAGAACACAAACAAGGAAGCCGGCTCTCAGAAAGTGATACGAGAGCCGGCTTTCCTGCCGAATGATCATGTAATTGTCTGTGAAAGGATCGGATCCGTTCGATCCAGACCTCCATTGAGGATCTGTCGTCCCACGTTTTGCCTGCAGATGAGAAATCGCAAAGCCGTACCGGTCTGCCGTCTTCATCCTGCAGCGTAACGGCGCAAAGATGCGGGAAATCCGGTTTCTCGCCGGGGATCACCGCCATCCGTGTGCCGTCCGGGGCGGACAGACGGACAGGTTCTCCGGCATGCGGATCGAACCGTTTGTCCCGGCATAGGACCAGGGGGCCCTTTACGAACGCCACGTGGTCTTTCGCCTTCGGATCGTCCGGATTGTCCGGGGCATTGAAGAGGAGAACAGGCATCTCGAGCCGTATCTCTACCGTGTCGCCGGGCTGCCAGGACCTTTCGATGTCCAGCCATGAACCGGTATGGGACTGGACCGTTTCGCCGTTGACGGCAACGGATTGCTTTTCCGCCCATCCTGGGACGCGCAGGCGAAGGACAGTTGTATCTTTTGCAGTCCCGTTCCAGGTGATAAGGATGTTCCCGTCAGCCGGATAGCCGGTCTTTACGGTGATGTCCAGGTCTTCCGCCACGATCCGGCCGCTCTGGTACTGGGTCAGGGCATATCCGCCACGGATCTTCTGAACGGAGCACAAAGCCGCTAAGGAAGTGCCTGCGGAGGCGATCGCTGCGCAGCATCCGTATATATACTTGTCCGGGAACTGCTGCCTGCCGCCTGTCTCCCGGCCGCGGGGGCCGAACAGCAGCGGCGCATAACTGTCGAAGGGAAGCGCGCCGGCCCGCAGACTGTCCGTGTTGAGAGAACCGGCCATCGCATTGAAGATCGCTTTTTCCATCTCGTCGGCGTACAGAGCGTCTCCGTCAAGGCGGAGCAGCTGGTAAAGGAGCTTCATCCAGGTGACCGTGACGCAGGTCTCCTGCATGATCCCCTCGTAGAACGTGGCCTGGCGGACCGTGCTGTGGTCGAACAGCTCGTGCGTGCATCCGCAGCAGCCGATGACGGTCCTGTCGCTGCCGATGACTTTCTTCACGAAGTTCCGCACGGCCACAAAGCACTGCTCGTCGCCGGTCGCGCGCCCGTATTCGATAAGGCCTTCGAAGCAGGACATCATCTCATAGGCTTTCGTAACGGGATACTGATAGGGGCAAAGACGGTCCTCGAGCGCAAGGGTTATCAGGTTCGCGCCGTCCGCAAAGCCGCTTTGTACGATATAGGCGGCGAAGTCCAGGTATTCCTTCTTGCCCGTCAGGTTATAAAGGAGGACGACGGGCTCCAGAAGAGAGCAGGAGTTCATGCCGAGCCAGTAGTTGGACGTTTTGGTGATGGGGATCCTGTCCCCGCCGGTGCCGATATGCGCCATGATCGCGTCTGCGTGGCGGCACAGGGCGGAAGTCACTTTGTCCGCAAGGGCGCCGTCGCGGCAGATCGCAAGGAAGTGCTCCAGCCCCAGCATGACGTACTTGCGGGACCAGACGTCCCATCCGTTGAACCGTACCTGCGGAGCGAAGGACGTGAATGAACCGTCCGGCAGCTGGGCGGCGAGAAGTCCTTCCACGGAACGTCTGATGCGGTCGTACAGTTTTTCGTCACGCGTCCAGGCATACGTCATGCAGGCGCCCCGCATGCATTTTCCCCAGAACTCGCCCTTCCAGGAGCCAAGATCTATGTCCGGCTGGGTTTCATAGGCGCTGATGAAATGATCCCACGCCTCGTCGTTCAGCAGCTGGTGCTCGACAGGCCATCTTGCAAGCCCGTCCAGAAAACCGCTTCCGCTGTATCGGACGGGAACAGGGAAGAAGGAATCGTATTTTTCTTTTGTGGACCAACAATCTGCACGCATAGGACACCTCGCACTATTTGAGATTTCTACCCATATTATGCGCTGCCTGCGCAAAGAATGCAAGCCCTCTTTGAGATTCTGTCGCTTTTTCATTGGACACATATTAAATAATATGATATAATAATAAAAATGACTGCAACAATACGGGAGTTTGGACCATGCGCCTGGATAAATATCTCAGCGACGCCGGTACGCTGAGCCGCAGAGACACGGCGAAAGCCGTCAGGGCGGGTAGGATCACCGTGAACGGTGAGCCGGCCGGCCGGCCCGATATGAAAATTGAGGCGGAGAAAGACGAAGTGGCGCTGGACGGGGAAATCATAAGTCCGTCCTACGGCTGCTGGATCCTTCTGAACAAGCCGGCGGGATACGTCAGCGTGACGGAGGGAAGAGACGGTCCGTGTGTCATGGAACTCCTGCCGGACAGGCTGCGCCGCATCGGATTGTTCGTGTGCGGCAGACTGGACAAGAACACGACGGGACTTCTTTTGCTCACGAACGACGGAACGCTGTCCCACAGGCTCCTGTCCCCCGCAAGGCACGTGGACAAAGAATACGCGTTCAGGGTCAAGTTTCCGCTGTCGGAAGAGGATCTGCGGCAGCTCGAGAGCGGCGTGGACATCGGCGGGTACGTCACGAAGCCCTGCACGGTCTCACTGGACGGGCCTTCGAGCGGGAAGATCATATTGCGGGAAGGAAAATACCACCAGATCAAACTCATGATGGAAGCGGTACACAACCAGATAACAAACCTTGAACGGATCCGGTTCGGGCCGCTTACGCTGCCGGAAGACCTTCCGCAGGGCCACTTTAAAGAGCTTTCGCAGGAGCAGATCGATCAGTTGAAAACAGCCGCCGGCATGGCGGAATAAGCAAAATACGGAGATATTATGGACATCATTCTTACGCTGGCACAGGAACTGAATCTTACGCGCGATCAGGTCGAGAAGACCGTCGCGCTCATCGACGAAGGGAATACCATCCCGTTTATCGCAAGATACCGCAAAGAGGTGACCGGAAGTCTTGACGACACGGTGCTCAGGACCCTGGAGGACAGGCTGACGTTCCTGCGGAACATCGAGAAACGGAAGCAGGAAGTCAAGGATCTGATCGACGCGCAGGGGAAACTGACGGACGAGCTGATCGTTGCCATAGACAACGCGCGGACCATCACGGAGGTGGACGACATCTACCGTCCGTACAGGCCGCACCGCAAAACGCGCGCCTCCGTGGCCCGTGAAAAGGGACTGGAGCCGCTGGCCGAACTGCTGATGAAGCAGGAGAATTCGTACGAGCCCTCCATCGAGGAGACGGCCGCCCAGTATATAGACGAGGAGAAGGGCGTCGCCAGCGCGGAGGAAGCGCTCCAGGGCGCCTGCGATATCATCGCGGAGGACGTTTCGGACAGCGCGGACTACCGGAAATTCCTGCGTGCCATGACGTTCGAACACGGGCTCATGAGCGTGCGGAAGACCAAGGACGAGGACTCCGTGTACGCCCAGTACTACGAGTTCGACGAGGCACTGAAAAAGATCCTGCCTCACCGCGTTCTCGCCATCAACCGCGGCGAGAAGGAGGAATACCTGAAAGTCAGCATCACCATCTCGGAGGATATCCCGCTGCAGTACCTGTTCCAGCAGGTCATCACCAACCCCAAAAGCCCCGCCCGGCCCTATCTGGAGGCCGCGATTACGGACGGATACGACAGGCTGATCGCGCCGTCCATCGAGCGCGAGATCCGGAACGATCTGTCGGACAACGCAGGCGAGGGAGCCATCAAACTGTTCGCGGACAATCTGTCGCATCTGCTGATGCAGTCTCCGCTCAAGGGGAAAGTCGTCCTGGGGTTCGACCCCGGGTACGGACACGGCTGCAAGCTGGCCGTCGTGGACCCGACGGGGAAGGTCCTGGACACGGGCGTGATCTACCCGCACAAGCCGCAGGAGCAGACGGAACGCTCCAAAGCGATCATGCGGTCGCTGATCCTGCGCCATCACGTGGACGTGATCTCCATCGGCAACGGAACGGCCTCCAAGGAGAGCGAGATATTCGTCGCGAACCTGCTCAAGGAAATGCAGACGGACTGCAAATACATCATGGTCAGCGAAGCCGGCGCGTCGGTCTACTCGGCGTCCAAACTGGCGGCTGACGAATTCCCGGAATACGACGTCATGCAGCGCAGCGCAGTCTCCATCGCGAGAAGGCTGCAGGATCCGCTGGCGGAACTCGTCAAGATCGATCCGAAATCCATCGGCGTCGGCCAGTATCAGCACGACATGAAGCCGGCCAGGCTCGACGCGGCGCTGACAGGCGTCGTGGAAGACTGCGTCAACGCCGTCGGCGTGGACCTCAACACGGCGTCGCACTCGCTGCTGTCGTACATTTCCGGCATCAACGCGACCACGGCGCGGAACATCGTGAAGTACAGGGAGGAGAACGGCGCTTTCAAGAACCGTGCCCAGATCCTCAAAGTCCCCAAGATCGGCTCGAAGGCGTACGAGCAGTGCGCGGGCTTTCTGCGCGTGTCCGGCTCCAACGAGATCCTGGACAACACCGGCGTCCATCCGGAGTCCTACGCCGCCGCCCACGGCCTTCTGTCCATGTTCTCCTACAGCGAGGACGATGTGCGGAAGGGGAATATGGGCGAGCTGCGCGCCAAGGTCATCAGGACCGGCAAGGCGAAAGTGGCCAAGGATCTTGCCATCGGCGAGCCTACGCTGGAGGACATCGTGAAGGAACTGGAAAAGCCGGGAAGGGACGTGCGGGACACGCTGCCGCCGCCGATCCTTCGGGACGACATCCTGGAACTGTCCGATCTCAAGCCCGACATGGAACTGACGGGGACCGTCCGGAACGTGATAGACTTCGGGGCCTTCGTGGACATCGGCGTCCATCAGGACGGGCTCGTCCACATCTCGCAGCTGGCGGACAAATTCGTGAAGCATCCGTCCGAGGTCGTCTCCGTCGGGGACGTCGTCAAGGTCCGCGTGCTGTCCGTCGACGTCGCCAAGAAGCGCATCGCGCTGTCCATGAAGGGCCTGAAAAACGGCCAGTGAGCCTTCCTGGGGCCTGCCGGGAACGGAAATTGTTTATGTATAAACGATTTGTTACAAGATTCTTAAACTTTCCAGGGCATAGCCGGCAAGGTGCGTTGTGCATGTTGCACAAATACGTCTGCGAATTTTTGGAAATAAAATCTGTAAAATACCTTTTCAATCCTTTTGAAATTTGGTATAATACTATTTGCAGTATACTGTCCGGTAACTGTATGATAACGAAAAACTATTCTTAAATATCTAAGGAGATTGTTTATGGCAAGCTTATCCCTCAGACACATTTACAAAAAGTATCCCGGCGGCGTTACCGCCGTTTCGGATTTCAACCTGGAAGTCAAGGATAAGGAATTTCTGGTTCTTGTCGGTCCTTCCGGCTGTGGTAAGACCACTACGCTGCGTATGATCGCAGGTCTGGAAGAGATCACGGAAGGCGAACTTTTCATCGGCGACCGCATCGTCAACGACGTTGCACCGAAGGACAGAAAGATTGCCATGGTGTTCCAGAACTACGCTCCGTATCCGCATATGTCCGTGTTCGAGAACATGGCATTCTGTCTGAAACTGAGCAAGACCCCGAAGGAAGAGATCAAGCGCCGCGTGGAGGAAGCAGCCCGCACACTTGACATCTCC
>JAFSSK010000135.1 GCA_017451045.1 Clostridia bacterium
ATCTTTTGCGCCGACTGCGGGAAGAGGCGATCCGCGGAGAGTCTTTGAAAAACGCGAACCGTACGGAGACAGAAAAACTGCAGTCGTCATTGTCCGCCCTTCGGGACGAGATAGGCATGATCCTGTCTTCCTACCTTTCAGGCGCCAATGAAGATATCGATGAAGCATCCATTCGGTCCATGCTTGAGGAAAAGCAGAAGCTGAAGAAGGAAATCGCAGCCCTCGAAGAAAAAGCGGGCAAGGCATCCATTGAGGCTGAGACCGCTGTGAAGAAACTGTCAGAACTGACGGGCCGATCCATGTCTTGTGACGAAGACCCTGTCTTGGCCGCCGATCAGTATCTGAAAGAAGCAGATGCATTCAGGCTTCGCAAGAACACGCTCGACTACAGACGCAGGGACCTTGAGGAGCAGTTCAAAACAGAGGGCCTTTCCATCGGGGAAGAATTCAGCCTGCCGCAAGACACGTACAACGAGTGCTTCGACCGCTACCGCCGGATCGGCAATGAAATCACAGAACCGACGAACGCAAAAGTCACTGAAGAGACCAGGATGAAGGCACTGGCTGCAGAAACAGACAATCTCGAAGAGATCAGGGCGAAATGCGCATCGAAAAAAGATCGTCTTGCAGCAGAGAATCGCAAGAACGATATTTATAAAAACGCGATCGAGTTCATGGAAAAGGCCAACCTTGAGCTGACGACAAGGTACCTGGGCAAAACGAACGAGGCTGCTACAACATACCTCAAACGGCTTTCCGGCGTATCGAACGTCGAATTCATCCTCGATACGGATTTCTCGATCATGATTAGAGCCGACGGAACCGACAGAAAACTCGATTATTTCAGTACAGGCTGGCAGGAGCTGGTCCAGTTCTGTCTTCGCGTATCGCTTTGCAGGGCAATGTATGAGAAAGACCCGCCGTTCTTGCTTCTAGATGATCCTTTTTCGGATCTTGACAAGGACCGACTGACGGCAGCGACCGAATTTTTGGGAGAACTTGCCGACAGCTTCCAGATCTTTTATTTCGTATGTCATCCGTCCAGAGCAGAAGCCATTCTTCCCAATAAGGAGTAAGGATTTGAAACTGACACTTGTTGCAACATGCCTGTTCGGCCTTGAAAAACTGCTCGGGCAGGAAATAGATGCGCTGGGATTCAAGCGCGTGGACACGATGGACGGCCGCGTCACGTTCGAATGCTCAGAACAGGACGTGGCGAAAGCCAATATTTGGCTTAGATGCGCCGAACACGTCTATATCCTGATGGCTTCTTTTCAGGCACTTTCATTTACCGACCTGTTCGAAGGGACAAAGGCCGTCTCCTGGGAGGAATGGATCGGAAAACAGGACGCTTTCCCAGTGAAAGGGCATTCTGTCCAAAGTACACTATCCTCAATCCCTGACTGCCAGAGCATCATCAAGAAGGCAGTCGCGCAGCGTCTGGGCAGCCATTACGGCATTTCCTGGATGCCGGAGGACGGAATCACTTACCAGATCAGTTTCTTTCTGTTCAAGGACAAATGCAGTCTTATGATCGATACATCGGGTATCCCGCTTCATAAGAGAGGATACCGGCCACTGTCCGGCATCGCGCCGCTCCGTGAAACGCTTGCTGCGGCACTGGCGCTGATCAGCCGTCCACGGTATGACGTCCTTACATGGGATCCGTTCTGCGGTTCCGGTACAATCGCGATCGAGACCGCCATGATCCTTTCTAACAAGGCTCCGGGGCTCTCGAGAGCATTTGCCGGAGAGCAGTTCCCGAATCTTACAAAAGAGTCATGGATCAGCGCACGAAAGGAAGCCAGGGAAGCGGAAAAGACAGACAGATTCCTTGTATATGCCTCCGATATCGACGACAACATCCTTCAGCTTTGTGCGCAGTGCGCACAGAACGCGGGCGTTTCTGAACATCTGAAGATCTTTCATGCGGACGCCACTGTGATCAGGAAAACGGACGGTAAAGGAACTGTCGTCTGCAATCCTCCC
>JAFSSK010000136.1 GCA_017451045.1 Clostridia bacterium
GATCATGGTTCACCTTTGCAAACGGGCAGCGCTTTCCGATGCACTGAGCGTTGTGCGCGCTATGAGAACAAACGATTTCCGGCCTTTCCATTTCGATCCCGAAGTGTTCTTTCACAAAATCCACCGCGGCAAGAATAGAAAACCAGGAATCCCGCTTGCAGCATCTCGGCCCGCCGACGCTCCCGATCTCGCTGAGCGCTTTGGAGGTCATCCGATTCGAAAGGCCCCACGAATCGGTCGCAAGCGGCGTTGCCTTGGTAATGATCGACAGAAACATACCCGCACTGATCCCTGCCCCGCAGGCGCCCCAGAAGCCGCAGGCTCCGCCGGGGACGGACTTGCCGCGGCGTATCATTTCTGTCAGCGCGGAAGGCAGGTCGACGTCCCCTCCCGCGTTTCGGTATGCCGTCAGAAGCGCGGCGCCCACCATGACATGATGCTCCGGCCCGTGCATGTGGCAAAACGGCAGCGCCATCATCTTCCCGATGATCTCCACGGGGTTTTAGAGGTCTCGGAGAGGCACAGCCCGAGGATCGTGTCCAGCCCGGCTGTGTGACATTCATTGCAGACATAGTGACCGTTGACGCATCTGGTCTTGCTGTTCTCTTTCTTATGACAGACAGCGCACTCCATGAGTTCATCTGTTTCCAGATATTCCAGCGGAGAAGTGCAGATCAGGCATTCATCGGCGCGTTCCGACGCCTTTTCGCAGTCTGGATATTTCCACATCGCTATCTACTCCCTTTCCCAAATCACGACGTGCACACGGTCCCCGTCGCCTTTGTTCAGCTGCTTCCGGATCGATTTCAGAAGCCCGATGACGTAGCACACGTTCCCGTTTTCGTCCTTCACGCCCACGTTGACGATGCTGCCGTCATAGGGGATCCCATCGAACTCGGCATGGACTTTCACGCGCCCATTCCCGAACGCTTCCCGGATATTCCACGGAAAAACGACGTAGGCTCCGCCGTTGTCAGATACTTCGCGGATCGTGCCGTCATATTCATATAGATTATCATTCATCGATCCATTCATACCTCATGGTTATTCGGTTTCAAAGCGTAGAGCTTTCGGTTTTCCAGTGTTTTCAGATACCGTTGCAGGTCCGCCGTCTGGAACGGCTTTCCGTGCGCCGGGTAGAGCATTTTCGGGTGCTTTTCGATGATCGCTTTCCAGGACTGCCGGTACTGCAGCAGGTCTTCGATCCAGATGGTCGTCCGCCGGACTCTGGGGATGCCGTTCATCGCCGCGTCCCCGCAAAACAGGACGTCACCCAACAAAAGCGAGATGTGGTCCGCCGTGTGGCCCGGCGTTTCCAGCACCGTATAGGGAAAGCGCAGCGCCCGGAAGCGCTCGGAACCGACCAGGATCAGGCGGTCTGTGTATTCCTCCCGGATGGCGGGGAATCTGTGTTCGCCGTGCCCGCACAGCGCGAGGACCTGGCAGGAAAGTCACGCCAGGCGCGACGAACAGCCACCCTCGAAGGAGTTCTGCCCCCGCTTCAGCCTCTCGACGGCCTTCGGGTGGAGGATCACGGCGGCGTCCGTCGCGGCGAACACCTCGTTCAGGAACCCGGCGTGGTCGTCGTGCGCGTGGGTCAGGAACACGTATTTGATCTCATCCGGCCGGATGCGGTTTTTAGCAAGCATCCTCTGAAAGTGCGGGAAGCCGCCCGCATAGCCGGTGTCGATGAGAATGAGCCCCGCCTCGGAGGAGATCAGATAGTTGTTGACGATGCAGTTTCCGAGGTTACAGATCATGTTGATTCCCCTTCGTCCGCGCCCACCAGATGGACGACAGCGGGCGTGACGCCCAGCGCCGGGAGGATTTTCTCTTTCAGGTCGCGCGTCGCAAAGCGGATGGAGCTGGTGTTCTCGCAGGGGTGGCAGCCGAATAGCTCCTCAGCGAACACGTCCTCGTCCACGATGAGGTGAACGCGGTGCGCCTTGTCGTTCATCAGCCCCAGCACGGACACGCTGCCCGGATGAAGGTCCAAGAGCTGCTCCATGGCCGTCTCGTCGGCGAAGGACAGGCGGCTGCTGCCGATCTGGGCAGAGAGCTCCTTCGTTTTGAAGGGCTTGTCGCCGGGCATCACCAGCAGGTAAAACTCCGTCC
>JAFSSK010000137.1 GCA_017451045.1 Clostridia bacterium
AAAACAAAGACGACGGCGTCTACTTCACCTACGAGGACTGCCGCGCGCGCTTCAAGACGATCGAGCCTGCAGGCATGATCCAGGCAGAGCGGGTAGGACACCCCTGCGACAAACAGGAGGAGGACAAGATCTATCTCGAGTTCTCCACGCCGGAAAAGAACCGGACCCAGACGCTTATCTCCGTGCTGGAGCTGGAGCCGCAGGAACACAAGGTGAAATACAAGAAGCTGACCGGAAAGAACGCCTCCGGGGTACTTGTGTGCGACGGCAGGAAAGAATATGAGATCTGGTACAACCACATGGCCGACGGCCACATCATGCACGACAATTCCAACGCCGTCATCGCCGGTTTCGAAACGGACGGCTACATGCTGATCATCACAAGGGACAAGGACGAGGGCAGCGAGAAGGTGCTGATGGTCTGTGGCAGCTACCTGCGCCGCGGCGGCAAGGTGCTGGCCGCCTCCTTCAGCAAGCAGACGAAAGAAACGGTCGCGGACTGAGCTGTCCGCGAGCCGGAAGAAACGGGGAAAAACATGTCTAAGGAATACATGCTGGCGGTCCCGGTCGACGTGATAAGCCCGACGTCCAGGGGCTCGAAGATCGAAGACGTTCTGGCAGAACTCAAAAGAGTCGGGGCAGACCGCGTATGGATGTGCGGGATCAACCGGGGGACGGCCGCGGAAGAGGTCAAGCAGGCGGATATCGAGATGATCCGGCGCGGCCTCGAAGTGTTCGGCAAAGCAGGGTTTGAAGTCGGCGTCTGGATCTGTTCACTGGGACACGGCGGATTACTGACCCCGGATGACGTGCAGGACAGATCGGACAGATACGTCCTTATGCGCGGGGTCCAGAGCAAAGACGCCATCCCGGGCAATTACTGTCCCGGCAGCGAGCCTTTCGTGACCGACTTTTCGGACTGGATCGCAAGGATCGCCTCGACCGGCGTCCGCATGATCATGCTGGACGACGATTACAGGCTCTCCACCCGTTCGTTCGGCGCCGGGTGCTGCTGTGACATGCATATGGAGGAGTACCGCCGGCGTCTTGGCGGCGAGAAGGTGGAAAGATCCGACCTCGAGGCGCTCATCTACAAGGGAGGTCCGAACCGCTACAGGGACGCATGGCTTGATATGGGCCATGACATGCTGGTAGGCCTTGCTAAGAAGATAAGGGAAAAGGTCGATCAAGTCGACAGGACCGTACGTGTCGGTTTCTGCGCCGTGATGGGAACGTGGGGTTCCGACGGCGCCGACGCGATCGAGATCACCAAGGCGCTCGCCGGCGCCACCCGCCCGTTTCTGCGGACGATCGGCGCGCCGTACTGGGCCTGGTCGTCCCCGGCGGAAAAAAGAGTGCAGTACGTCGTGAACTCGACTCTGATCCAGCGGTACTGGTGCCGCACGGAAGACATCGAGGTGTTCTCGGAGGGCGACGTTTATCCGAGACCAAGACAGGTCGTTCCCGCGAACTACCTGGAAATGTACGATATGATGCTTCGCGCGAGCGGCGGCATGGACGGGATCCTGAAATATATGTCCGACTATACGGCGGACTACGGGTATGAGACGGGCTACTTCGATCACATGGCGCATCACCGCCCGGCATACGACTGGATAGAAACCCATTTCTCAGGCCGGACTGCAGGTGTCGACGCCGTCGCGTTCCATGACACGATCAGGGAATCGGATCTGGGCAAAGACGGCAACTGCTGGGCGCCCATCGACGACCAGTTCCATCTGTCCTTCATGACGCCGCTGGCCGATACGTCCCTGCCGATGACAGTCGGCGGCGGATCCGTGCACGCAGTCCTGGGGGAAAACGGGAAATACGTCAGCCCGGAACTGGCAAAAGACGGCATGCTGCTGGACATCGTGGCGGCACTCCATTTAGCGGCGCGCGGCGTGGACGTGGGGATCGAGTCTGACGGGGAGACAGTAGATCTTCCCGACGGGCTGGAATTCTTTAAGGACTATCCCGGAGCAGTCCCGCGGGGGGCTGCGCGCGAGATTCACAAAGTCAGGCTGAAATCGGGAGCCGTGGTTCTTTCCCGGGCCGATGCAAAGGACGGGATACCGACGAGCTACCGGTACGAAAACGCGTCGGGCGAAAGATTCTACGTGCTTACGTTCCGCTCGGGTCATCTTTCCGGCGGACGCGGGATCAACCGCACCTACTACAGGCAGCGGCAGATGACCGAGACGCTCGAATGGGCAGGAAGACAGAAACTGCCTGCCGTCTGTTTCGGCTGGCCTGATCTGTACCTTGTCTGCCGCAAAGACGGGGACAGGATGACGGTGGGACTGTTCAACGTGTCCCCGGACGAGGTCATCGAACCGTTCGTAAAGCTTGACGGCGATTACAAGATCCTGTCGACCTTCGGGGCACAGGCGTCGGAGGAAGCTGACGGTGTGAAACTCAAATCGACCGTTCCGCCGTTCGGATTCGCGGGCCTGCATCTGCAGAAAGTAGATTGAATCGATTCATATTGAAAGGGAAATAGAAAATGGCAAACTGCAAAAACTGCGGCGCCGAACTCGAAGAAGGCGTCAAATTCTGTCCGTCCTGCGGAACAAAAGTAGAGGAAGAGCAGGAAGAAACCGAGAAGGCCGTCAGTGCTGAAACTGCCGGGGACGAAAAAGAGGCGAAGGAATCCGCCGACGAAAAGGCGGACAACACCCTGATGGGCGTATTGAGCTACCTTTCCATCCTGGTCCTGATCCCGCTGATCTTAAGGAAGGAATCCGATTTCGTCAGATTCCACGCCAATCAGGGACTGATCCTGTTCATCGGAGAAGTCATTCTCGGGATCCTCACCTCCGTCTTCAGCTGGGTGCCGGTGCTTCCGATCGTTCTGGGGCTGCTGAACATCGTCTTCTTCGTATTCTCGATCATCGGGATCATCAACGTCGTGAACGAGAAGAAAGAGGAACTCCCGCTCATCGGCAAGATCCGGATCATCAAATAAATCGATGGACAGCCAGTTTCAAAGGACTGAAATGCTGCTGGGGCCTGAAGCCGTCAAAAGGCTTCAGGCCTGCAGGGTAGCTATATTCGGCATCGGCGGCGTCGGCGGGTACGTCTGCGAAGCGCTGGCCAGGGCCGGCGTCGGAACGCTGGACCTGATCGATCACGATACCGTCAGCCTTAGCAATCTGAACCGCCAGATCATCGCGACGCACGAAACGGTAGGAAGGTACAAGACCGAGGTGATGCGGGAAAGGATCCTTTCCATCAACCCGCAGGCGACAGTCAACACGTTCAACGAGTTCTTCCTGTCCGAAAACGCGGATGCGTTTCCTTTTGATCAGTATGACTACATCGCGGACGCCGTGGACACGGTAAGCGCAAAGATCGCTCTGGTTTTGACAGCCAGGGAAGGCGGTATTCCGATCATCAGCTCGATGGGAACGGGAAACAAACTGTACCCGGAGCTGCTGAAGGTGACGGACATCTACCAGACGCGCGTCTGCCCGCTGGCCAGGGTCATGCGGCAGGAACTGCGCAAACGCGGCGTGGACAGCCTCAAGGTCGTCTGCTCCGAAGAGCAGCCGCGAGTTCCCGTACAGTCTGAAACGGCAGAAAGCGGGAAACCCGTTCCCGGAAGCATATCCTTTGTGCCGCCTGTTGCGGGACTTCTCATGGCGGGCGAGATCGTAAGGGATCTTACGGGGCAGAGCTGAGGATTGAAAAGGACCGTTCGTACAGTGCTTTTCACAACACCTCCCGTATAATTTCAAAAAACTATTGCATTTCCGCCCCCTGTATGATACAATATCCGCGTAAGGTTCGGAGGCATAGCTCAGTTGGTTAGAGTACATCCTTGACATGGATGGGGTCGTTGGTTCAACTCCAACTGTCTCCACCACCTAAGAAGTCTGAAAAGTCAACCACGATTTTTCGGGCTTCTTTCTTTACACTTGGCAGAATCCGTATTTTGTATCAAACAAGTTGTAAACTATGTCATACTTGACATGTTCTTAACCCCTACAACGCTTTTTAAAGTACGGGAGAGCT
>JAFSSK010000138.1 GCA_017451045.1 Clostridia bacterium
GATGGTGTTCGGCGTGGCGATCATGCTCCTGAACCAGATCTCCCTCACCAGCCGCAAGAACTACACCACCGTCACCGGCAAGTCCGGCCAGATCTCCAAGATCAACATCGGGAAACACGGGCGCTACATCGTCGCCCTCATCCTGGTGGTGTTTACCTTCTTCACCTCCATCTTCCCGATCGTCAGCTTTGCCTTTGAGACCTTCCTGCCGAACCCGGGCGACTACTCCTTCCTGTACACGGGAGATGTGTCGAACCTGACCACCAAATGGTGGATCACCGCGGAGAACGTCACCGAAAACGGCATGTATGGCCAGATGGGTATTCTCTACAACAACACCATCCGCACGGCCTTTGTGGGCACTCTGTTCGTCTCCGTGGCCTGCGCCCTGCTGGCAGGCACCATCGGCACCATGATCGGCTACGCGGTCTCCAAGGACCGCCGGGGCAAGCTTGCCAACTACGTGAACGCAGTTGCCTTCCTGCCCTACCTGATGCCTTCCATCGCAGTCGGCGTCGCATTCTTCCTGCTGTTCTCGAACAAGTACATCAACCTGTTCAACACATACTGGCTGCTGATTATCGTCGGTACCATCAAATACATTCCGTTTGCCAGCCGGAGTTCCCTGAATTCCATGCTGCAGCTTTCGGGTGAGATCGAAGAAGCGGCAATAATCCAGGATATCCCCTGGTTCAAGCGAATGTTTCGGATCATTATCCCGATTCAGAAATCGTCCATCATCAGCGGATATATGCTTCCGTTCATGACCTGCCTGAGAGAACTCTCTCTGTTCATGCTGCTCTGCACGCAGGGATTCATTCTCTCGACCACTCTGGATTACTTTGATGAAATGGGTCTGTATGCTTTCTCAAGCGGCATCAACCTGATCCTGGTCATCACGATCCTGGTCTTCAACACAATTGTCAACAAACTCACCGGCGCAAGCCTGGATGAAGGTATCGGAGGTTAATCATGCCGAAAATCGTACTGGAAAACATTACAAAACGCTGGAATAAATTCTATGCAGTGGAAAACCTGAATCTCGTCATCGAAGATAATGCCTTCGTGACCCTGCTCGGACCTTCCGGCTGCGGAAAAACAACAACCCTGCGCATGATCGCAGGCCTGGAAACCCCGACGGAAGGCCGGATCACCATCGGTGACAGAGTCGTCTTCGACAGTTCCGCCGGCATCAACATCCCGGCAAACAAGCGCAAGGTCGGATTCCTGTTCCAGAACTATGCGCTATGGCCGAACATGACCGTCTATGAGAATATTTCCTTCGGTCTGAAGAACATCAACGAACCTATGGAAACAGTGGACTATGATGCCAAGAACGCTTCCCGGCTGATCGAGATTCTGAAGGATCCGAACGGCGTCGTCTCGGTCATCAACGAATGCCGCGACAAAAAAGGCAACCTTGACAAAAAGAAAGCTGTCATCAAGCTGATTGACACGTATACGATTTCGCAGTATACAGCAAAAGCGCTTCTTGACTGCAATCTCGAAAGCAGGCCGGAAGCCGCGGCACAGCGTTCGAAAGAACTCCAGTCCAAGCTGGAAAGTCTTTCCGCGGCACACGCTTCGAAGGGTGAAACGCTCGACGCACAGTTCCGTGTACTGAAAAACGGCGAACCCATCATTCAGAAACGCAAGATGACAAAGGAAGAAGTCGACCTTGCCGTCCGCAGGGTTTCCCGCATCGTAAAAATCGGAATGTTCATGGACCGTTATCCTGCCGAGCTTTCAGGCGGTCAGCAGCAGCGTGTGGCAATCGCCAGAACGCTCGCGCCCGAACCCAGTGTGCTGTTTATGGACGAACCGCTGTCAAACCTGGACGCAAAGCTTCGTCTGGAAATGAGATATGAACTGCAGCGTCTGCACGTGGAAACGGGAAGCACATTCGTATACGTCACGCACGATCAGATGGAAGCCATGACGCTCGCCACCTCCATCTGCCTGATCAACAACGGTGTGCTCCAGCAGTATGACGCGCCGCTCACCGTCTACAACCGTCCGAACAACCTGTTTGTTGCAGACTTTGTCGGCAATCCGTCCATCAACTTCATCGAGACGCACGGCGACCAGAACCCGGACGGCAGCGTGAAACTTACTCTGCTCGGCGGTCAGGAAGTTACGTTCTTTCCAAAAAATCCGATCGATCTTTCGGACTGGAACAAGCAGCGTGATCAGATGCAGGAGAAGGAAGCGGCTTACCGTGCGGAGCTTTCCAAGCAGAAGGGCTATGTCGAAAAAGAAAACAAGGACGAGGTGTTCCGCTACAACATTTCGCGTGTAGATGAGGAAGACACCTCCATTGAAGACGATCCCGTCATCGTGGACGGAGACTACGTCCTTGGCGTCCGCCCTGAATTCATCCGTATCGCGAACACCGGAATCGTCGGCGAGATCTACGGTGCCATGCCTACCGGTATGGAATCCACGCTGAAAATCCGTACGGGAGAATTCCTGCTTACCTCGGTTGTATTCGGGGATACGCTCTATACGATCGGCTCGAAAGCGCATATCCGCTTCTCGGGAGATTCGCTCATGCTGTTTGACCGGAAATCCGGCCGTTACATCACTTCCGGCTCCATCGAGATCTGATCGTTCACAGCGCTACTTTATACAATGCAGGCGTTTAGCCTGCATTTTTATTTGTTTTTACGCGAAATCGCCCTCGAAACGTTAAAAATATACAAAAGCTTTTACAAGTGCTTCATTTGTATGTATAATATGGGATAGATTCGGGAAATGTGTCGGAAAACACTTTTCATCACAACAATCTAATTACTGGGAGGTTATTAATATGGAAGGTATGCAGATTCAGATTATTCCGCTCATTATCGTGGTGGCATATCTAGTCGGCATGTTGGTCGTAGGCTTCTTTGTAAGCAAGCTGAAGATCAAGAACTCGAAAGACTACCTGGTCGCCGGACGCCGCATGGGCCTGTTTATGGTCGCGTTCTCACTGTCCGCGAACAACATCGGCGGTGGCTGCACAACCGGTGTTGCCCAGAAGGCTTTCGGCAACTGGGGTCTGTCCGCCTGCTGGTACGTTCTCGCCTGCTCAATCGCCATGATTCCGCTCGCGTACTTCGCACCGAAGATCCGCAAAACACTGGCTATCACGATTCCTGAAGTTGTCGGCCGCCGTTTCGGAAAGCTGTCCAGCAACTTCACCGCAATTCTGTCCGTGTTCTCGCTGTTCTGCCTGACATCGTCACAGATCCTGGCTTCCGGTTCCGTCATCAGCGCTCTCATTCCCTCGATTCCGCTGAATGTCTGCCTGATCTTCGCCGGTATCGTCATCATCCTCTACACGACCCTCGGCGGCATGATCGCTGACCAGATCTCCGACTTGGTTCAGTTCCTGATCATTCTCGTAGGTCTTGCTATCGCGACCCCCATCGTACTCAAATCTGCCGGCGGCTGGTCTGCCATCGCTGCGAAACTGCCGGGCGAGAAGCTGAACTTCACGCAGATCGGCTGGGCATCCATCATCGGCTACATTTTCCAGTACATCTGCACGTTCCTTGTA
Source organism: Clostridia bacterium (assembly GCA_017451045.1). Lineage (GTDB taxonomy): Bacteria > Bacillota > Clostridia > Oscillospirales > CAG-272 > UBA1770. The sequence continues at coordinate 3,542 of JAFSSK010000138.1, forward strand.
GGTCCGGAAATGGTAACCCGTTTCGAAACAGCAAAAGACGAGAAGACCGCGCGCAACGCATCCTTCCTCTCAGCTGTTCTGATGGCGGCCATGTCCATTTTCCCGACACTGCTCGGTCTTGCCGCTTTCGCGCTCAAGGATCAGATCCCCGGAATCGCGGAAAACGGTTCCAACGCCATGATGATGGTCACAGGACACTATGCCCCTGGCTTTATCACCGGTCTTATCTCCGCTGCTATCATCTGCGCTACGATGTCCTCCGCTGACTCGAACCTGCTGTGCATGTCCACGATGATCATCAACGACCTCTACAAAGGTTTCGGCGGAAAGAAGCAGCTGTCCGAGAAACAGATCATCTTCTGGACCCGTTTCAGCAACGTCATCGGCGCTCTGGTCGCTATGGCGATTCAGTTGCTCGGTATTGCCGGCAGCATTATCGCGCTGAACACCTTCGCCTTTGGTATCCGCTGCGCAGGTCCGTTCTCCGCTTATGCGCTCGGTCTTGTCGTTCCGAAAGCAACCAAGAATTCCGGTTTGTTCTCTATCATTACCGGAACGATCGGTTTCGTCGTCTGGCAGCTGCTCCCGAGCGTCAACACCTACCTGATGCCTGTTGTCTTCGGAAGTCTTATCTCCGTAGTCACATTCTTCGTCGTCAACTGGATCGAGTGGGGCAGAGGTGTTGCGCCCGCGCCGTCCGC
>JAFSSK010000139.1 GCA_017451045.1 Clostridia bacterium
ACATGACCCGCGCAGACTTCGTGCGTTCCTGGCAGGCTGCGATCTCCTGCTGCACGATGTACTGGATGTTCTGGTCCAGCGTGAGGACTGCGGTATAGCCGTCCTCCGGGCTGTAGTAGGCGTCGGTGCCGTAGGCCAGCGTATTTCTGGCGCTGTCCTTGTTCTTGATCCAACGGCCGTTGAGCCCTGCCAGATAGCTGTTGTAACGCAGTTCCACGCCCGCCAGGCCGTAGTTGTCGTCCGTCGTGGAGCCGATGACGTGAGACGCGAAAGCGCCCAGCGGATAGTAGCGCTTGGCGTCTTCGGTGATCTCCAGACCCACGAGATCCGCTTCTCTCAGCTGATCCGCGGTGTCGCGGTCCACGTTTTTGGCGAGCTTCAGCAGCTTGCGTTCGGAATTGAGGACTTCCATGACAGCGTCGAGATCCATACCTAAGATGTCCGACAGGGATTTCGCTTCCAGTTGAACGTTGAGCGCCTTCTCCTCGTCGGTCTTGCCGTTTTCACGCACGGAGTCCGGACGCACCCAGATGGTATGGGTCGTGGCGCTGATGGCAAGGTCCGCGCCGTTTCTGTCCACGATGCTGCCGCGGGTCGCCAGAATGGTGGTGTCCGACGTCTGCTGACCCGTCGCCTTGTCCGCGTATTCCTCGCCCCGGATGATCATATGCCAGCCCAGGCGCAGCGTAAGCGCGGAAAAACAGATCGCGAACACGAAGAACACGAACAGCAGTCTCGTTTTATTCGATTTTCTTGCCTTTACGCGTTTCATTCAGAATAAAAGAAAAAGGCGCCTCCCTGAGGGGACGCGCCGGAAACTCAGCTAGTGGTACGCGGATTCCATGAGCGCCAAAGCAAAATCTTCGATGTTTGCCTCCTGCGACTCCAGGTATACGATCTGGTCGTAATTGGGGTAGACGAGGCCCAGCTCCAGCGCACGGGATTCCAGATTCGTGATGTTCGCAGCGGTCTTGATCTGTACCTGCAGGTTCTGGATCTCCTTCTGCGTCTCTGCGATCTGGTTGTTCATCTTGTTGATATCGTACTGGATCTTGGAATTATACGCCGTAATGCCGATAACTGCAAGCATCAGCACGAAAATAAGTAAAAGTTCCGCAACGACTTTTCCTTTGTAAGATCTCTCTGCTTTCGTCATAGTTTTTCGATTACCCTCAACTTCGCGCTTCTGCTGCGTGGATTGGCCGCGAGTTCTTCCGCGTCCGCCTCCACCGGTTTTCTTGTGACCCTTTTGATATCGGGCTTCTTGCCGCACACGCACACCGGAAAGTCCGGGGGGCAGGTGCAGGGATTTAATCTCTTTTGGAACGCTTCCTTAACGATCCGGTCTTCCAGTGAGTGGAAGCTGATGATCGCAAGTCTTCCGCCGGGCGCCAGGATGTCGATAAAATCGTTTACCGCCCTGGTGAGCTGTCCAAGTTCGTCGTTCACTTCGATGCGGATGGCCTGGAACGTTCTCTTCGCCGGATGGGGACCGTCTCTTCTGGCCGCCGCCGGCACCGCTCTCTTGATGACGTCCACCAATTCGAACGTCGATTCGATCCGTTTTTCTTTTCTCGCTTCGGCGATGAACTGTGCGATCCGTGCCGCCCACTTCTCTTCGCCAAAGTCCTTGATGATCTTTGCCAGCTGCTGCTGGCTGTATTCGTTTACGACTTCCTCTGCCGTGAGGCTGTCGTCCGCGTTCATCCGCATGTCCAGCGGCGCATCGTGCATA
>JAFSSK010000140.1 GCA_017451045.1 Clostridia bacterium
CTAGCGTGCGCGCCGTTGAACGAGCCGTAACGATGCGGCAGCTCGACGTCGGAAATAGGAAGAAAAAGCTTATACTTGATATTACCGCCTTCGATATAGCTGTTCGTCCTGTCCGTACACCGGATCAGTGCGTTCTGTTCCATCGGAAGATCGAACGCGTCAGCGTTGATCGCCGTTACAGCGAGAATGTGGATCACATACTTTTTCAAAATGATTCGTTTCATAGTTGATCTCCAATCAAGGCAAAGACGTTGGTGTTTGCCATATTCTGTCCACTATACATATACACCATCGAGTGTCCGAAAATCGGTACATAAGATATTCTGCGTCAGTAGAACGCCAAAATGACAGGTCTGGATTTTTGCCGGATTTCTTTCAAGATTTATGACTGTCGCACACTTGCAATCACGCCTGTTTTTTGGTATACTTATGGCGTATTCGGCAAGGACCGGCGCAGGAAGTCCCGAAGGGCCTGCCGAAGAAAGGAAACGCATATGGCTATCGAAAAAATTAGACCGCTTTTTGACCGCCCGCTGCTCAACGTGATGCTGCTGAGCGATACACATCAGGACCAGTACCATCCCCATCCGGATATCCCGCAGATGTTTTCAAGGATGCGCTGGATGATTTTAAAGACGGCGAATGCCCCGTGGACGCGATCTTCATCGCGGGGGACGTCACGTCCCGCGGATCCGACGAGAACTGGGCGCTGTTCCGCGAATGCCTGGAGGGAAGGGACATCCCGCCCGAAAAACTGATCATGGCCATCGGAAACCATGACACCTGGAACGACGAGAGCGTCGAGGCGGCGCTGAACAACTATATCAAGAACAGGACCGCCGTGACGTCGATCAGGTCGGACAAGGTCTATTTTTCCACGACCGTCAAGGGATATCACGTCATATGCATGGGATCGGAAGGGGACAACGGCTGCTCCGCCATCATCACGGACGAGCAGATCGCCTGGCTGAAAGACGAGCTGGACAAGGCCGCGAAATCCGGAAAGCCCATTTTTGTGATCAACCACCAGAGCCTGAACCAGAAGCACGGGCTCCCGGTAACCTGGGACGCGGACGAATCCTCCTCGACAGAACCCTGGGAGGGCGGCATAGGAGATTCCTCGGACAAGGTAGAGGCACTGCTCAAAGAGTATAAGAACGTGCTGTTTATCACAGGACACTCCCATATGGGGTGGACAGGGCAGGAAGTGACGGAGCGCAGACATTTTTCATCGGTGGAGAGAGACGGGACGCTCAATCTGCTCAACATGCCGTCGCTTGCATGCGGCAACCACCACGGCGTATGGTCTGTCATCGGGATCGGCGGCATGCTGGAGGTCTATGAGGACAGAATGATCATTAGGCCCAGAGATTACCATCTGCACATTTTCAATACGGAATATCCGGTACAGAACGGAAAGCCGTATTTTGAAATACCGCTTGACTGAGTTTCAAGGAAACCTCTTCTGTCTGCCGAGGCGGGAGAGGTTTTTTCATCGCGCGCCAGAAGACGAACGGAGGTAAGTAAACATGGATAACCGGAACTATGACGGGATCTTTTACGTCAGGGTGGACAAGGGCGAGGAGATCATTGAGAAACTGCTTGGGGTCTGCCGCAAAGAGGGCATCCGCTCCGCAACCTTTTCAGGGATCGGCGGATGCAGCAAAGCCGAGATCCAGACGTTCATCCCGGAAAAAGGATCCTTTGAGACAGAGACTGTAGAGGGCATGCTGGAACTTGTCTGCATCACGGGAAACGTCTTCGAGGACGGGGAAGACCTGTACCATCACGCGCATGCGTTGTTCTCATACAAGGTCGGGAAAGAGCACAAAACGGCGGCGGGACATCTGAAGTCCGCGACCGTTCTCTATACGGCAGAGATCGAACTGCGGCCCGTGACGGGCGGCACGATCAAGAGAAAACACGATTCGGAGACGGGAACTGGTTTCTGGAGTTTTGAGTAGAACGATATCTTTGGAGGAAAATGGAATGAAAGTACTGCTGATCAACGGAAGTCCGAGAGCAGGCGGAAACACCGCAATCGCGCTGGACGAGATGGTGAAAGTATTCAAGGAAAACGGTGTGGAGGCGGAAGTCGTACAGATCGGAAACAGGGATATACGCGGCTGCATCGCCTGCGGGAACTGCAGGAAGACCGGCAAATGCGCGTTCAACGACGCCGTGAACGAACTGGCGCCGAAATTTGAGGCCGCGGACGGACTTGTCGTGGCGTCTCCCGTGTATTACGCTTCCGCGAACGCCACGCTGATCGCGTGCCTTGACCGTCTGTTCTACAGCACTAGTTTTGATAAAGCGATGAAGGTCGGCGCGAGCGTCGTCATCGCCCGCCGCGGCGGATGTTCGGCTACGTTCGATGAGCTGAACAAGTATTTCACGATATCCGAGATGCCCGTCGCTTCCAGCCGGTACTGGAACAGCGTGCACGGAAGAGAGAAGGGGCAGGCCGAGGAAGACGCGGAAGGGATCCTGACGGTCCGTACGCTTGCGCGGAATATGGTGTTCTTAATGAAGTCCATCGCGCTCGGGAAGGAAAAGTACGGGCTGCCAGAAAAGGAAAAGTGGCAGGCCACAAACTTTGTCAGATGATCCTGCCGGACAGAGAACGGCGCAAATGATAATGCTGGATCACGGAAGGCAGGAAGGACATCTACTACCGCATCTACGCTGGCAAGAAACTGTAAGTCGGAATCACACCAAACAGCAGCGAAAAACCGCACGGAGCCAGACGGCCCGTACGGTCTTTCGCTATCTCTTGCTATTGCTTTTGGAAGGGAACATGATCATTCGACCGGCGCGTCCGCCGTGTAGCCGGCTTTCGCGGAGACGAAATAGCGGATGGGATTGCCTTCGGCGTCTTTTTCGAATTCGCCGGTATCATCCTTGAGCTGGACCATATACCAGGTCATCTCGTCCTCGTCCAGATCGCGGAAGGCGATCACGGTCAGCTCCGTGTTCTTGGGAGCGGATTTGACGACTGTCGCGTTTCCGTAGAACGGGAAGGAGCGGACGGTGAGGTTCGCCGACGCAACGTACTTGATCACAGGCTCAGCATAGTATTCGAAAGCGTCCGTGGAAAGGTCGACGGTCGTGAGCGCGTCGTTGACGACGTAGCCGTCGATGTCCTCGCCGCTGTTGCTCTTGACGGTCAGTTTGCTCCAGTTCTGGCTCTTGGCTGTCCGCTTGTAGCACTCGCCCAGATGGACGCCGCCGCCGGTGGCGAGTTCCGCGTCTTTGTCAGGCGCTTTCCTTACGTTCGCGCTGTTATAAATAACATAAACGGTCTCGTCGCAGTCTTCGAACACTTCCTCGGCAGGTTTGTCTGTTTCTGTCTGGGTGTCCGGTTTGCTTTCCGATTCGGATTCGGAATCCTTGCCGCTTTCAGAATCGGTGTCTGTCTCCGAGTCGATGATGACAGGGATGACTTTGCTTTCGTCTGTCTGCGGATCCCTGTCGTTGCTTC
>JAFSSK010000141.1 GCA_017451045.1 Clostridia bacterium
AGAGGTATCGAAAAAGTCAGCCATCTGAATGATCAGCTCCAGCTCCGGGATCGACAGCTTCGCCTCCCACTTATATACCGCGCCTGCCGTCACCCCCAGCGCCTCGGAAAGCTGCTCCTGGGTCAGCGACCGTTCCTTGCGGAAAGCGCGGATGTTCTCCGCCAGCATCATTTTCATACGCCCGCCTCCTTTGTGTTTCTGTCGATGATTATAATGCATCGAAACCGGAAAGTGAACAGACCGGTCATATCAATCAGATTTTATTTTTCCTACTGTCAGTAAGAGTTTTGCTTTTTTGGGCAAAAAGATTCAATAAAGGCAACAGCCTCCAATGGACCTGTACTCTGCTTCTTTTTATCAACCCTTTCTGTAGTTGAGTACCATCCACCTGTAGACGGCTGGTACTCTATCTTTAAGGGCTGTATTTTTTGCGAGGTTTTGTTTGGCCCGCGCATTGTCACATGTAACAAAAACCTTTTTGAAATTTCTACAATCATTTTTTCGCTGAAAATAGAAAATAGGCGGATTTTGGGGGAAAAGTTCTCTCAAAATCCGCCTCTAAACGGTGGGGTCGGAGGTTCAGGTCCTCTCAACTCGGAAAAATATCTATTTATTTTCACTCAAAAAATGGGCACGAAAAACCCCGAAACCGTTGTGGTATCGGGGTTTCCCGGTGCGATATCTATTTTGGTCGCACAATATGGTTGCGGGGATGGGATTTGAACCACATGACCTCCGGGTTATGAGCCCGACGAGCTACCGAACTGCTCTACCCCGCGATATGGTGCCGGAAACCGGGCTTGAACCGGTACGATACTTACGTATCACGGGATTTTAAGTCCCGGGCGTCTGCCAATTCCGCCATTCCGGCGTCTGGTACCGCCTGCCAACTCAGCACAGAGGATTATAACATCAAAACGGAGGTTTGTCAACCCCCATTTGATGCTGTATACATTGAGTCAGCGGCGGTACAAATGCTGCCTTACGCTTTGTCGTATTTGTACGGATCTGCAAAGAATGCAGCTGCTGCAGAATCGGAAGGATAGGAGATCCCGGCCGGTTCGAGCTGGTCGCATTTATTGAATGCATAGTCGCCGATCTCCGTTTCCGCTCCGGCGATCGTCACGGATGCCAGTTTAGCGCATTTATAAAATGCAAGCTCACCGACTTGTGCGACAGTGGCGGGGATGGACACGGATGCAAGGGAAACGCATTCTGCGAAAGCATAGTTGCCGATCCTTTCAACGGAGGAGGAAATCGTCAGGGACGCAAGATCCGCGCAACCGGTGAAAGCATAGTCTCCGATGGACGTCAGGGAAGAACCGCATTTGACGGACGTCAGTCCCGATTCCGCAAAAGCGCTGTCGCCGATGGAAATCAGCGAGTTGGGCAGTTTGACTGAACTCAGCTTGGAGCAGCCGGCAAAGGCCAGCTGGCCGATGTGCGTCACGGTCTCGGGGATCTCGACGCTGGTGATGTTGTTGGCATAGTAGAATGCGAGATCGCTGATCTCAGTCACCGTACGGTCATCGATCGAAGAGGGAATGGTGATCGCGTGAGGCGTATAATCACCTTTGAACCCGACGATCGCCACTGTGTCGGTCGTCAGCAGCGCATAGTCGAAAACATCGGATCCGACCTTGTATGTATAATCGATCACAACAACGTCTTCAGGCGTCAGTTCTTCGTTGGTGTTGACCTTTTTGCCGCAGGAAGCCACAGAGATGAGAAGCAGCATGGCAAGAAGACAGACGAGAATTCTTTTCATGAGTACCTCCGAGAATAGTTACTATCAGACATCTACATTATAAAGCGAAATATGGATAAAGTCAACAATTTTTGCGTGTTTGTCACAGTGTTCGTCAAGTCGTGTCCGAAAGCAGATTGATTCCTCGGCACGGCCCTGTTTTCCCAGCCGGTTTCTGCCGCCCGTCCCCGGATTTTTCTCGCTAACATCTTGATATTTCCATTGCAGTCAAGTATAATAATGGAAGTGTAATTATTAATCTACATAAAGGATTTTTCTTCTCCGTCTGACGGAGTGAAAGGATTTTCGTGGGCAACAGTATTAAGACCAGGTCCGGCAAAACACTGCCGCGGATGACCCGGAAAGAAATAGCAAGCAGAAACTATCTGGACAGAAACGAACTGAATCTGATGCACCTTATGCCTAAGGGGGACCCGAGCGCATATACGGAAAACGCAGACGGAAGCATCACCTACTATTACGATCCCGATCAGGTCGTGGAGGCCCCGGTCGAGACATGGTACACAGAAGACACAAAAAAGCCTGCCGAGACGATGACGCTGGAAAGCGGCACCGTCATCGAGAAGATGACAGTCAAGAAAGCGGCCCTGTTCGGATACTATACGAAAGAAAGACTGGAGCAGCTGCATTACGACGTGGTCGAAGAACCGGTCGCTTATACGACCAGACTCAATCATGAGATCCTGTATTTCTATGACAAGAAAACGGCGATCAAACAACCCATGATGTGCGCGCAGTGCGGAAAATTCGTGCGGTATAAGCACAAGCTCTGCGAGGCCTGCTTCGCAAAGGACCTGGCCGAGAGATGCCGGATCGGTGATGAATACAGGAACGCGCACTACGAGATGAGCAGGGAAAAGGTCTTGTTCTTCGATCTTGAACTGACCGGCGTATATGACCGGGATGAGGTCATCTCGATATCCATTGTCGACGGGAACGGCCGCGTCATCATGGACACGCTTGTCAAGCCGACGCATACCAAAAAGTGGAAAAGAACAGAGAAGATTCACGGGATCACGCCCGACATGGTCCAGGACGCGCCGTATCTGTCTGAGCTGACGCCGCGTCTCAAGGAGATATTCGCCGCGGCCGACAACCTGATCGCTTTCGGCGTTTCCACAGACTACAGTCATATCAAGTATATCTACGACACGGAAGCGGAGCGCGAATGGCTCAAAGAGAAAACACGCTGCTGCTCCAAAGAATATGTCCGGTACATTCAGGAACACTACCCGGATCTCGTGCACGCATCGCTGTCTGACGCGATGGAATGCCTCGGCATCGAATGGACCGGGGCGGCCCATACGTCCATAGCGGATACGATCGCGTGCGGAAAAGTCTGGGAGAAACTGTTCCCGAATTACTATGCGGACTGAAGGATCAGAGGAGGAAAACAATGGACAGACTGTTCGGACTTGACGAAGAATGCCCGCATGACGAAGATCTTGCGCTGTTGACCACCGTTTACGACAATGTCAGCCAGTCCGTGCTGGAAAGCATTCTCCGGGGAGAGAAGATCCCTTATCTGATCAAGGAACGCGGAAGCGGATCCTCCGTCAAGATCATTGCCGGCTATTCCATGTTCGGAACGGATTTCTTCGTTCGGAAGGAAATGCTGGACCAGGCAAAGGAACTGCTGCAGGCCATGGCTGATCCGGATGCTGAATTCGTGGAAGACGGCGAGGACGGGCAGGAAGACCAATGAAAGAGGTTCTGTTGTGCAAGTACGGAGAGCTGATCCTGAAGGGAGCCAACAAATCCGTATTTGAAGACGCTTTGTGCAAGGAACTGCGGATACGGTCCAAGCATTTCGGGCATTTCACCGTTGACCGCGCCCAGAGCACGATCTATGTGACTCCCGTCGGTGACGACTACGACATGGACGGGATGCTGGAGGCGGCCGGCAGGGTCTTCGGGATATCCGCATTGTGCCGCGCTGCGGCCTGCGAGAAAAACATGGAGGCCATCCGGCAGACGATCAGGGACTATCTGCCCCCGTTCATGAAGAGCCGCCGTACCTTCAAAGTCGAAGCCAAGCGCTCAGATAAAACGTTCCCCCTGGATTCCATGGAGATCGCGGCACAGGCCGGCGGCATGGTGCTGGAAACATGCCCGTGGCTGACGGTCGACGTTCATACCCCCGACGTGGTCGTCAAGATCGAGATCAGGGAAAACGAGGCATATGTGCACGCGGGGCAGTTCCCCGGCGCCGGCGGGATGCCTTTCGGATCAGCCGGGACAGGCCTTTTGCTTCTCTCCGGCGGGATCGATTCGCCCGTCGCCGGTTATATGATGGCCAAACGGGGACTTCGGCTGGAAGCCGTTCATTTCGAGTCTTTCCCGTACACCAGCGAACTGGCGCTGGACAAGGTCATGCGCCTTGCCGGGCTGATGGCAAGGTATACGGGCCCCATCAATATGCATATCGTGTCCCTGACACAGATCCAGGAGAAGATCCAGGCGCTTTGCGACGAGGAATACTTCACCCTGCTGCTACGCAGATATATGATGGCCATAGCGGACAGGATCGCAGAGCAGACGGGGAGCGGCGCCCTGATCACGGGCGAGAGCCTTGGACAGGTGGCGTCCCAGACGCTGCAGGCGATCGGCGTGACCAACCCGCTGGCGACAAGGCCCGTATTCAGGCCATGTATCGGGATGGACAAAGAGGAGATCATCCGGATCGCGCGAAAGATCGATACGTTCGATACGTCGATCGAGCCCTTCGAGGACTGCTGTACGGTGTTCACGCCGCGGCATCCCAAAACGAAACCTGAGCTGCAGAAGGTCCTGGCCCAGGAACAGAAACTGGACTTTTTGAACGACGTTGAAAAAGCCGTGGACACGCGGAAGACAAAATACATACTGGCACATTATTAAGTGGAGGAATTATCATGACCCCATTCTACCATATGACAATCGCAGGACTGGAAAGAGATCTGCCCATCTGCAAGCTGAACGACAAGCTGCAGATCGCAGGATTCGTCATTTTCGGCGACCCGGAGCTGACGACAGCCTGCGCGAAGGAACTGCTGAAGAAAGCGCCCGCGTATGATTACATCATGACCGCAGAGGCGAAAGGTATCCCGCTGGCGCACGAGATGGCGCGACTGGCCGGCAACCAGAAATACTTCGTGGCCCGCAAAGCCCCGAAACTGTACATGAAGACGGTCATGGACGTGGCCGTCCGCTCCATCACGACTGCCCGCGAGCAGCATCTTTATCTCGACCAGGCGGACGCCGATCTGATGGCCGGGAAAAAGATCCTTGTCGTGGATGACGTCATCTCGACCGGCGAGTCCATCCGCGCGCTGGAAGTGCTGGTCGAAAAAGCAGGCGGTATCGTCTGCGGACGAATGGCGATCCTGGCAGAGGGCGACGCGCAGAAGAGAGAAGATATGCAATACCTGGAAAAACTCCCGCTCTTTGACGCGGAAGGAAATCCGCTTCCCGAGGACTGAAAAAATGGAAAGAACACTGATAGCAAACGTAACGACCGGCTCCAGATTCCGCATTTCCGGATTCGTGGAGAATCTTCGCAACAAAAGAACGATGGCCTTCCTCGTCATCAAGGATATCACGGGCAAACTGCAGGTCACCGTGGAAAAAGAGAAAAATCCGGATCTGGCTGTCCTGATCGACCAGCTGACGATCCATTCCGTCGTTTCCGTGGAAGGCGAGGTCGTCGCCAACGAGTACGTCAAGATGGGCGGAAAGGAAATGCTTCCGGACAGGCTCGTCATCGAATCCGTGGCGGACGCGCTGCCGATCAAGGACGACTCGGAGATCGACTCGAGAATGGATTTCAGGTGGATCGACCTGCGCCGTGACCAGAACCATCTGATGATCCAGATGCAGACGACGCTGACGGCGGCATTGCGGGAATTCCTGCTCGCACGGGACTTCGTGGAGATCCATACGCCGAAACTGATCGGCGCGGCCAGCGAATCCGGGTCCGAGGTGTTCGAGGTGAAATACTTCGATACCAAAGCATACCTTGCGCAGTCTCCCCAGTTCTACAAGCAGATGGCGATGGCTGCAGGCCTTGAAAGAATATTTGAAACAGGACCCGTTTTCAGAGCGGAGAAGTCCTATACGAACAAGCACGCGACGGAGTTCTCGGGGTTCGACCTGGAATTCAGCTATGTGGATTCCGTCGAGGACGTCATGCATATGGAAGAGGAACTGCTTGCGTACGCGTTCGCGAAAGTGGCCGAAAAGCACGGCGACGCCATCCGCGAACTGTTCGGCAAGGAAGTGATCGTCCCGGCTGTCCCGTTCCCCAGAATGAAACTGGCGGATGTCTACAGCGAACTGGAGAAGAGATACGGATATACCGTGTCCGATGACGCGAAGGGGGATCTGACGACGGACGCAGAGCATCTGTGCGCGAATCTGTCCATGGATATGTTCGGATCCGAATTTCTGTTCATCACGGATTACGCGGCAAGCGAAAGAGCATTCTACCATATGAGAAACGAGGCCGGTGTCCCACAGGGATACGACCTGATCTGGAGAGGATGCGAGATCACGACAGGCGCTGTCCGCGAACACCGCTATGAAGTTTTGAAGAAGCAGGCGCAGGAAAAAGGGCTGGACAAGGACGTGGAGTTCTACCTGCAGTTCTTCAGATACGGCTGCCCGCCGCACGGCGGTTTCGGTCTCGGCCTTGACCGGCTGACGATGCTTTTCCTGGGCCTGTCCATCAAAGAAGTCCAGTTCCTGTTCCGCGGCCCGAACAGGCTGACACCTTAATTCAGTACCCAAAACTACATATATGGAGGTAGTACAATGAGAGCAAGAGATTACCGCGCTCGCGCAAGAGAGCAGCTCGACGGCAACATTTTCAAATCTGCCTGGCTGTGGGGCCTGCTGGTATGCTTTATCGCGGATGCGATCCTTTCCGCAATAAGCTTTACGGCTATAGGCACACTGATCCTGGCAGGACCTTTGGGCGTCGGCGTTTCCCTTTTCTTCCTGAAACAGGCAAGAGAAAAACAGTCCGACCTCGGGGCTATGTTCGGCGGCTTTTCGGATCATTTCGCAAACCGCTGTCTGACAGGCGTTATGGTGTCGATCTTCACGTTCCTGTGGACATTGCTGTTCATCATCCCCGGTATCATCAAATCTTATGCATACAGTATGTCTATGTACATCAGCGCAGACAATCCGGAATACGACTGGAAGCAGTGCATCGACGGAAGCCGCGCAATGATGAAAGGGAACAAGTGGAAGCTGTTCTGCCTTGACCTTTCTTTCATCGGCTGGTACATCGTAGGCTGCCTTGCGTTCGGTATCGGAATGCTGTGGGTGTTGCCGTACCATGAAGCGGCAAGAGCCCAGTTCTATCTGAACCTGATCGGCGGAAATGCTGCCGAAGAACCTGCCCAGGAAACGTCTGTTGAATAACGGGCAACAAGCAAGCAAACAATTTGGCAAACAAACAAGCGGCGCAATTCTTTCCGGATTGCGCCGCGAGTTTTTTTGCTTCAAATTATTGAATAACGGCAGGAGAGCCGAGTTCCGCCTTCCCGCATGACTTCATTTCCGCGTTCGGCTTTGCGGGCTCGAAAGCGGGGAATGGATCCGCTTCGTCCGCGTGATCATCCGTCCACAGAAGCACGCCGCCCGCCTCAGTACCGGTTTCCCATACCTGCTCCGTACCGTGCCGGACAAGGCTCGTCCTGATCTCTTTCCTTCTGCCCCCGTCAAGGGTGAACACGTGCAGAAGCGAAGGATCGGAAAAAGGCGGCAGTTTCAGCCGCAGCGTCTCGCCGCGCAAACTGCGCACCAGGATGCGGTACCGGCCGGAACCTACTTCCGCCTCCACGATGAATCCGCCCTGCGCGAAAAGTCTGAAGGTCACGCACGCCTCAGCCTCGACGGCAGGACAGACGCGGATGATACCGTCGTAACTCTGCAGAAGCATCTCCGAGACGGCCGTCGCCACGATCGGGACGCTCTCCATATCCAGATGCCTGAACGGGAAAGCCAGGCATTTTTCTTTCTGGTCTGTCGCCAGGTTGACCGGGTGATAGTAGGTCCTGATGTTGACTGAGTTCTCGACTTCTCCGGGGCCGTCTACGTTGAACCCGTTCGGATAGATCTGCCAGTCGCTGATGAACTTGTCAAGATATTTGCGCAGTCTTTCGCTCTGCCCCATGCGCGCAAGGTATATCGGCATCATACACCAGTGCATACAGCACCGATCATGGCCGGGATGCATGTCGATCTGGTTCTGCATGATATCGAACACTTCCGTCCCGGCGTCTTTCAGACCGACAAGACCGGACGGATAAACGGCGGACAGTTCCACTTCCGGAAAGCCGTAGGGCTCGCGGGCAGGATCCGCGAACGTGCGCCTCACGGGTTTTCCGCCATCGTCCAGCCCCATTGCCCAGATGGCACCGCCGCGCAGGGGTATTTTGCCTTTTCCGATCCCGCCGGTAAGTCTGCCGTTCTCAAGGTCCAGCTCATCCATGCGGACCTGCGTCGGGAAGGGCAGGTGATCGAGCAGATCGAGGCATCTGTCTTTGTAGGGCGGTTTGGACAGGTCTGCCGTCACGCGAAGAAGCGCGCGTGCCATGACAAGGTCCGTGACGGTGTCGTTGGTGGGAACGTTTCCCTCGTAGGCAGTCGTATGCTTTATGTGATACAGGCCGTCGTCTCCCCGGGAGAACAGGCCTAGATACAGATCCGTCGCGCCTTTGAGGACCGGCAGGGCGATGTCTTTGAGGAATTCTTCGTCACCGGTAAAGCGGTAATGGTTCCACATGGCCAGCGCGATCTGGGAGGCTGGCGTCATGTTCAGACTGTCGTAATCCGCGCCTTTCCCGTCCTTGTCCGTCACGTCGTGGTAGTACGCGCCGTCGACGCCGAACTCTTTCTTCGCGCGTTCGATAGACCTGTCCAGATGCTGTCTGCGCATGCGGTAATACCCCTCGCACAGATCGCCGTGACCAGCCGCGTCGAGCGGGGCGTACATATGCTGCATATTGTAATGGAAATAGTAATTCCAGGGCAGGTAGTCGTGCTGGAACCCCCAGATGCCGTTCGTGAAATGGGGCGGATAGGCCCCCCGGCATTCGCTGTTGGAAAAATAGAGGCTTAAGTAGTAAATGTTCTCGGCATAATCATCGGGGATATGCAAAAAGGACTTGTTCCAGAAACCGGCCCAGGACTGCCTGTGGCACTCATAGAGCTTGTCTTTGCCGATCGTGGCGGCGCGTTCCAGCACCCGCTCGCAGTCTTTGCGGACGGTTTGGCCGTCTTTCCCGACGGAAATGTGCAGATACACCCTGCCTTTGTGCTCGCAGGAACGGGGGAATAAGATCCTACCGCTTCGGGTGCTGACGGTTTCCGCCGGCACGCACTCTTCCGTTTCAGTTCGGATCCCGATGCAGAAGACGGTCCCGTGCAGCTGCTGCGTGATGAAGACGCATCCACCGAAAACGTCGGTGTCCGTCCCGGACAGTCCCGATTCCGCGCCCGGCTGGATCTGCGCATACCAGCGCCAGAAAGTCCTGCTTCCCCAGCGGGAAAGATTCAGCGCAGCATCCATCGGTTCCGCTGTCCTCATGGAAAAATCGAAAACGGTGACGTGCTCCTCCGCACTGGCAAAAGCGCTCAGGGAAAAGTCCGAGAAGGGAGTGCGCGAACGGATGGAGGCCGTCGCGTCCTTAAGGGACAGCCTCGCCTCGAAATCCTTCTGGTAGAACAGATGGAACACGGGCGCGGGGAAGGTGAGCGTGAGTTCGCCGCCGTGCCGCAGCGCGGTAAGGTCCTCGGTCACGCCCGAGCATGCAGGGGAATCTTTGGCGCTCACGCTTTCATCCCACAGATCCGTTTTGTTGATATTGACGTGAACGGCATCCTCTGATACCCAGATCAGCGAGCCCGTATCGCCGTCGCCGATCGGAAGGCCGGATGTGGGGTCGTGCTGCGGGCTGCCGAAATACAGATCGTGACGCGGAAGGATATCCGTCGTTTTCCGATTCGAATAGACATTACCGGTTCCCATTATTTTTCCTCCAGATCGATGATGTACATATGATACGGCTCGAGCGCAGGAAGGACTGTAAGGTCCCAGTCCGCGTCTGCCTGTGTGACCTTGAGCCGGCAGGACCTGCAGTCCTCATCCGTGAGGACGGGGCCGCGCCACCGGGACGAAAACCGGACAGTCACGTTTTCGAGCCGGTCCATATTGATGTTGAGAAGGGCAAGATGCAAACTTCCCTCATGCTCCGTCGCGACAAGCCGGACGCGGTGATAGGAATCGACGTAAGCAGGAAGTCTGCCCTGACCCAGCTCTTTGAAGATGCGTTTCATCTGCACGGACTTCATCGTGTCGGACAGTTCCGAATACGGGAAATAGGAAGACGCGCAGACGATTCCGCCCAGACTGTTGCGGAAAAGTCCCAAAGAGCATTTCTTTTCGGAGCCTTCGAGCTGCTGACGGACCGTGCACAGGATCTCCGCTCCGGCCGATGGGATCAGCGTTGTGGAGATGCCGGAGGAAAAAATGTGGGAGCAGACGCGTTTTGCGCCGACGAACCCTTCGTTGATCGGGTGCTGCTCATAGATCTCTTCCGAATCGAAGTGAGCGGCATCTCCCACCTTGAATCCCAGATAGTCTCCGTACCCCATGTCCGTAAGGCACTGAAGGGCCTCCGCGTCCATGAAAACGCCGGCGGAGAGCATATGCCGGATCTCGCCGTCCGAAAACGCCAGAGGACCGCGGCCCCGGATCGCGAAAGCCGCGGCCTTATCAAAACGGTAGCACTCGGGCAGTCCCAGAGAATACAGTTCGCCCGCGTGACCCGTAAAGGAACTGCCGTACCCTTCGACGAAGCTCCCCGGGACGGCCGCCTGGCTGTGTATGTGCCAGCCTTCATGGATCCCCGTAGGGGTCTGCCCGCCGAATCTGTCGGACAGGAGCGCAAAGAAAGGCGTCGCTTTGCTGATGGCTTCGAAATGACCGTCGACGGTGGACAGGGGCTCGCCCGTCTGCCGCTGCGGCAGTATGTTCCAGGCAGACCCCGTACATCCCGTCGTGATGTCCATCATGGCTTCGAGGATGTTTGAACGGGGGCTCTTTTTGAGCATCTGATAGGGACAGCTTTCCATCTCGGACTGGATGCTCGTGACGTATGCAGGAAGATTGGCGCACTGGCGTCCGATATCTCTCGATTTTCCCAGCTGGTCCAAAAAGGACAGATCCGTGTAGGCGCCGCCGCCCGGCCGCCACATGATCCCGTACCGGCCGCCGTCGGAAAGCGCGTCCGCGAATGCGGGGAAATCGTATCCTTCAAAGAAGCGGTCTCCGGTCATGAAACCGAGCGTTATTGTATCGTTCTCCTCGCTGACTGTCTTGCGGATGAAGCGGAACAGGGCGACGATCTTGCCGCTCTGGTGCGTCAGCCACTGCTTGCGCAGCTCGACAGACGAGGGCTTTTCCAGTTCTTCACGCAAAGTATCCCGCGTGAACGATTTTTGAAAACGGCTGTTGAACGTTTCCACGCACCTGTCGCAGAAGCAGGCCATGCCGATAGGGATATGCCCGTACCGGACGTCGTCGTCGATCCAGAGAAAATCCGGCTCTGCCTGACAGAACAGCCTGTACAGAGGCCCGACGTACTCCTCCAGAAAAGACGGGTCGGTCATGCACCGGGACCCGAGGCATTTCTCTCCGTACGCGTTGGTCATGTACGGATAGTTTCCCTTGAGCGTCAGCTCCAGATGTTCGGGATGATGGCCGACCGTGCTCAGTATGTTGATGCCGCAGGAGATGCCCATACCTTTGATCGTCCTGATGCGCTTTTTGAGGATCGCCGCGTGCTCCGCTGCCGTTTCCAGCGGCAGCGGCGGATGGAACCAGGATGAAAACAGGGCGACCTGGTCGATGCAGTCATGCCGTTTGGACAGCCATTCGGTCAGTTCTTCAAAGTAGCTTTCGTCTTTCCAGTAGAAATAGGAAACACGCACAGAATTCAATACTTTTTTATCCATAACTTTCCCCTCGCGTTACTGGAAAAAAGCTTTCAGGAATTCGCTCATCGGCCCGTCGTATTCCGCTTTGCAAAGGAAGGAGTAGGACATCTGGTCCCCGTTGGAATAGTATATGACCGTTTTTCCCTCGTATTCGTAAAAATCCAGATCGCTGCAGTTGATGTTAAGTCCTGTTCTGAGCAGTTCGAGTTCTTTGTCCGAGAAGTGGTGGCCGGGACAGACGTTCCGGTCCTCGTCGCTCCACATCATGATCGGATTGTGGAAGCCGACCTCATAGGTGTCGAAGTCGCGCGTCCTGTAGATATAGGGCGCATAGCGCAGACAGGGGAGTGCCTCCAGGCAGACCATGTAGTACCAGCCTTCCGAGTAGCGCAGCGCAGGGCAAGCCGTATAGCGCGC
This sequence comes from Clostridia bacterium, assembly GCA_017451045.1. GTDB lineage: Bacteria > Bacillota > Clostridia > Oscillospirales > CAG-272 > UBA1770. The sequence goes on from JAFSSK010000141.1 coordinate 12,176, forward strand.
GGGCGAGTAGGCGCAGGAATCGGGCATCATGGTCCAGTTGTGCAGGTCCTGCGACTGTGCGAAAAAGCAGGTGAACGGCTGGCCGATGGCTTTTGATTCGAAGCCGGGTTCCGCGCTGACCTCGATGGCCATGACGTACTTGCCGTCGCCGTGGCAGACGGATGTGTTCCACAGACGCTTGTCGTCGCAGCGGATGACGTCCTGCTCCCGCCATGCCGCAAGATCGGAAGACTCGAACATGCGGACGGTATGTCCGCCCCGGGGATCGTGCCAGGTGGACGAATCCTCGGACTGATACATCGTAAGATCTCCGTCGTCCCGCCTGGAGGTGGCGAACACGTAAAGCTTGTCTCCCTCCGCGAAGGCGGAAGCGAAATAGTAGTCATGCCCGAAAGACCCGGACAGTTCTCCCGTCTCCAGGTTCCTGACGCAGATGTAGGGATGCCCGTCTTTTTCGTTGACCCGGCTCTCCACCATCATGCGCATGCCGCGGAAGACGACGGGCGTCTGCTCCATGGAGCCGTACAGGCACGCCCCGAGCTTACGGATCACCGGCGCTCTGCCGGTCTTTTGCCTCAGTCCGTAACAGTATTCTTTCATATCCTGTCTCCTTCTTTGTCTGCAAGGTGTTTATGAACGGCGTTCGCGACCGCCAGGTAATTGTTGGAAAGGATGGTGTCGATCCCCATATCGATGAACCGGCACGCCTCTTCCGGCTCGTCGGACCAGAAAACGTTGCACAGAAGGCCGTACTCGTGGGCCAGCCGGACGGAGGACTCGTCAAAATAAGGCTTGAACAGCTGTATCTTTTCGGCGCCGAGCGCAGCGGCCCGATTTGGCATGGACAGAACGTCCGTGTTCCCGTCCCAGCCGACGCAGCGGCAGATGTCCGGCGCGACCTTGTGGAATTCAGCGCTGGCGATATCGGATGCCGTCATGATGTAGCAGTGATCCTGCACGTCGTACTGCCTTATGAGGGCCGCGATCCGTTCGTACTGCGGGTCGATCGGCCGATCGGGATTGTACAGGCGCTCGTCCCAGATCTTGACGTGTATGTTCATGATGGTCGTCCTGGCGAAAGTCTTCAGGATGTCTTCGAATTTTACGATCCTGAGTCCCGCGAAGGCAGGATTGAACCGGACGCCGAAATCCACGTCCTTCAGCTCGTCGTAGGTGCGGTCTAGGATGGAGCCCGTACCGGTCGAGACGCGATCGAGCTGCATGTCGTGCATGGAGACAAGCTCGCCGTCTTTCGTGGACCAGATGTCGAATTCGATCTCGTCCGCGCCGAGCGCGACGGCTGCGCCGAACGCAGGCATGCTGTTCTCGGGCGCCACGACGGAAAAACCTCTGTGCGCGCAGATCCTCGGGTAGGGCATCCTTCCGTTATCCGGCTTTATCATACTGCCTGCCGGTCTGTACAGCCAGGGTCTTCTGCCTTTTTCGACATAGTCCGCATGAGAGACGGGAGCTCCTCTGAATCCGCCCGGCTTGAGGTATTTGCGCTTCGGATCCAGATCGACGACGCACAGTCCCACCTCGTTTTTCATGTTGGCCAGCATCTTTCCGTCCGGCCCTACGACCATCGAGCAGCCGCACACGGGAGAATCGGCTCCCATGGAAACGGCCGAACGGACCAAGTAGGCGTTCGTGTTGTAGCAAAGGAACCGGCCGATGAGCTCCAGCGCGTCGTGCGTGTCCGTCCGCTGGTGGGAACATCCGATGATGACGTCCACATGTTCGCGCGCCAGCGCAGGGAAGGCTTCGTACATGTAGAAGTCGTAGCAGGTCATGAACCCGTACCGGACCCCGTCGATCTCAACGACGTAGGGCTTTCTGTATTCGTAGCTGTAGGAACAGTCCATCCCGTTCCCGCCCTGCAGGGGCGTTTTCTCCTCCGAGGGGGCCGGGTGCGCCTTGCAGTATGCGGCGACCTGCCTGCCTTCCTTGTCGAACGCGAAAGTGGTGTTGCGCCAGCCTAGATCTGTCTTCATGCAGAAATTCGCAAAGACGGTCGCCCGGCATCTTCTGGCCGTTTCCACCGCTTTTTCGCGGAACCTTTCGTTGAACCGCTCGATGGAGGCCTTGAATCCTGCTGCACTTTCCGTGGCGGCCGGAATGTCGCAGTATTCCGGCAGGACGATGACGTCCATCGAATCGTCGCAGCGGTCCATCAGGCGCAGCATGTCCGCAAAGCAAACATCAAGGTCCTTTTCCGAGAGGGAGTAGGCAGGCTGGATGACGCAGAATCGCATGGGATCTGTCTCCTTTCAATAATTCACTTCATTTTCAATTATAATGAGGCGCCGGGGAAAAGTCAAAGGTTTTCAGGGCCTTTTAGAAGGGGAAAAACCGGGTATTTTTCTGATTTTGCGCAACATATTCCGCTGTCCGATTGACATTTGACAAAAGTGAGAGTATGATATAAATGTGAAAGATTTGGCACACGCATTTTCGCTGCGAAGGAGGATAGAAAAATGCAAAAAATCGATTTGACCAAATACGGTATTACAGGCACAAAAGAGATTGTGTACAATCCCTCCTATGACTACCTGTACAAAGCAGAAATGGATCCCGCACTGACCGGGTTCGACAAGGGTCAGCTGACGGAACTCGGCGCGGTTAACGTCATGACCGGTATCTATACCGGACGTTCGCCCAAGGACAAATTCATCGTGATGGACGAAAACTCCAAGGACACCGTCTGGTGGACGACGGATGCTTATAAGAACGACAACCATCCTGCCTCGAAGGAAGCATGGGCTGCAGTGAAAAAGATCGCGCAGGAAGAACTGTCCGGCAAGAAACTCTATGTCGTGGACGCGTTCTGCGGCGCGAACAAGGATACGAGGATGGCCGTCAGGTTCATCATGGAAGTGGCATGGCAGGCTCATTTCATCAAGAACATGTTCATCCAGCCGTCGGCTGAAGAACTGGAAAACTTCAAGCCGGATTTCGTCGTATACAACGCGTCCAAGGCGAAAGTCACCAACTACAAGGAACTCGGCCTCAATTCCGAAACAGCAGTCGTCTTCAACATCACGAGCCGCGAGCAGGTGATCATCAACACCTGGTACGGCGGAGAGATGAAAAAAGGTATGTTCTCCATGATGAACTACTACCTGCCGCTCAAGGGCATCGCCGCGATGCACTGCTCCGCGAACACGAACCTTGAAGGCAAGGACACCGCCATTTTCTTCGGCCTTTCCGGGACCGGCAAGACAACGCTTTCAACAGACCCCAAGCGGCTTCTGATCGGTGACGACGAGCACGGCTGGGACGACAACGGCGTGTTCAACTTCGAGGGCGGCTGCTATGCGAAGGTCATCAACCTCGACAAGGATTCCGAACCGGATATCTACAACGCCATCAGAAGAGACGCTCTGCTTGAAAACGTCACAGTCGACGCTGAAGGCAAGATCGATTTCGCCGACAAGAGCGTAACCGAGAACACACGTGTTTCCTATCCGATCGACCACATCGAAAAGATCGTCCGTCCGGTTTCCGCAGGTCCCGCTGCTGAAAACGTCATCTTCCTGAGTGCTGACGCGTTCGGCGTTCTGCCGCCCGTCTCCATCCTCACTCCGGAACAGACACAGTACTACTTCCTCTCCGGCTTCACAGCCAAGCTGGCAGGAACAG
>JAFSSK010000010.1 GCA_017451045.1 Clostridia bacterium
AGTCAGGATCGATACAGGAGGCAGAACGCCGAAAGCATCCGCACTCAGGAAGATCACGTTCTTAGCTGCAGGACCTGCAGATACCGGACGAACAATCTTCTCGATATGGTTGATCGGATAGCTTACACGCTTTTTCTCGGTTACGCTCTTGTCTGCGAGATCGATCTTGCCGTCAGCTGTCAGTTCCACCTGTTTGTATGTGATTCCGTAATCCTTCAGTGAGCCTTTACCCTCGCCGCGGATGCCGATAACTTCCTCCAGCGTATCGTACGGCGCGCCGGTGCAGTATATAAGCTCATCGCCGGGCCTGAGAACGCCCATAATCGCGCATGTGAGGGCGTGAGTGCCGTTAACGATAATCGGCCTGACCAGCGTTGCTTCCGTGTGAAAAACGTCGGAATAGACCCTCTCGAGAGCATCTCGTCCCGAATCATCGTAACCGTAGCCGGTGTTCCACGAAAAGTGTCTTTCGCTAATGTTGTTCTTCTGGAAAGCATGGAGCACCTTGTACTGGTTCAAAGTCATGATGTCGTCCAGCCTGTCGAAGTATGCCGAAACTTCTTTTTCGCTTTCGGCAACGATGTCCAGCACTTTTTCGGAAATATTGAAATTTGTTTTTAAGTAGTCGTAAGTATTCTGCATTTATTTCTTTCCTTGTCTTTCTAGCTCCCATTCCATGTCTTTGACAAGGTCTCTTTTTACATTCATTTTCTGCTTCGCATAGAGCTGCGTCGTCGTGACCTGCTCGTGATCGAGCAAAGCCTGCACGTCATAGATCGAATTGCCGCGTCCAATCAGGCTGGTAGCTGCAGTTGCCCTGAGTTTATGCGGACTGTAGCCGGCCTTACGGGATGTTGCAAGACCGATGGATGAGTATTTTTTCACCAGGTCTCTGATCTGCCGTTCGGTCAGTCTCCTGCCCTGCAGTGACAGGAACAGCGCATCTTCATGTCCCTCTACGATCTTATCTTCATGTGGACGTTCGCCATCAATATAGTCCAGGACTGCTTCGCTGGCAGACTGGTTCAGCGGCATGATCGCTTCTTTTGCACGCTTTCTGTATATCTTGAATTCTCCTCTGTTGAAATTGAACGAGGATACGTTCAGCTGCTGCAGTTCGAAGAGCCTGAGGCCGTAAGTCAGGAACAGAATCAGAATCGCCTTGTCACGTTTCTTCGTCTTCTCCCAGTACTGACGCTCCTTCGGCGTCAGATTGGATCCGGTGGAAACGGCATCCAGCATAATCATGACCTCATCGTCCTGCAAAGCCTTGATTTCCCTCTCGCTTGCCTTCTGCACGCGGATCGGATCGAATCCGTCTGTGATGTTCTTATCCAGCAGTTCCTGGCGGTACAGCTGTTTGAACAGGACGGAAAGCGATGATTTCTTCCTTGCCAGGGTCTTATTGCCGTTCTCGTAGACCACAACGGTATCGTCCTTTTCGACAGTATACTGCCTGCAGTAATCAATAAACATGTTGACGTCAACGGCCTTGATCTGCTTGAAATCCTCGACTTTGATATCGGATATCTTATCCGCATCCGTCAGTCCCGTTTCGGTGATCAGATACTGGCAAAAGAACCGGATATCCCGCAGATACGAGAGCCTTGATTTCGGAAGCACATTGCCTCTGAGATAGGAAAAGAAGCCGCGCATCCATTTCGGCAGCTCATTTTCGATCTTTTCGCAGTCAGAGATGACCTTATGCTCCTCCATAACAATATTGTCAGGCTTATCGCTCCTGTTATTCAGTTTTACAGTTTTTTCTCGAGCCATGGAATATACCCTGCGAGGGCTGTTTCGCCGCCCCCGTTCAAAGTGATATCGTACCAATCGATTTTATCATATCTCCTGAACCAGGTTAACTGCCTTTTGGCGTAATGCCTGGTGTTTTTCTGTACTGTGATGACAGCTTCTTCAAGGCTGATCCTGCCTTCGATGTAATCGATCATTTCCTTGTAACCGATGCCTTTCATGGCGATATCGTCCGCCGTGAGCCCCATATTCATCAGTTTGCGGACTTCAGCGGCAAGACCGTTCTCCACAAGCTGCAGAACGCGCTTGTCTATGCGCTCATACAGTTCCTGCCGGTCCATGGTCAGTCCCGTCAGCACAAAGTCATGCCCGTCCCATTCTTTCACGGAACGCGAGAACGGCGTGACATGTTTTTCTCCCTGATGCAGCCGTTCGAGTGCCCTGATGAGGCGCTTTCTATTGTTCGGATGAATTTCTTCAGCAGCTGCGGGATCCAGTGATTGCAACAGTTCATGCAGCACGGCAGTCCCCTGCTCCTCTGCGGTTTCCTCAAGCCTTTGTCGATATACGCTGTCCGCTCCGGCCTTTGCAAAATCCATATCGTAGAGAATGGAGTTCAGATACAGACCGGTACCGCCGCTGACAATAGGAAGTTTGCCTCTTGAGAGAATGTCGTCTATAGTTTCCCGTGCCAGTTTCTGATACTCAGCTACAGAAAAAGGCTTGCCCGGATCTGCGAAATCAACGAGATGATGACGTGCGGCCTGCAGCTCCTCAGCTGTAGGTTTCGCGCTGCCGATATCCATGTACTGATAAATCTGCATGGAATCACAGGAAACGATCTCACCATCGAAATGCTGAGCTGCTTTTATGGCATATTTCGTTTTACCAACGGCCGTTGGACCGCAGATAACGAGTACAGTTCCCTCTTTTGCCATATCAAACCCTCTTGAACATCTTTTCGATCTCGTATTTCGTCATCTTGACGAAGGTCGGTCTGCCGTGCGGGCAGGAAAACGGA
>JAFSSK010000142.1 GCA_017451045.1 Clostridia bacterium
GCCCTGCTGCATGACATCGGAAAGATCGCCATCCCGGACAGCATCCTCAATAAGCCGGGAAGACTGACCGACGAAGAATTCGCCGTCATGAAGAGCCACACGACGCGCGGCGCATCGATACTGAAAGGCATCTCGACCATCCCGCACATCATCGAGGGCGCGAAATCGCATCACGAAAAGTATAACGGAACCGGCTATCCGGAGGGCCTTAGCGGAGAAGAGATCCCGTTCGTGGCAAGGATCATCTGCTGCGCGGACTGCTTCGATGCCATGGCTTCCAAGAGGGTATACAAAGAGCCATTCTCGCTTGACGTCATCATCAGCGAGTTCAACCGCTGCTCCGGTACGCAGTTCGATCCTAAGATCGCAAAGGTCGTCGTGGATCTGATCACCGTCGGCAAGCTGAAGCCTTATACTGCGGAAAACACATATCTCGGAAGCGACGGCAAAACGCACAGGATCAAAAAGAGCGACAATCAGCAGAAGAGTGAGAACAGCTGAGATCAATTTCCCTTCCTGCCGATAGTCTCTAACAAAAAGCGCCTTTTGCCCGCTGCGACAGAGGGCGCTTCCTTTCACTTGCTTTCTATGATTCGGAGAAAAAAATGACAGACTCTTTCACCAGAAAAGAAGGCCTGCGGAAAAAGGCCAGGACCCGGCTGAACGGCCTGCCTGCGGAGATCCAGGCAGAAGCTTCCCGTGCGATCACCGAAAAACTGCTGTCTTCCCCGCTCTTTTCCGCCTGCAAAACGCTGTTCGTCTATGTCAGCATCCCGGGTGAGCCGGATACCGCACGTCTGATCCGTTCGGCAATCAAATCAGGCAAGACCGTCTGCGTTCCGCGCTGCGGCAAAGACGGAAAAATGGACGCCGTCCCTATCGGGGATCTTTCGCAGCTGACAGGTGCGGGCCCCTTCGGGATCCCGCAGCCAAACGGCAATATCGCTCCGATCGACCCAAAAAAGATCGATCTTGTGATCGTCCCGTGCGTTGCGGCGGGGACGAGTGGCGAACGACTCGGACACGGCGCAGGCTATTACGACCGCTTCCTGGCCGCCTGCCCCGGGACATCCGTCTGCCTGTGTTTTGACGCGCTGCTGACGGACGGTATCCCGATGGAACGGCATGACGTCTTCATGGAAAATGTCATCACGGAAAAGAACTGGTATGCAAAGGAGGCAGACGAGTGAGCCGGACAAAGAAATACCGCGCCGTCCTTTTCGATCTGGACGGAACGCTCCTGCCGATGGACCTGGACCGGTTCACGGAAGGATATATGAAAGAATTCGCTGCCAAAGCCGCATGTACCGGCATTGCCCCGGACGTTTTCGTCCAGTCTGTCTGGAAGGGATACGAGGCGATGCTCGTCAACGACAACTCAATCCCGAACAAAGACGCCTTCTGGGACGGGTTCTGCAAAAACGCGCGCATAAAGCGGGAGATCATCGAACCGGTCGGCATGGATTACTATGAGAACGAGTTTGACAACGCGAAAGCCTTCACCGGGCCAAACCCCCTGGCGATAAGCGCCGTTCAGGCCGCCAGAAAGGCCGCGGATCATGTCATTCTGGCCACCAGTCCCATCTTCCCGTTCGCCGCGCAGAAGACACGGCTGCGCTGGATCGGCCTGTCCCCTGACGATTTCGATCTTGTCACTTGCTTTGAAAACTGCGGATTCACCAAACCGAACCCGCAGTACTACCGTTTCGTGTGCGCAAGTATCGGTCTTGAGCCGAAAGACTGCCTCATGATCGGCAACGATGAGCGCGAGGACTGTTTCGCGGCTTCCCAGGCGGGCCTTGACGTCTGGCTCGTCACCGACTGCGTCATAAAAGATCCCGAGCACCCTTGGTCCGGCCCCAGCATGCTTTTCAAAGATCTTCCAGACCGCCTGGCGGCCCTTTCAGAGTAAAATAGCGGA
>JAFSSK010000143.1 GCA_017451045.1 Clostridia bacterium
ATCCAGTACCGCTACGACGTCTCCATCAACGCCTACGTGAAGGACGCGGACGGCAACTACGCCCAGGCGGACGTGATGGGGCTGTTCACCAAGATGGCCGAGAGTTCCGGCTACGTGACTTCCAGCTACCTGTCCATGGTGAATTCCATGTCCTCCAGGTTCTCGTCGATCCAGATCTGGGACGAGATCCTGCCCGGCAGCAACGGCGAGCTGATCAGCGACCTCATCTACGACCAGTACGACCTTGTCTACGGCGCATGGCCCTCCAATGAAAACGAAGTGGTCCTGGTCCTCAACGAACGCAACGAGGTCTCGGATCTGGTCCTCTACTCCTTAGGTCTCATCACGGCGCAGGATATGATGGACACCATCACCAAGGCCATGCAGGGCGAGACCATCGAGATCGTCAACCACGCATGGAGCTACGAGGAGATCTGCGGCATCACGTTCAGACTCCTTGCTGACACCGATTACTACGCGGATACGGACGGCGACGGCATATACGAGGACATCTCCTCCGATTCCAACCGCATGACGCTGCTGCTCGACAACGCGCGCCAGATCACCATCAGCGGCATCATCAAACCAAATCCGGATTCGACTTCCACCGCGCTCAACGGCTACATCTGCTACACGAAGGGACTGACGGAAGCCATCATCGGCGAGATCGACTCCTCCGACATCGTAAAGCTCCAGAAATCCGACGCATACGCCAACAAGAACATCCTGAGCGGCCTGCCGTTCGAAATCGACGAAAAGACAGGCCTTACCGACGCGGAGAAAGCCGAGCAGATCCGCGAATACTTCGCGGGTCTTAGCGACAAGCAGAAAACCGAAACGTACATAGACATCCTCTCCAAGGCCCCGGACAGCTACGTGGACGGGCTCGTATCCGCCCAGATGGCCCGGTACGACACGCGTGAGAAGCAGGAGGCGCTGATCGCGCAAAACTACGGCATGAGCAGCGAGGAGATCCACGACTTCCTGACTCCCTACTCCGACGAGGAACTGACCCAGATGATCAAGGGCTTCATAGAGGAAATGATCAAGACTTCCTACGCGCAGCAGCAGAAAGCCGCCGTAGAGGAAGCCATCACGACCCCGTCCGAAGAGGAGACGGACGCGCTCAGCGCCATGACGCTCATGATGCTTCGCAGCCGGGAGGCCAAAGAGGCGTACATCCTTTCGAAATGGCGGGAGAGCAGCGGGCTGTCAGACGAGGAGATCTCGACATACCTTTCCGCCAAGACGGACGAGGAGATCGACGGCATCACGCAGTTCCTGGCCCGTGAGGACGCCGTAGCCCGGTACAAATCCATGGTGGAGCCCACGAGCGACATCGCCTACGCCAAGGGCGCCGCACTGTTCGACGCGCATATCGACGCCTGCGACGAACATACGCTTGCCGGATACTACGACGCTTACATGCCGGATCAGGTCTCAAGGAAGACGCGGGACGAAGTCCTTAAGTCCCTGGGCTACACCAGCCTCGACTCCCCTTCCTCCATCAACATCTACGCGTCCACGTTCGAGAACAAGGACGTCATCGCGGACGTCATCACCAACGAGTACAACAAGTCCGTTCCCGAGGAAGACCGCATCAGCTACACGGACTACGTCAAGATCCTGATGTCCTCCATCACGACCATCATAAACGTCATCTCCTACGTGCTGATCGCGTTCGTCGCCATCTCGCTGGTCGTCTCCTCCATCATGATCGGCATCATCACCTACATATCCGTCCTTGAGCGCACCAAGGAGATCGGCATCCTGCGCGCCATCGGCGCATCCAAGAAGGACATTTCCCGCGTGTTCAACGCGGAAACGACCGTTATCGGGTTCGGCTCGGGACTTATCGGTATCCTCGTGACGCTTATCCTGATCGTTCCGATCAACATCATCATACGCGCCGTCTCGGGTATCAACAACATCGGCGCCATCCTGCCCTGGGCGGGAGCGGCGATCCTGGTCGGCATCAGCGTGATCCTTACGCTGATAGCGGGCCTCATCCCCTCCAAACTGGCTTCCAAGAAGGATCCCGTCATCGCGCTGCGGACAGAATAAAGCCCAGCAAAACAGAAATACCGGCACAGACGCCGCACGGGCGTTTGTGCCGGTATTTTTGACGTTTGTGCTCTCCGTCAGGATTCGGTATCCAGATCGTAGCGGGTCGCGACGTGCCCCGAGATCCTGTTCAGTCCTGTCACGAACCAGATAAGGAATATCACGAAAAGAAGCAGCTGGAAGTAGTTCGTGTAAACATAGATCGGAAGCAGGAGCCTGTATAAAAAACCCGCGACTGCCGTTAAAAGACACGGGACGAGGGACGAGTTCAGGTGGAACCTGCACACATTCTTCATCTCCTGCGTCTGCCTTGACGGGTCGTGCCCCGATAGAATGATCCCCGTCTGCTCTTCGATCAGCCTGCGAAGGCTTCGGACGATCAGAAGGAACGAGACGAACAGCAGCGCCTCGTGAAGCAGCGTCAGACCGCACAGGACGTTGTATGCGGCCCTGGCGCCTTCCGCCTCGTCCAGATACATGAGCGAGAGGTACCGGGCGTAGAAATCAGATGTGAGGACGCGCAGGACGATCCCCGACGCGGCGCAAAGGCCAAGCGTAATAAACGGCGGTACAGTCCTGTCGATGTACGGCCGCAGCACGATGAGCGCAGCAGCGGCAACGAGCGGGAAAACGAACTCCGGCATGAAGTTGCTGTTGTCCAGGAAGAATTCAAATGAAAGTCCCGCCGCGATCGAAAGGATGAAAAAGCCCGTTTTGATCCTGCGAGTGATGAAAAGTCCTTCTCTTGGGAGAATCTCCTGCTCGTACTTATGCGTCAACGCCGTCATGAAAGGCTCGTCGCGGCAGATCTTTAACACATAGCGGATCATCGCCACCAGCCACAAAACGCCGATGGCCAGCCCCGCCAGGACCGCCCAGAACCGCCAGGTGGAAATGAACGTATAGTAGTTGAATACCTGCGGGTTGTCCATCGCGTCGTACATGGACAAAACGCTCCATTCGGCTAACAGCGGGAAAGCCATCCGGAACACCAGGAAAAAGTATGTGAAATACTGCAGGGAGACCGTTACGTTCCCGCCTTTCCCTTTCCTTCCCGCCATCACGGATTCGCCGTTCTGGCGCATGCCCAGATACAGAAAGCCGTCGAAGAACTTCTTCCAGGCCGGGAAGCCGAACCACAAATTGAGGACCAGGAACACGAACGTGAACATCAGGCTGCTCATCGGCTGCTCGTTCGCGTTCAGTGCCCCGCCGTAAAGGAAGAACACGCAGCAAAGCTGCACGATCGACAGCACGAAAAGACGTTTGAAATGCTTGACGGCGTCCGTCAGTTCGTCAGACAGATCCGCGATCTGGGAAAGTCCCGCCATAATGAAAAAATAGCCGATGAAATCCGGAAGGACGTCCAGGATCACAAGGTCCGGATTGCTGAGGAAAACAGCGCCGGCGATGATGAAGGACAGTCCCAGGTTCTTGCGCACTTTTCTATTCTTTTGAGTAATTTTTACATTTTCAGTCATTAATGTGCCCTGTTATTTCTTTTTTCTGTTTTTGCTCCGTTCCATCCGCTCTGCGCGCTTGCGCTCGGCGTATGCCCTGACGCGCTCCTGCGTCTCCTGCTCGGCCTTGTCGCTCTTCTCGTGGATGCGGTTGATGAACGCGAATCTGGACTGCTTCCTCGGCATGTCCTCCTCGCCCTGTTTGCAGATCATCCTGTAGCACGAGAGCAGAACCAGCGTATTGAGGACGATGAAGATGAAGAACAGCAGGAACCCCACGATCAGCATGGCTTTCATGGCCTCTTCCCCGAACGGGATGAGGATGACCAGGATATCCAAAAGGTAGTATACGGCCGTGAGGATCAGATTGCGCAGCGCCCTGCGGCTGAAGTCCGGCAGTTCCACCTGCAAGGCGATCTTCGCGACCGCCCAGAGGACAGCCGCGTGAATGAAAAGGAACAGCACGTCCTTCGCGACGGTGCATATGTACGTGGCCGTCTCGTTGACGAACGGGATGGCGAAGGACCACTTATCCGCAAAGCCAGCCGCCAGCAGGTACAGACTGTTCAAAAACGCCACGCCGATCACCGGCAGGCACCACAAAAACTGCCTGTTGTATTTGCGCAGCTCCTCGCAGCCGACCGCCATCAGGACCAGCCCTACGGGGATGAACAGAAAACCGAACGAATGGAATGACAGAAAGAAAGTCGTCAGATACCCGAGCAGAAGATAGCCGAAACCCATACTCAGTCCTTTCCGTCATCCATGCCGGGCAGGTTCGCGCCGCAGCACTTCTTGAACTTCTTGCCGGAGCCGCACGGGCACGGATCGTTCCGTCCCACTTTGACGGGTTTGCGGATCGTGCTGACGATCTTCGCCTTCTTGGGAGCTGCCTGCCCCTCGAACCCCTCGGTGAGCGGATTGGCCACCTGGACGCGCTCTACAGGCTGCGGCTTCGGGATGACCGTCAGGATCATGCGCACGGTATTGTCCCTGATCTCGGAGACCATGGCGTCGAACATGTCAGCGCCCTGGATGCGGTATTCCGTGACGGGATCACGGCTGGCGTACTGCTGCAGGCCCACCGTGCTCTTGAGGTCCTCCATGGCGTCGATCTGCTCCATCCAGGAACGGTCGACGTTTTGCAGAAGGATCGCGCGTTCGACCTCGGCAAACGTCTCTTTGCCGAATTTTTCTTCCTTCTCGTCAAGTTTCGCGCGGGCTTTTTCCAGAAGGGCTTCGACCAGGTCTTCCCTGTGCAGTCCCTTCAGTTCAGCCTCGCTGTATTTGAGGTCGTCCGGCCCGCAGATAACGCCCATAAAACCCGCTCTGAGATGATCGAGCGTCCAGGATTCCTTCTCGTCTTCCTGCGTGTTGGCCTGGACAGCCTCCGTGACGGACGTCTTGATCATCGACCAGATCCGTTCGGACAGGTCGATACCGTCCAGGACTTCCCTGCGCTGATTGTAGATGACCGTCCGCTGCTGGTTCATGACGTCGTCGTAAGCCAGCACGTATTTTCTGCGTCTGAAGTTGTTTTCCTCTATGCGCTTCTGCGCGGTCTCGATCGTATTGGACAGGATCCTCGCGTCGATCGGCGTGTCCTCGTCCATCCCGAGCCTGTCCACGATGGCGATGAGCCGCTCGCTTCCGAACAGCCGCATCAGATCGTCCTGCAGGGAGATGTAGAACCTGGATTCGCCCGGGTCTCCCTGGCGTCCGGAACGGCCGCGCAGCTGGTTGTCTATCCTTCGGCTCTCATGCCGTTCGGTCCCGAGGATGAACAGACCTCCCGTGTTCTTGACCTCTTCTGCTTCCGGCGCGATCTTTTCCTTGTATTCCCTGTACAGCTTCTTGAACAACTCGCGCGCGTTTAAGATGCGCTCGTCGTCCGTGTCCGCAGAACCCGTCGCCTCGTTGATCAGTTCCTCCTCGATGCCCATCTGGCGCATTTCCGTCTTGGCCATGAACTCCGGGTTGCCGCCCAGCATGATGTCCGTTCCGCGTCCCGCCATATTGGTGGAGATGGTGACGGCGCCGAGCTTGCCGGCCTGCGCCACGATCTCGGCTTCCTTCTCGTGGTATTTCGCGTTGAGGACCGTATGGGGGATTCCCGCTTTTTTCAGTCTGCGGGACAGTTCTTCCGATTTATCTATGGAAATGGTGCCGACCAGCACCGGCTGCCCTTTTTCATGGCATTCCCGGACCTGTTCGACGATGGCTCTGTACTTGCCCTCAACGGATTTGTATACGCGGTCCGGCCAGTCCTTGCGGATCATCGGCAGGTTCGTAGGTACTTCCACCACGTCCAGTCCGTAGATCTCCCTGAACTCGTTCTCCTCGGTGAGAGCCGTTCCCGTCATGCCGGAGAGTTTTTCGTACATGCGGAAATAGTTCTGGAAGGTGATGGTCGCCAGCGTTTTGTTCTCCTTCTGGACCTGGACGCCTTCCTTGGCCTCGATGGCCTGGTGCAGGCCGTCCGAATACCGTCTTCCGGGCATAAGACGCCCCGTGAAGCTGTCCACGATCATCACGCCGTGCTCGTTGACAACGTAGTCCACGTCCCGTTTCATGCAGCCGTGGGCCTTGATGGCCTGGTTGATGTGATGGGCCAGCGTCCCGTTGCTCTCGTCCGTGTAGTTGTCCAGATGGAAGAAGGCCTCCGCCTTCTTCGCGCCGCGGGGGGTCAGGATGGCGTTGTTGGCTTTCTCGTCCACGATATAGTCCGCGTCGATGTTCTCCTGATCCTCTTTGTTGTCCACTTCCTTGATGACGAATTTGCGCAGGCTGCGGACGAACTGGTCCGCCTTCTCGTAAAGATCCGTCGACGGATCTCCCGCGCCGGAAATGATCAGCGGGGTCCTTGCCTCGTCGATGAGGATGGAGTCCACCTCGTCGACGATCGCGAACACGTGCCCGCGCTGGACCATGCGCTCCTTCCAGACGACCATGTTGTCCCGCAGGTAATCGAAGCCGAACTCGTTGTTCGTTCCGTACGTGATGTCCGCCTGGTATGCCTGCTTCTTCTCCTCGTTGGACTGCTCGTGGACGACAAGACCCGTTTTCAGGCCCAGATAGCCGTAAACGCGTCCCATCTCGTCCTTGTCTCTTTTGGCCAGGTACTCGTTGACCGTGACGATGTGGACGCCTTTGCACGTCAGGGCATTGAGATAGGCGGGCATGGTGGCGACGAGCGTCTTGCCCTCGCCCGTCTTCATCTCGGCAATACGCCCCTGATGCAGGATGATGCCGCCGTGGATCTGCACGTGGAAAGGACGCTTGCCAAGCACCCGGTCATCCGCTTCCCGGACGGCAGCGAACGCGTCCGGAAGGATGTCGTCCAGCGTTTCTCCCGCCGCGAGCCGCTCCTTGAGCAGTTTCGTCACGCCGCGGAGCTCCTCGTCGGACATCTGTCTGTATTTATCTTCCAGCGCATCGACCAGTGCAGCCGTCTTCTCGAGCTTTTTGATCTGGTGTTCGCTGTATGTGCCGAAAAGCTTGGTTAAAAGACTCATATGTCAACGCCTCTTCATTATTTTCAATAGTTATTCAATTTATTATACTACATGAACGTCCAAAATGCCACCTTTTTTTACAGGGCCTGATCCCGGGCGGACGGACGTAGGCGTCCGTGTTCGAAAAAACTGTTAAAAACAGTCGGGATCTGGCGCATTGAATCTTGTTATTCCGGGCCGGATGTGGTACAATGAAAGCAGGCGGACAGTCCCGGCTTCCAAGGCTTTTCCATCGGCTTCTCCGGCGCCGTCGCGCGCCCGGAAACGGGCTGATTTTGCTGTTTTCCCATTGCTTTTTGCGCAAATCTTTGCTTTTTCAGGTTTCAAAATGCAGTTGCTACATAAAGTTCTGATCATTCTCATAGCCCTTCTGACCGTGTCCGTGCTGATCGCATCCGTCGTGCTGATCGCCGTCACGGCCTCCGCAAGGCCGTCCGTACCGTCTTCCGAGACAAAAAAGGAAACGGACGGGCAGGACAGCCAGACGGACACAAAGCCTGACGACAAATCGCAGAGTTCTGCCCAGCTGCCGCCATCGCAGGACGCCGGGAGTTCCTACCAGGACAGCCTCACCTTCTTCGGGGAGTCCACGACTTTCCATATGATCGCGCGGGGCGTTCTCAGCGGCGGAACGGCCACGCAGCAGGTCATCAAGCCGGTAGACACGACGATCACGCTGCGCTACTTTGACAAGGACGTTCCCGTCATCCACCCCGTCAGCGGCGAAAGCGTTCCCTTCTCGGACTGCATCGCCGATCTCAAACCCGAATGCATCGTCCTCACGTTCGGCATCAACGGCGTCGTAGGCAACTCAGGCAGTTCGAAAAACGTCTTCCTTGCCCAGTACGAGACGCTGATCGACCTGATACTTGAGAAGAGCCCGGGCACCGTGATCATCCTGCAGGACACGTTCCCGGTGGCCGACGTGCCGCAGATCGAGGATACCTTCGGCCTTACGGCCACGGAGCTCAACCAGAAGATCGCCGGGCTGAACGAGAGCGTCAAGCAGCTCGCAGAACAAAAATCCGTCTACTATCTGCATACGTTCGAGATCCTGACGGGACCGGACGGCAATCTGCCGAAGTCCTACCTGCAGAGTTCTCAGGACGGGATCCATTTGAACGAAGAAGCCTATCAGCTGATCCTTCAGTATATAAGGACACACGCATATCCTTCTACGTAATGCCACAAAACAAGGAGAAATCATATGATACAGATTAGAAAAGCAACCGCGGCCGTCCTGGCATTCCTTCTCCTGGCAGCATTTATGCTGTCCGCCTGCGGGGGCGCTTCGTACAGAACGGATCTAAGTGCCTATCAGCTGGCAGACGCCGTCATGCAGGACCCTTCCACGCCCTCGGAAGACGGTTTCAAGACAGCAGATACCCGGTTCGTGAGCCTGTATCTCGGGCTTACGCTTGAGGAAGGCAGTTACCGCATCTACTTAACGAATTCCTCCGTCCAGTATGACGAGATCGGTTTCTTCAAGTGCGCGGACGAAAAGGCCGCGAAAGATCTGGCCGCTTCCATCGGCGTTTATCTCAGTGCAAAGAAAGAATCGGACATCCCGACGGCCAAAGGATACGCCCCGGGAGAGGTCCCGAAGCTGGAGAACGCGTCGTGCAAAGTGTACGGCGTTTACGTGATCTACACCGTGCTCAGCGTCTCCGACGCGCGCGCCGTCGAGCAGGCTGCAGAGCAGGCCCTGCGGCAGTAAGAGGTAGTTTATGAAGCAGAAAACAACATTTGTCTGTTCCGAATGCGGATACAGCAGTCCGAAATGGCTCGGCAAGTGTCCTTCATGCGGCGCATGGAACACGTTCGAGGAGGAGGAAGCCTCCGTTCCCGAGCAGAATCCTGCCGTGCGGCGTCCCTCTCTCGTGTCCGCGGCTGACGCCAAAGCCGTTCCCTATGACGAACTCGACATGCCGGATTACATGCGGCTCGGCACAGGACTCGGAGAACTTGACAGAGTGCTCGGCGGAGGGCTCGTGGTGGGTTCCGTCGTGCTGCTTGCCGGCGAACCGGGCATCGGCAAATCGACGCTGCTCATGCAGATCTCGGACAGGCTCGGATCCAACAGGAAAGTCCTCTATATCTCCGGCGAGGAATCCGGCGGACAGCTTCGTCTGCGCGCCGAGCGGCTCAGCGTAAGGGGCAAAAATCTTTCCGTCCTGACGGATACGCATCTCGAGCATATTCTTTCGGAAATGGATAAGGTAAGCCCCGACGTCGTCATCGTCGATTCGATCCAGACCATGTACTCGGACAAGGTCAACTCCGCGCCCGGCAGCGTCACACAGATCAAGGAGACCGCAATGGCCTTCATCAGCCGGGCCAAAAGCTTCGGGATCTCGGTCATACTGGTGGGGCACGTGAACAAAGAGGGCGGTATCGCCGGTCCGAAAGTGCTGGAGCACATGGTCGATTCCGTCGTTTATTTTGAAGGCGACAGACAGCAGTCCTACCGGATCATAAGAGCCATCAAGAACCGGTACGGGTCGACCAACGAGATCGGTGTTTTCGAGATGACGGACACAGGTCTCGAAGAGATCGCGAATCCTTCGGAAATGCTGCTGGAAGGCCGTCCGAAAAACGTTTCGGGCAACTGCGCCGTGTGCATCATGGAAGGGACGAGACCGCTCATTGCGGAGATCCAGGCCCTGATCACCCCCACGGTTTTCCCCGCCCCGAAACGGGCGTCCAACGGGATCGACTATAACCGGCTCAGTCTGATACTGGCCGTTCTGGAGAAAAGACTGGGGCAGCGTTTCTCCGCGCACGACGTCTACCTGAACGTCATCGGCGGGCTGCATATCGACGAGCCCGCATCGGATATTGCCGTTGCCATGGCTGCCATGTCCTCCCTATCCGACCGGGTCATACCGGATGATCTGGTGGCGATTGGAGAACTGGGACTGGCCGGCGAGTGCAGAGCCGTTTCCAATATCGAGCAGCGCGTACGGGAAGCTGCAAGACTCGGATTCAGGCGCGCCGTCGTTCCGTACAGGAACGCGCCGAAATGCAAGGACATCAAGGACATCGAACTGATCCCCGTCCGCAGCATATTCGAAACGATCCGTCTGCTTCGCGAACCGGAAAATGCGTCCGCCTCGTTTTCGTGACGGCGGTGTGAGCCCGGTCTATTCATGAAACCGCAGCGGTGAAGGACAACCTTCACCGCTGCGTTCTTTTGTTTCAGTTCAGATTGGGATCGGTGACAACGGCATTCTCCGTCTTTGCTTCCAGAATCGCGGCGAACATCTCGTCAACGGTTTCGAAACGGACGTCGGACGTCACGGCGCCGAGGCGTTTCTGCAGAACGGAGTGGCAGTCGCTCCCGTAAACGGCAGCGATCCCGAACAGCTCCGCGTATCTTCTCGCAAGGTCGTTCTCTCCGTCCGACCGGTTGGCGTTCAGGATCTCGACCGCGTCAACGTTCCTCGCCAGCTGGATCTGTTCCGATCCCGGCGTCCTGAAAGGATGCGCGTGCACGACGTATCCGCCCTCGCTCCTGACCCATCCGACGTACTCGCCAAGCGGCATTTCCATTATCTGCGGGTTCTTTTCGAGCGTTTGCGGCGTGATGCCGTAGGTGAGAAAATGATTCCAGTCGTAATGGAACTCGTACCCGAACCAGACGGACAGCCCGAGACGGTCGCCTTCTTCTTTTGCGTGATTGAATCCGGTTGTAAAAAGCCGGATTCTTTCATCCCAGGGCAGTTCCCGTGGGACCGTGCTGTTTCCATTGAAGAAATGATCGGTGACGATCACGCCGGCATATCCCAGCGCAGCATACCGGCGGACATGCTCTGCCCCGGTGGAAACACCGCATTTACTGGATTCGACGGTATGCATATGCAGTTCGTACACAAACTTTTTCATGGTAAACCTTTCTGTGTTAAAAGAAGGAAAGTTGCGCCGTTTCGCTGAGGCCCTTCAACACGCCGTTCCTTCTGAGCGTCTCGATGACCGTTTTGCTGAGTCCCGTACGGACCTGCAGATCTTCCACGGAGAAGAAAGGCTCTTTTTCCCTTTCCAGAAGGATCTCGTTCGAAGCGTTCTCGCCAAGTCCCGGCAAGGCGGAGAAAGGCATTCTGAGGCCTCTTTCCCCCTCGGGCAGGAAGGCGAACGAATGGGATTTTTCCAGGTCGACGGGCAAAAACTCGATCTTTCTCGCCATGGCCTCGTTGACCAGTTTCATGGCGGCCAGCGTGTCTTTCTCCTTGGCGGACAGCTCGTCCCTTCCGCGGTCGTCAAGCGAGTCCATGACCCGTCTGACTTCCCGCCTGCCGCCTCTGACGATCTCCGCGTCGAAGCTGCCGGGAGCGACTGTCAGCATGGTCGCGTAAAAGACCTGCGGCATGTGGACCTTGTACCATCCCAGCCGTATCGCGGACATCACGTACGCAGCCGCGTGCGCTTTCGGGAACATGTATTTGATCTTCCGGCAGGAATCGATATACCAGTCCGGCGCTGAGCTCGCGTTGATCTCCTCGACCCATTCGGGCGTCAGGCCTTTGCCCTTCCGGACGCTTTCCATGATCTTGAATGCGTGGCTCTTCTCGACGCCGAACCTGATCAGGTCGTTCATGATGTTGTCCCGGCATCCGATGACCTGGGATATGTTGCATGCCCCGCTTTTGATCAGTTCCTCGGCATTCCCTGTCCACACGTCTGTCCCGTGGGAAAGGCCCGAAATCTGCAGAAGGTCCGCGAACGTTTCGGGCTTTGCCGTTTCCAGCATTCGCATGGCGAAATTGGTACCGAACTCAGGCAGTCCAAGCGTTCCGAGATTGCATCCGATATCGTTCGGAGTCACACCTAATGGCGTTGTGGAGCGGAACAGCTCATAGACGGCTTTGTCGTTCATCGGGACGTCCATGACGGACGTGTTGCTGAACTTCTCCGCCCATTTGTATTTGGTTGGGACATCGTGTCCCAGCTCATCCAGCTTCAGGATGGTGTCGTGGAGATAGGAAAACGCAAAGTGCGTCGTGACGATATCGGAATCCGGGTCGTCCGCGGGATGCTGGACCGGCGTAAAGTCATACACGTCCTTGTCTCTCGGCACGACGATGATCCCGCCCGGATGCTGTCCGGTCGTCCGCTTGACGCCCACGCACAAGTTGACCAGACGGTCCATTTCAGCGTTGCAGATGCTGATGCCCCTGTCTTCCATGTATTTGATCACGAAGCCGAAGGCCGTCTTGTCCTGCAGCGTACCGATTGTACCCGCCTTGAACACGTTCTCCGCGCCGAACAGTTCCTCCGTGTACTTGTGTATGCGGGCCTGCACCTCGCCCGAGAAATTCAAGTCGATATCCGGCGATTTCTCGCCGTAGAACCCCAAGAAGGTCTCGAACGGGATGTTATGCCCGTCCGCGGCCATCTTCCTGCCGCAGATCGGACAGTTCTTGTCCGGCAGGTCGAATCCGGATCCGTACGATCCATCCGTGATGAATTCGCTGTATCCGCAGTCCTCGCAGTAGTAGTGGGGCGGAAGCGGGTTAACTTCTGATATGCCGGCCATCGGCGCCACGAAAGAAGATCCGACGGATCCTCTCGAGCCGACGAGATATCCCAGATCCTCGGAGAAACGCACCAGCTTCTGGGCGATGATATACAGAACGGCGAACCCGTTCTTGATGATGGAACCGAGTTCCTTCTCCAGCCGGCTCTTGACGAGCTCCGGCACGGGATCCCCGTACATCTTCCTCGCCCTGTCCCAGCACAGCTTCTGGAGTTCCTCCTCCGCACCGTCAAGATGCGGCGGATAGGCGCCTTCCGGGATCGGGCGGACGCGTTCGATCTGGTCGTTGATAAGGTTTGGATTGGTCACGACGACCTCGAAAGCCTTTTCTTTGCCCAGATAGGCGAATTCCTCCAGCATTTCCTCGGTCGTCCGCAGGTACAAACTCGCGTTCCTGTCCGCGTCCTTGAACTTCATGCCGGACAGAAGGATCTTCCTGCCGATCTCATCCTCGGGATTGAGGAAATGCGCGTCGCAGGTGGCGACGACGGGTCTGTTGTATTTTTCTCCCAGTTCCACGATCTTGCGGTTGATCTCCCGCAGGCCTTCGTCGTCCGCGACGGTCCCCTCCTCGACCAGGAATCGGTTGTTGCTGATCGGCTGGATCTCGAGATAGTCGTAAAAGTCTACGATGCTCTCGATCTCGTCGTCCGTCCGGTTGCCGAGGATCGCGCGGAACAGTTCGCCCGCCTCGCAGGCGGATCCAACGAGAAGCCCTTCCCTGTACTTTTCAAGTTCTGTCTTCGGGATCCTGGGCGTCCTGTAGTAGTAGTTCAGATAGCTTTCGGAGATCAGTCTGTATAAATTCTTGAGACCTGTCGTGTTCTTAACCAGCAGGATCTGATGATACGCGTTCAGCCGCTTCGGATCGGTCTTTCCTTCCATATCCGACACCAGTTCCGAAAAATTTCTCGTGCCGTTCTGCAGCAGCTGTCGGACCATAGCCAGGAAGACGAGGCCCGTCATGTTCGCGTCGTCGCAGGCCCTGTGATGCTGGAAATCGCCCAGGCTGTAGCGCTCGGCCAGATCGTCCAGCTTGTGGCTCTTCATATCGGCGTTCAAAAATCTTGAAAGCGCCAGCGTATCCAGGTACGGATTGTTCAAGGACATGCCGTTCTGCTCGGCGTAGTACCGCAAAAAGCCGATATCGAAATCCGCGTTGTGCCCGATGAGCAGCCTCGAATCCCGGACGTCTTCCGGGCCGATGAACGAAAGGAACATGCGGATGGCTTCCCCGACTTTCGGGGCCTGCGCGACCATTTCGTCCGTGATCGACGTCTTTTCCTGGATCTCTTTCGGGATCGGGACTTCGGGGTTGACGAAGGTATCGAAACGCTCTGTGACGGCGCCGTTCCTGAGTCTTACCGCGCCGATCTCCGTGATGCGGCAGTTCCGCACGGAAAGGCCCGTCGTCTCGATGTCCACGACGATCATCTCGTCCGTGAACTGGCCCTCGTACGCGCCTCTGACGGCTTTGGCCGTATCGTTCACGAAATACGCTTCCATCCCGTAGATCACTTTCATGCCGGTCTTTTCGGCCATCTTCATGGCCTCGGGGAATCCCTGCGCGTTTCCGTGGTCCGTGATCGCGATCGCGCTGTGTCCCCAGTCCTTCGCGACGCTCACGGCCTTGTCGGGCGGAATGAGCGCGTCCATGGCGGACATGGTCGTGTGCAGATGCAGTTCCACGCGCTTTTGCGCCGCGTCGTCCGTCCGGCTGATCTTCCTGATCTTAGCGAGAGCGATCGCCGAGAACGTGAAGTCTTCGCTCTTGACGTCGTTGCGCGTCACCCGCTCGATGCTTCCGACAGCGGCGATCACAGCCTGGCCTTCTGTCATGTACTTCTCTATCCCGTACGCCTTCTCCGGGTCTTTGAACACCACTCTGACGGCGATCGAGGCGCTTCCGTCGAACAGTCCGAACGTACTGATGACTTTGTCGCCGGCTTTTGTCGGCGTCGCCTTATAGTTGAATACCTCCCCCACGACCACCTGCCGTCTTGCGCTCGAGCGGATGGAAGCGATGGATATCGGCTTTATCTCGAAACTGTCTCCGTGTAATTGCTCCGGCGAATCGACGGCAAACGTGCTGTATCCGATCCGAACGCTTTTCCCGTCTTCGGACGGTTCCGGCACGATATTCTGGTCATAGACCGAGGAAATGCGGGTAAGGATCGGGCCGTCGGCTGACGCATCGTCGTCTTTCTCCTCCGCTCTTTCGTACTCGCGGGAAGCGATCTCGTACAGCTGCCTGTCGTACATGTTCTGCATGTCTTCATAGTAGTTGCTCAGTTCTGCGTCCACGTCGCGCTCGATGATGACGCGGATGTCCGTGTCGAATTCCCGTTTGACGATCGAGCACATCAGTTCGGGCGTTTTTTTGTCGTACATCATTTCGATGCCGTCCTCGCGGAGCGGCACCATGATCTTCAGCACGCCGTCTTCAAGACTGCAGCTGTATCCGTCGAAGAAACCTTTCGCCGCAAGGCCGAACTTCTCTGTTTCTGTGATCAGTTCCGGGATGTACGCCTCGGAAAACAGATCCTTGCCGTAATGCGGGAAAATGTGGACAGAGGAAAGTTCGTACGTCTTCCTGATCCCCTCCTCGGCCTCGTATAAGACGGCCTTCGGGATGACCCTGTCGCATTCGACGAACAGTTCCATTTTCCGCTCGGCTTTGTCCGCGCGGAAACGGTCCAGCATGACGGAGCCAAGCCATCTTTCCACGGAGGCTCCTGGTTCGTATCTATTGACTTTATCAAGCAGTCGGATCTTATCCATAACTGTCGTTATCCTCCAAAAAACGGTATTTTACCTCAAAATACTCCTAAAATCTCTTTTTTATTTCTTTGATCAGTGTTTCCACGATCCTGTCCTCGGGGATCTTCCCGAGAATCTCTCCATGCGAAAAAAGGACTGCCTCGCCACAGCCGCCTGCCACGCCGATGTCAGCCTCGCGCGCCTCGCCGGGACCGTTGACGACGCATCCCATCAGCGCGACTTTCAAAGGAACGGTATCCAGTTTTTCCGCTCTGACGCGCTCCTCGAACAGACTGACGAGCCCGATCAGATCGATCTTTGTCCTGCCGCACGTCGGGCAGCTGACGACTCTCAGCCCGCTCTGTCCTTCCGTTTCCAGGGCCTTGAGGATATCTTTCGCCGCCCTGACTTCAAGGACCGGATCGGCCGTCAGGGACACGCGAATCGTGTCTCCGATGCCGTCGCACAGCAAGGAGCCGATCCCGGCAGCGCTTTTGAGCTGGCCCATATGCGCGTCTCCTGCCTCGGTGACGCCCAGGTGGAGCGGATAGTCCGTCTCTTTCGCGACCAGCCTGTTGGCGAGGATCATGTCCCTGACGTTCGACGCCTTGATGGACAGCACGATATCAGAAAAGCCGAATTCCTCAAGGGCTGCCGCGTTTGCAAGGGCGCTCTCGCAGAGCGCTTCGGGACAGGGATGCCCGTAGCGGGCAAGGATATCCTTCTCCAAAGAGCCGCTGTTGACGCCGATCCTGATCGGAATATGCCTTTTTTCGCACGCGCGGCACACTTTTTCGATCCTTTCCCTGCTCCCGATGTTGCCGGGATTGATGCGGATCTTGTCGACGCCCGCCTCGGCGCACGCGATCGCGATCTTATAGTCGAAATGGATGTCCGCGACCACGGGGATCCCCGGGTCCGCTTTCTTTACCGCCTCGACGGTCTTCACCGCCTCAAGGTCCGGGACGGTTATCCGGACGATGTCGCAGCCCGCGTCCCGCAGCCGGACGATCTGGTCCAGCGTAGCCTTCGCGTCGTGCGGGTCCGTGTTCGTCATGGACTGGATCGCGATCGGATGATTGCCGCCGACAAGGACGTTCCCGACGGCTATTTCGCGTGTTTTCCTGCGGATCTCGTTGTATCTCATTTGAACAGTCCCATAATATCTTTCGTTGTCACAAAAATCATCAGAAGGAACAGAAGGATCAGCCCCGCCATGTTCACGTATCCCTCCACTTTCTTGTTGAGCGGCTTGCGGAAGATGGCTTCGAACAGCAGAAGGAATATCCGCCATCCGTCAAGCGCCGGGAACGGGATCAGGTTGAAAGCGCCCAGGTTCATCGTGATCAGCACGAAGATGTACACGATGGACAGCCAGTTGCCGGTGTTGACCGAGTCGATGGCCTGCGTCACCCCAACGGGACCCGAAACGGCCTCCAGGCCGTACTGGCCCGTGATGAGGCGCCCTAAAGACTGCCAGATCAGCTCGACGGTCGCCAGCGAATCGAAGAAGGTCTGCTTCGCGACGCCTCCGAAACTGAGTCTGGTATAAAAAATGTTGAAATCCGGGTCGACGAACGTGATGCCGCTCTCCGATACAGTCCTGAACGGGACGTTTTCCAGCAGGACCGTCTCGCCGTCGCGCCTTATCTCGATGTCGACGCCGGCCGCGTTTTCCACCGTGACCGTTTCCCCGTCCTTTACGATCTGCGCGCTGCCTTCTTCGTACCGGCCGTACAGGATCGCGTAGTAGATGCCTGTCCTTGAGTAGACCCGGCGCCCGTTGATCCGGACGATCTCGTCATAAGGCTGCAGGTATCCGTCCGCGTTGCTCACCGCGTTGTCCGTAAAGTCCGCGACGACCGTCGTGGAAACGGCGCCTGTGCCGATGACGAGAACCGCCATGGCGATAAAGCCGATCAGCATGTTCATGGCAGGCCCCGCCAGCGCGATCAGAAGCCGCTGCCACCAGGGTTTGCGGCAGTACGCGTCAGGATGTTCAGACACGTCGTCTTCCCCGTCCATCGACACGAATCCGCCGATCGGAAGGGCTCGCAGACTGTACCTGATGCCTGTCTTTTTGCTGGTCCTGGACAATAGCTTCGGTCCCATGCCCACGGCGAACTCGTTGATCTTGACATGAAACAGCCGGGCAAAAAGATAGTGGCCGAGCTCATGCAGAAAAATCAGCGAACCGAATATGAGTACCGCTATCAGGATCGAACTTGTTTTCAAGCTGACCGACCACCTTTCTGTTTTGTTGTACTGGTTTTTTCGTGCTACCTTTCGTTCACGGCCTCCCCGGCGTACGCGCGGGCGGCTTCATCGCAGCGAAGGATCCCCTCAAGATCCAAGGCCTCTTTCGCCTGCTTCTCCATCCTGTCCACGACCCCGCATACGGTTTCCGTGATCCCGTAGAACGAGATGCGCCCTTTTAAGAACGCGGCTACCGCCACCTCGTTGGCGGCGTTCAGGGCCGCAGGCAGTCCCCCGCCTGCCCGGATCGCCCGGCCAGCGCACGGAAGCAGTCTGAATGTCTCTGTGTCCGGATCTTTGAACGTGAGTCCGGAAATTTTGGTAAGGTCCAGTTCCGCCACCTGTGACGGAAACCGCAAAGGATCCGTCATCGCGTACTGCACGCACTGGCGCATATCCGGCACGGACAGCTGCGCGATGAGGCTGTTGTCCCTGTATTCGACCATGGAATGAACGATGCTCTCCGGATGGATCACGACGCGGACCGCATCAGGCGTTACGCCGAACAGATGAACGGCCTCGATGACCTCGAACCCCTTGTTCATCAGCGTGGCGCTGTCCACCGTGATCTTCGGCCCCATTTTCCACGTGGGATGGGCCAGCGCCATTTCTGGCGTGACCTTCTCCAGCTGCTCGCGGCTGAATCCCCTGAAGGGACCGCCTGACGCCGTCAGCCAGATCCGCTTGATCTCTTCCCGTCTGCCGGCCCGCAGGCACTGGTAGATGGCGCTGTGTTCGCTGTCCACGGGGACGAGCTGTCCCGGCGCCGCAGATTTCATGACAAGGCTGCCCGCGATCACGAGGGATTCCTTGTTCGCCAGTGCGAGCCTGTATCCCAGCTTCAGGGAGCACAGCGTCGGTTCAAGGCCCTGCCGGCCCGTGATGGCATGCTGCACGACCTGGGATTTATCCGTCCTGAGATGTTCGAGAAGACGTACGCATGCGTCGGCGCCGCCGAAGACACGGATGTCCGTGTCCGCAAGGCGGACGCGCAGATCGTCCGCTGCCGTCTCGTCATAGAGCGCACAAGCCCTGACATGCAGGGCTCGTGCTTGGGATTCCAGCCTTTCCGACTGCCTGCCGGCAGCCAGCCCGGCGACAGGGATATGCTGCCGGACGGCAACGTCGAAAGCCTGCTCGCCGACGGATCCCGTCGATCCGAGGATGATCATCTCCGGAAAGTCTGAATCAGAAAAAAAGTAATTATTCATGGTTTTACAGGAAAAACTCCACAAAATGCATCATAAGGAACTGCAGGATGAAAACCGGAAGGAGCGAGTCGAACCTGTCCAGGATCCCGCCGTGCCCCGGCAGGATCCGTCCGTAATCCTTTACGTCATAATGCCTTTTGACGACGGAAAGGATCAGGTCCCCTATCTGCGACACGACAGACATGAAGAAGGAAACGATTGCGAATACCCAGTAATTAGGCTGGAGGCCTGACACGAGCTGCACGATCCACGCGTACAAGAGCGAGAACCCGACCGCGAACACGACGCCGCCGATGCTTCCCTCGATCGTCTTCTTGGGGCTGATATCGGGACAAAGCTGGTGACGGCCGAGCAGACGGCCCGTGAAATAGGCGAAGATATCCGTTATCCACGCCACCAGGAACGGGAACATATAGAAATATACGCCCTGATCGTGATAGTAAAGATAAATCCGCACCGTACCCGTCAGCGCGGTGGAAATGTACAGGCAGAACAGCGACATGACGCACAGACTGTCGATCGGGACCTTGCCTCCGGACAGCACGACGGCGCCAAACAGATACAGCGCGAGCACGATCGCGATCCCCACCACGTACCAGATCAGGTCCGCAACAGGCAAAAGCACCGTAAGCAGCGGCATCAGACCGCCGACGATCAGGACCGGAACGGAGACGTAAAAGGTTTTATGAAGTCCCGTGCACCTGAGCATCTCGAAGACCCCTACGAGGGAAATGAACGAGAAAATGCCCGCATACGAATACTCGTTCCCGAGCAAAACGACCGGGAAGAAAATGATAGAAGCTATAATGCCTGTGATGATACGTTGTCTCATTTCCCTTGTTCCGCCTCCCCGCTGTCCAGACCGCCGAACCTGCGGCTGCATCCGGAATAGTATCTCACCGCTTCGTCCACGTCAGCCTCGGACAGATCGGGCCAAAGCACGTCAGTAAAGTACAGTTCCGCATAGGCGGACTGCCACAAAAGGTAGTTGGAAAGCCTTTTTTCGCCGCCTGTCCGTACGATCAGGTCCGGATCCTTGCAGTGAGCCGTATAGAGCGCGCGAGAAATATCGTCCTCCGTGGGATCAGTGACTCCTTTTGCGCTGAGCGTTCTGAACGCGTGAACGATCTCATTGCGGGATCCGTAGTTGAGCGCGATGTTCAGGATCCTGTCGTAAACGGCAGATCTTTTTTCCAGTCTTTCGATCTTTTCCCGCATACTGTCAGGCAGCGGGGACATATCGCCGATGAAATGGATCTGCAGCGGATCGTCGTCCAGTTCTCTTTCACATGTGTCCAAATAGTCGTCCAGCAGTTTCATGATCGCCTGGACTTCGCGCTGCGGTCTTTTCCAGTTCTCCGTGGAAAAGGCGTAAACCGTTACGCAGCCGATGCCGATCTTCCCGCAGTAGCGAACGATCTTCTTGAACGTGGCGGCTCCCTGCCTGTGGCCGATCTCCCGGGGCAGTCCCCGCTTTTTCGCCCACCGGCCGTTTCCGTCCATGATAAAAGCCACGTGAAACGGGATATGCAATTCGTCCGTTTTCTTTTTCGCGCTCATCCGTCCGTCTCCCGTCCTGTCTTTGGACGCAAACGGCGGGCCTAACCCGCCGTTGCAGCCGTGTTCGTCAGATCGCCATGATCTCCTTGGTCTTCTTTTCGATGACGGCGTCGACATTCTTGATGTATCTGTCCGTCAGCTCCTGGACTTTCTTCTCGGCGTCCTTGGCGTCGTCTTCGGTCAGCACGCTGTCCTTTTTCTGCTTCTTGATGTCCTCGTTGGCGTCCCTGCGGACGTTCCTGACGGAGACTTTCGCCTCCTCGCCGAATTTCGCGACTTTCTTGCTCAGCTCATGACGGCGTTCCTCCGTCAGCTGTGGGAAAGACAGGCGGATCACGCTGCCGTCGTTGTTCGGCGTGATGCCGACGTCTGACGCGAGCAGCGCTTTCTCCATCGCCTTCAGCGTTGTTTTGTCATACGGCGAGATGACAAGCGTCCTGGCGTCCGTCACGGTGACGGAGGCCATGTCGACGATCCGTGTCGGCGTGCCGTAGTATTCGAAATTCACACGCGCTATGACGCCGGCGTTGGCCTGGCTCGCGCGGATGGAGGAAAGGGCGTCTTCAAAAACGTCGACGCTGTTTTTCATCTTTTTCTCGTAAGCGGAAGTGTCAAACATAATCTCGTCCTCTTCTTTCTTTAATTATGCAGTTCGGTTCCTATATTCTCGCCCATGACGACCCTTAGGATGTTCTCCGGGTCCTTCAGTTCGAACGCGTAACATTTCATCTGGTGGTCCATGCAGAAGATCGTTGCCGTGAGGTCCAGCGCCTTCAGCTGCTTCTCGATCACCTCGGCGTACGTGATGTCGGAGTAGCGTACCGCCGCGGGATTCTTGCGCGGGTCGTCGGAATAGACAGCGTCGATGTTCTTGGCCATCAGCACGGCGTCCGCCTTGATCTGCGCCGCGCGGACGACGGCGGCTGTATCCGTGGAGAAGAAAGGCAGGCCCGTTCCCGCTCCGAACACGATGATCTCGCCCGCTTCCAGCGCACTGATCGCGCTCTCCTCGTCGAAACGCTGGACCATCCCGTCGACGCCGACGGCGCTCAGGGCCCTGGCCTTAAGCCCGGCCCGCAGGAGCGCGTCCTGGATCGCGATGGCGTTGATCAGCGTAGCCAGCATCCCCATGTGATCGGCCCGGCAGCTGTCGATCGCGCCGCCTGAACGGCCGCGCCAGATGTTGCCCGCGCCCGACAGGACCGCCATCTCGATACCGGCGTCATGGCATTTTTTGATCACGCCGGCGACATTGTCCAGAAAATCAAAGTTCAGAATACCGTCCTTGCCGGCCAGTGCCTCACCGGACAGTTTGAGCATGACCCGCTTGTATCTGGGATTTGGCTGTTTCATTCCGCACCTCGCTTTTATATTATTCTATTAGTATTTTACTACAAAACAAAAGCCTTGTAAATAACAATTTGGCCGTGCGCAGACAAAAAACAGGACAGGGCTGCTCATTTGCGAACAGCCCTGCCGTTTTCCGGAATGCTTCCGGTATCTTATTTTCCTGCCAGTTTGGCGATCTCTTCCGCGAAATTCTCTTCGCGTTTCTGGATGCCTTCGCCCTTTTCGAACAGAACGAACTGAACGACTTTGATCTCGCCGCCGAGTTCCTTTGCGGACGCCTTCAGGTACGCGCCGACTTTCATCGAGTCGTCCTTGACGTACAGCTGCTCGTTCAGGCAGACTTTTTCGAAGAACAGTTTGTCCATCTTGCCCTGTACGATCTTCTTAAGCACTTCGTCGGGCTTGTTGGCCAGTTTGGGATCGTTCTTGGCTGCTGCGATCTGAATGCCGATTTCCTCGTCGATAGCGGACTGGGGAACGTCTTCCTTGGCGATGTATGTGGGCGGATTGCCGGAAGCGATCTGGAGCGCGATGTTCTTGCCGACCTCAGCGAATTTTTCACTGGAAAGAGCGGCCTCGCTGCCCTCGAACTTCACGATAACGCCTGTGCCGCCGGCTGCAACGGCCGGATTCACGCGTCCGTGGACGTATGTGGACACTGTTCCCTCAACGATCTGGAAACGGCGGATGCTGATCTTTTCACCGATCACGGCGATCTTGTCCGTGAGCGCGGCGGAGACCGTCATGGCGGAAGAAGCGAACGTGCAGCCCTCAAGTGCGGCCACGTCGGCAGGCTTCTTGGCGATGATCGTCTCTAGCAGACCGTATACGAATTCCAGGAAGGACGCGTTCTTAGCCACGAAGTCTGTTTCTGTGTTGACTTCGATGATCGCGCTGATGCTGCCGATCGTCTTGATGGCGACGACGCCTTCTGCAGCGATGCGGCTTTCCTTCTTGGCTGCTGTGGCAAGACCCTTTTCACGGAGGATCTTGATCGCTTTTTCCTGGTCGCCCTCAGCCTCGACCAGCGCTTTCTTGCAGTCCATCATGCCAAGACCGGTCTTGGCTCTCAATGCTGCAACATCCTGTGCTGTGATATTTGCCATTTGTGTTTACCTCACAATAATCAGTTTGCATCAGGCCTCTTGGGATTCAGCCTCAGCGGCTTCCTCTGCGGGAGCTTCCTCTGCGCTTTCGGCGTCAGCCGTCTGCTCGCCCTGCTTCCCTTCGATCACGGCGTCTGCCAGCGAGGAGGAGATCAGTTTGATGGCGCGGATAGCGTCGTCGTTGCCGGGGATTATGTAGTCTGCGTCGTCAGGATCGCAGTTGGTGTCCACGATCGCGATGACCGGGATCCCAAGCTTCTTGGCTTCGAGCACTGCGTTTCTTTCCTTCTTGGGGTCTACGATGAAAATGGCGTCGGGCAGTCTGTCCATTTCCTTGATGCCGCCGTAGCTCTTCTCGAGGTCGAAGATCTCTTTCTGCTTCGCAGCGACTTCCTTCTTCGGGAGCAGATCGAAGGTTCCGTCTTCCTGCATCTTGTTCAGGTTGTTCAGACGGTTGATGGAGCGTTTGATGGTCTTGAAGTTGGTCATCATGCCGCCCGGCCAGCGCACGTTCACGTAGTACATGCTGCAGCGTGTAGCCTCTTCCTTGATCGCTTCGGCAGCCTGCTTCTTCGTGCCGACGAACAGAAGCGTGCCGCCCTGTGCGGACAGGTCGCGAACGAAATTGTAGGCTTCGTCAAATTTCTTGACGGTTTTCTGGAGGTCGATAATGTAAATACCGTTTCTCTCCGTGAAGATGTATTCCGCCATCTTGGGGTTCCATCTTCTGGTGTG
>JAFSSK010000144.1 GCA_017451045.1 Clostridia bacterium
AACGCCCTGAAAGGCGCGGCCTTCACCGCGGCGACCATGGTGACCGGCCAGAATCTGCCCATCGACATGCTGATGTATTACGATTTCCGGCCGTGCGCATTCTGCGGGCCCTTCAACTTCTACACGATGCGTCCCCAGAAGCCCTACTATCCGTTTTTGATGTTCTCGTCCCTTTACCAGATGGGAACGCAGGTATCGGTTTCGTCGGACGACGACGCGGTATACGCGCTTGGCGCTGCAGACAAGGACGGAAAGACCGCGCTGCTGGTTTCCTACTACGGACCGCATCTTGAAAAACCCGTTACGGTCTCGGTATCCGGTCTTGCCGGGGATGAAAAACTATGGCTTCTCGACGAGAAGAACGACATGGCGCAAACGGCCCTTGAGATCAGGGACGGAACCGCGGTCATCACAGTCGATCCGTATACGGTAATCTTCCTAAAGTAAGCATTGAAAACTAATACGCGGGCGCTCCGTCACGGGGCGTCCGCGTATTTGTTTGTGTATTTCAATCTTTCTGGGCTGTTTCCCCCGGCCCGTCGCAGGTCGTACCGTCTTTGGCCTCACCAATCTCGATGATGTGCAGCATGACGTCCGTGAAGACCGGGTCGAACTGCGTTCCCCGCCCGTTTATGAATTCGGTCTTTACCTCCTCGGGACTCAGCGGCTTCCGGTAGCTCCTGAGTGAGGTCATCGCGTCGTAGGCGTCGGCCACAGAGATCAAGCGCGCGATCTCGGGAATGTTCTCTCCCGCAAGGCCTTCAGGATACCCGTGCCCGTCGTAGCGCTCATGGTGATACTGCGCGCCTGTCTTGAGAAACGGCGCCTGCTTGATGCTGGAAAGGATCTGGCTGCCAAGCACCGGATGGTTCTTTATCTGCTTCAGTTCGGGCTCGGTAAGCGGTCCTACCTTGTTGAGGATGTCGTTGCTGACGCCGATCTTCCCGACGTCGTGGAGCAGCGCCGCGAAATAGACCTCCTCGCAGGTAACCTCCGGCAGTCCCGCGTTCTGGGCGATCCGTTTGGAATAGGCCGCCACCCTGGCCGAATGCCCGTGCGTATACTTGTCCTTCGCGTCGATGGCGTTGGCCAGCGCTTCGATCGTCTGCTCGAACAGCGCCGTTTCCTTGCGCTTGGCTTCCTTGTAGTATTCCAGTTCATGCTTCCTGGCGCGCTCGGACGCCTCGCTCAGGTAATTCAGCGTATACGTGTAGAACACAACAACGGTAAAAGCCGTCGTAAGGTTCGTCAAAGACAGCCCGTAAGCGAAGATCTGGGCGACCGACGCGAGCGTAGGCAGCGAGATGCAGATCATCATGGAAATGAAAAGGCTCTTCTTGATCAGTTTCCGGTACCTGATGATCGTCCACTCCTGCAGGATGACGATCAAAACAGGGGCGACATAGCACAGCGGGTTCCAGAAGGAACGCTGGTAGTTGTTGTGCGAATCGAACGTATAGTACAGTCCCGTGAACTGGGAAACGATCAGTAAGACAACACCCGCAACGAACAGAAACTCGCTGATACGGATCTGCACCGGGGGCTTTTGCAGTCCGCAGTCGTTGACCAGCACGTCAGACAGGAACTTTGACACAAGAACCGGGATGATGAGCAGAAACAGGTAGACGAGCCCGTTGCAGATACGCACCATATAAAAGCCTAGCACGCTCTCGTCCCCTCTGTACAGATAGCACAGCCTGTCAAGGAAAAGCAGCAGCATGGCGGAGATCTCCATCAATGCCAGAATGCGTTTCGTCCTGTGAGGCAGCGCCTTCGTGACCGCCGTCATGACCGCCAGGATCCCGCACACGCCGCACATGAAAAGCATGATATCAAGTTGGTGAGCTTTTAACAGTTCCATGATCCTCCCCCAAAAGACTGCTGCAAAGAAAAGGGCGTACATCTATATTGTACAGTCAAACTGCCTTTAATTCAATAAGTTTTCCAAAGTTTTTGATTTTCCACAAGATTTTCGGCAATATTTTCCTTAAACATTGTATTTTTCACAAAAGCCAAAGGAATTGCCACACAAAGATACGCAGGCCAGGTCGTCTTGGTTGCCATCATGCGGTGCTTTTGGTATAATGGAAGCAGAAACAAATGCGGAGGACCACAACGATGCCTATTTTTACCATACCCGGCTTAAGGCTCGAAACAGATGCAGAATGCAGACAGATCCGTTCCCTTTGCCTGAAAGATAAGGATTGCTGCGCCGGCGGCGTCCCGCTCTTTTCGGCAAAACTGAGGGACCGCCTGGGCGAATCGGTCGTCCTGGACGCGACAGACGCGAAAACGGTCTGCCGGTGCGGCGATACTGTCTCGTTCAGCGGTTTCAAAGAGGAATTACGGGATCTTTGCGTTGATGTCACGATCAGAGAAGCGAAAGGGATCGAATGGGGCATCTCATTCACGTCCGTACCGGAACAATTCGCTGTGGAGTGGATTGATTTCCCGAAGATCAGGCTGCGCAGCCTGGGTGAAAACGACCCGGAGGGCGGAAGGATTCTTTACCCTTACAACGAGGGGGTCCTGATCAGCGACGAGCGCAGGCACCAGACCCGGGATCCGGAATACCCGTCCGGGAATACCGTTTCCTTCCCCGGGATGCTGTGCTCCCAGTTCATTGCCTATGTCTTCCCCCATTCCGGCCTTTACATGGGCGCGCACGACCCTGAAAGAGGTCTGAAACATCTGGACTTCAGTGCGAACGGAGCGGGCGTCCTTATCACGATGCGTCTTTACACCGGAGCCTGTTTCGGCCAGGATTTCCGCCTGCCTTATCCCGTTATCTGGAAGGCGTGCCCGGGCGGATGGAGATCTGCCGCCGCCATCTACAGGGAGTGGTTCGAGCAGAACCTTCCTCCAAATGTCCGCCCCGCCTGCCGGAATCCGTCTTTGCCGAAATGGTATGAGGGACTGCCGCTTGTCGTGACCTATCCCGTCCGGGGCATCCACGACATGGACAGGATGGACCCAAACGCTTTCTTCCCGTACACCGCGGCGCTCCCAGCGCTTAACCGCATCAAAAAAGCCACCTCCGCGCAGATCATGGCGCTGCTGATGCACTGGGAAGGCACAGCACCCTGGGCTCCTCCGTACGTATGGCCCCCGTACGGCGGAGAGGAACCGTTTTTCGAATTCAGGGACGCGCTGCACGAGAGCGGAGACCTTCTGGGCGTTTACTGCTCCGGCTTCGGCTATACCATCCAGAGCAACCTGATCCAAAGCTACAACAACCAAGAAAAGATCCGGTGTACGGATGTCCTTTTAGGCATGTGCCGCTCCCCGCAGGACGAAGTCGGGATCAGCCACATCTGCACGGCTCAGCGCAGCGGGTACGACATATGCGCTGCGTCGGAAGGAGGCAGGAAGATCCTTGACGAAGCGTACACGCCCCTGTTCTCCAGCGGGATCGACTACGCGCAGATCCTGGACCAGAACCACGGCGGGAGCCAGTGCCTGTGCTACGCGCGGGATCACGGTCATCCGCCGATGCCTGGTGTATGGATGACGTCCTCCATGCAGCGGCTGCTGACCGGATGGAACGAGCAGGCGCCCAAGATGCTGTTCGGCTGTGAAAGCGCCGCGGCGGAGCCGTTTATCGGGAATCTTGCTCTCAGCGACAACAGGTACGAGCTGAACTACCAGCAGGGCGAGCCCGTCCCTCTCTTTGCCTTTCTGTACCACGAATACGCAAGGAACTTCATGGGCAACCAGGTATGCTGCGGCCTTGACACGAAATGCGATACGCTGCGGTACAGGCTGGCCTACTCCTTCTCGATCGGCGACCTGATGACCCTGACGCTCTCTCCCAACGGCAGCCTTATGACCCACTGGGGGACAAGGGATTTCGAGCACAGCCCGGATATGGACAATGCGCTCGAACTGATAAAGAACCTGACAGCGTTTTACAATGCCGAAGGCAAAAAATATCTTTTCTGCGGCAGGATGAGCTGCGGCCCGGACGTGATCTGCGACAGGATCTGCGTGCCGCTGGCAAGCGGAGAAAAGGCAGATCTTCCCCGCCTGCACACTTCCTGCTGGGAAGCGGGAAACGGGAAAACTGCCGTCATCGTCGTGAACCCGGAAACAGAAGAGGTGCCGTTCTCCGTTGGCAAAAAGGAATACCGTGTCGGGCCGCTTGACGCAGTCCTTGTGACAGTCTGACGCGTCAAATCACAAAACGCGAAAAAACATCCATCGCCTCACGAATGCTGCGATGGATGTTTTTTGTACGGTTATCAGTCCTTCTTGTAACCGATGTTTCTCTCTTTGGAAGCATCGAAGAACAGATTGCAGATGGAAGCGACCAGCGGATAAATGTCGAAGGTCACGATGCCAAGGATGAGGTAAAGACCTGTTCTTGACGTGAACCCTTCGGGTTTCAGGCTGGTGTGATTGATGATCAGACTTCCGAGCCATCCCAAGAAGAAGGTAAGGATGAATCTGACAATCTTGTTGTTGTCGCCGCTTTTGGTCTCCTGCTCGGTTTTCATGGTTTCGTTCTCGGTATCCATAGTGATTCTCCATTCATAAGAATTCTGCTCCGCGCATAACGGATACAATTATTATATACGCTATCGGGGCTGTTTTGTCAAGAGTTTTTTCACTCACGTCTTTTGTCACGCTTCCCCGATCCGGACCTCCGCGTGATGGATCACACAGTTCCCTAAAAAGGAAAGGCGTATGTCGCAGTCCGTTTCAAACCCCGAAAGATCGTACCGAAAACTTCCGTGGGGACTCAGAAGGACAGTGACGCTGCTCTCATCGCCGCACGCCGTCAGCGGTCCGCATTTTTCCGCCGCATACGTCTTTCCCCCGACGGTCAGTGCCGGGGCGCTTTCGCCTTCCGCGTCGACAAAGACGCTGATCCTATCAGTCTTTCTCACTTTCCCGATGGGAAGATCCAGCGCAGTTTGCCCGCAGACTTTCAGCGGAAGCGGCCGGTAAACGTGATCCGTCATGCCGGACGGAATGTCCTGGAACGTGACGATGTACCGCCTGAAGCCTTCATCCGCATGTGCCGGATCGATCGTCCAGATACGTCTGTTCCTTTCGCTTGACGAAGAGCACATGTTGGCCAGGAACAGCCCGTCCGCGCCCTGCGCGTCGAAGGAGGCGGCATAGGCTCTCACCTGTTCTGCGGACATGATCGAGAACATCTTCTCTCCCCATTCGGCCTCCCCCGCTTTTTTTGCGGGGCCTTTGAGCGAGAGCGTTTCCACGCCCGGGATAAGCAGTACGTCCTTCCCCACCGTCTCTCTCCACTGTCTTACGGGGATGCCGCTGTTGACGCATTCCCATCTGGCGCACGGCTCTATCACGTCGATCAGGTTTTCCTGGCACCAGGTCCTGACGTCGAATCCGTACGCAAGAGATTCTTTGGGGTTGTGGGGGACGCGAACAAGCAGCTTGATCCTGCTGCCGCGCTTTTCTCCCGCTTTGTCGAGCAGCCGCCTTATCTGTCTGATCATTTCCGTCATGATCTCATGACAGCCGGGATCGTTTCTGTAATCGAAGCAGAACGGCTCCCGTAAAAAGTCCAAAGAAAGCCCATACATATCATACCGGTCCAGGATCTCCCCGATCAGATCCAGCAGCATCTGCCGCACACGCGGCCATGAAAAATCATAGCATCTGCCGAAATACCCGTACTGATCCCCGATCACGTGCCCGGTCTCGACGGCCTCATAGAACAACTCTTCCTTGCCATAGGTGATATCGTCATCGTACAGGTAATGGGCGTCGTTCATCCGCAGGGTGATCCAGGGGCGGATGCCCGTCTTCCTCAACGTGTCCAGAATGATCTTTACCGGATCGATGCGGAATTCTTCGTAGCATTTATACAGTCCTTCCAGGCTGAGTCTGCCGAACAGTTTCGAATAGTCCACGCTGACGCCGTGATCCGTCTTCAGAGGAAACTTCGAACCGATCCACGTCGTGGCCCTGTTCGGGATCATGGAACATTTCCCGTAAAGGCAGCAGGTCGCGTCCGTAATCCTGCTGTCCCCCTGGGACCAGGTGGAAAAATAGTCTTCCAGGGATTTCCTGGCAGCCTCGGGCGACGACGGATCGATCATGAAGATCCAGTCCTCGTCCCTGTCCAGCATCAGTATTTTTTCTTTTGCTCCCATGGCAATCGTTCACCTCGCAAAACACAAATATCCCGGGTTCTGCCCCTAGACTCAAATGTACCAAACGCAAGAGGAAAAGTCAAGAAAAAACAGAACTTTTCCACCAAAACAGAGCAGCGGCCCGCCCCGTAAAGGGCGGACCGCTTTGGTCGTCAAATTATGGCAGATCAGCTCTTGTTGGCCTTGTAT